>NZ_VRKW01000001.1:309756-619512 GCF_009746715.1 Ketobacter sp. MCCC 1A13808
TGGTTGCTACTGCGGGTGACCATCACTAATTACAGGGCCGCTATGCTAAACCAATTTACCCGGTCAATATAGCCGGATCTGGTGCTTCGCCTGCCTCACCGCTGGAATCCATACCCTAATAAGGATATAGTTAGCCGCCTGATTTTCAGCCCCTAAACCGCTGTATTTCCTGAATCTTAATTTGCTGCTCCTAATTTCCTGAGAAATGACGACAGAAGCCACGACTGAGACCCATGACTGACGCAAACACATCGACGCCCCGCAAAATACTGGTTACCAGCGCCCTGCCCTATGCCAACGGCCCGATCCATCTGGGGCACATGCTGGAACACATCCAAACCGATATATGGGTGCGTTTTCAGAAGATGCGTGGTGAACACTGTATTTACGTGTGCGCAGACGATGCCCACGGCACCGCAATCATGCTCAAAGCAGAACAGCTGGGGGTCACACCGGAAGCGCAAATCGCCCGGGTACAGGCGGAACATGAGCGGGACTTTGCCGGATTCCTGGTGGAGTACGACAACTACTACACAACCCATTCAGAAGAAAACCGGGTCCTGTCCAATCGCGTTTATCAAACCAATAAAGACCAGGGCAATATCGTTGAGCGCGAGATCAGGCAATTATTCGACCCGGAGAAAAGTCTGTTTTTGTCCGACCGCTTTGTAAAGGGTACCTGCCCTAAATGCGGCACAGAAGATCAATACGGCGACAATTGCGAAAAGTGCGGTGCGACCTATGCGGCCAGCGAGCTGAAAAACCCCCGCTCCACTATCTCCGGTGCGCAACCGATTCTTAAAGCCAACACTCAGCTGTTCTTCGACCTGCCCAAATACCAGGACTTACTGAGCCGGTGGATTCGCTCCGGCAGCCTGCAGGAAGGCATTGCCAACAAGCTCAACGAATGGTTGGAAGCCGGCTTGCAGCAGTGGGATATCTCCCGTGAAGCGCCCTATTTCGGCTTTGAAATCCCAGACCAGCCCGGCAAATATTTCTATGTATGGATGGACGCGCCGGTGGGCTATATGGCCAGCTTTGAAAACCTGTGTAAACGCCGCGGCGACCTTAATTTCGAGGATTACTGGAATCCGCAATCCGGAGCCGAGCTGTATCATTTTATCGGTAAAGACATTATTAATTTCCACGGTTTATTCTGGCCTGCCATGCTCACCGGTGCCGGTTACCGCACGCCAACCGGCATATTCTGCCATGGCTTTGTCACGGTGAACGGCGCCAAAATGTCCAAGTCCCGAGGTACCTTCATTAAAGCAGAAACCTATCTGCAGCATCTAAATCCGGAATACATGCGCTATTACTTCGCAACCAAGCTGAGCAGCCGCATCGACGATATAGATCTGAATTTTGAGGATTTCTGCCAACGTGTGAATGCGGATCTGGTCAACAAGGTAGTTAACATTGCCAGCCGGACGGCGAACTTTATCGGCAAGCTGGGCGGCAAACTGAGCAGCACCAATGCCAATCCGGAACTTACCCACGCCTTCCAGAATCAGGCAGACACCATCGCCCAATACTACGAACAGCGCGAATTCGGCAAAGCCATGCGCGACATTATGGCATTGGCGGATCGCGCCAATCAGTATATCGATGAACAAGCCCCCTGGACGCTGATAAAACAGCCCGGTAAAGAGGCAGAAACCCTGAATTGCTGCAGTGTCGGCGTGAATTTATTTCGCTTGCTGGTACTCTATCTGAAACCGGTATTACCTAAGTTGGCGGCCGACGCAGAGGCGTTCTTGAATATTCCGGCGCTGAGCTGGCAAGATCATGGCACCCTGCTGGCGGATCACGAAATCAATAAATTCAAAGCCTTGATGCAGCGTGTGGACATGAAGCAGATCGACGCCCTGAGCGAACAGGCAAAAGCCGAAGCAGAAGCAGAAATGGCTCTGGGCAAGCCCAAGACCGCATTGGATCTCGACCCGGTAGCGGCGCAGATCAATTTCGATGACTTTGCGAAAATTGACATGAGAATAGCCAAGATTGTCACTGCAAGTCATGTGGACGGTGCAGACAAACTGCTACAGTTAACGCTTGACCTGGGAGGAGAGACCCGGCAAGTATTTGCAGGCATTAAGTCTGCCTACAATCCCGACGATTTAGTGGGTAAACTCACGGTGATGGTCGCAAACCTGGCACCGCGCAAAATGAAGTTTGGCCTCTCGGAAGGAATGGTAATGGCCGCGGGGCCCGGTGGGGCAGACATCTTCCTGTTATCACCAGACTCTGGCGCGAGCCCCGGAATGCGGGTTAAATAAAACCGCATCGGAATACAATCTCACTCACTACCACCACGAACTTAGTGAATGTTATGCCGGAATTTTTACTGGTGCTGGTAAGCACCATATTAGTGAATAATTTTGTGCTGGTTCAGTTTCTTGGATTATGCCCGTTTATGGGCGTCTCCAATAAACTAGAGGCAGCTATGGGCATGTCCCTGGCCACCACGTTTGTACTCACCCTGTCCTCAGTGCTGAGTTACCTCACCTATACCTATGTGCTGGTGCCACTGGATGTGGCCTATCTCAGAACCATTTCCTTTATTCTTGTCATCGCAGTCACGGTGCAATTCACTGAAATGGTGGTACGCAAAACCAGCCCGCTACTCTATCGCGTGCTGGGTATTTTCCTACCGCTGATTACCAGTAATTGCGCCGTACTGGGCGTGGCCTTGCTTACTGTCAAAAAGGGCATCGACAGTTTTATGGACGCTTTTTTGTATGGGTTCGGGGCTGCGTTAGGGTTTTCGCTGGTGCTGGTGCTATTCGCCGCCATGCGCGAGCGCATTGCCGTGGCCGATGTACCCCTACCTTTTAAAGGCGCCTCCATCGGTTTGGTCACCGCCGGGCTTATGTCGATGGCCTTCATGGGGTTCTCCGGTTTGATTAAGATTTAGGGGCTGATATGGACATGATGTTTGATAACCTTTCTGCCCTGATCGCAATCTCTGCCATTGCCTTGGGGTTTGGCGCGCTGCTGGGCTACGCTGCCGTCAAGTTCAAAGTGGAAGGCAACCCCATCGTTGAACAGGTCGACGCACTGCTGCCACAAACCCAATGCGGACAATGTGGCCACCCCGGATGCCGCCCCTATGCAGAGGGCGTTACAGAAGGCGAAGCCATCAATAAATGCGTGCCGGGCGGAGATGATACCATTCGTGCATTGGCCGATCTTCTGGGCCGTGAGTTTATTCCGCTGGATGAAGAGCACGGTCAGGCACCGGAAACCAAAATGACGGCGATGATCCGCGAAGCTGAATGCATCGGTTGCACTAAGTGCATTCAGGCGTGCCCGGTCGACGCCATTCTGGGTGCCGCCAAACAAATGCATACGGTTATCATCGACGAATGCACCGGCTGTGACCTCTGCGTTGAACCCTGCCCTGTAGACTGCATTGATATGATCCCGGTGGCAGTGACGCCGCAAACCTGGAGCTGGAATGCGCCGGACGGTATCGGCAATCGCCCGGGTAACCTGATCCCGTTGAGGAATATCGCATGAGCCGCCGCATCTGGGATTTTCCCGGTGGCGTCCACCCCCCGGAAAATAAACAGCAATCGTCAGTACAGGCAATTCAACCGTATACCATTCCCGAATACGTTGTGATTCCGCTGCAACAACACATCGGGGTGCCGGCGAAGCCCTGCGTCGCGGTGGGCGACAGGGTACTAAAAGGCCAAAAACTCGGTGACGCCGGTGGTTTTGTTAGTTTGCCCGTGCATGCTTCCACCTCCGGCACCGTCATCAGTATAGATCTTCATGTCGTGCAGCACCCCTCTGGCATGGACTCCTTGTGCATCACGATTCAGACCGATGGTGCAGACCAATGGATTGACCATCAGGGTATTGCCGACTATCGCAACCAAGACAAAAAAGTGGTTTTGGAACGCATTCGGGAAGCCGGTATTGCGGGCATGGGTGGTGCGGGTTTTCCCAGCGTAGTGAAGCTGGGCATTAAACCGGATCAGCAAGTGCAAACACTGATTCTGAATGCGGTGGAATGTGAGCCCTACATCACCGCGGATGATCGCTTAATGCAGGAACGTGCCGAAGAAATTATTCAGGGTCTGGAAGTCATGGCCTGGTTAATCAACCCGCAGGACATCGTCGTTGGCATCGAAGACAACAAACCCCAGGCGATCGACGCCATGCGCGCAGCGGCACAGGGCACGAAGATTGAAATCGTTTCAGTACCGACCAAATACCCATCCGGTGGAGAAAAACAATTAATCTATATTCTGACCGGTAAAGAAGTACGCAGTGGTGGTATTCCTGCGGACGTGGGCGTAGTTTGTCAAAATACCGGGACCGCATACGCGGTAAAGCGCGCCATTATCGATGGCGAACCACTGATCAGCCGCGTCACCACACTCACCGGCGACAAGGTAAAAAACAAAGGCAACTATGAGGTGCTACTGGGTACTCCGGTGTCAGTTTTACTGCAACAGGCCGGCGTCGCCGAACCGGAATTACACCGTTTAATCATGGGCGGCCCGATGATGGGCTTTGCCATACACGACCCCCGTGTACCGGTAGTAAAAACCACTAACTGTTTGTTAGTACCGTCTGAAAAAGAATTCCCTGATCCTGCACTGGAGCAGCCCTGTATCCGCTGCGGCAGTTGCGCCCAGGCTTGCCCGGTCAATCTGTTACCGCAGCAACTGTATTGGTTTGCCAAAGGAAAGGAGTTTGATAAAGCGGCCCATTTTAATCTTTCCGATTGCATTGAATGCGGCGCCTGCTCCTATGTCTGCCCGAGCAACATCCCCTTGGTACAATATTACCGTTACGCCAAAGGCGAAATACGAATACAGCAACAGGAACAACAAAAAGCCGACCATGCGCGGCTGCGGTTTGAAGCACGCCAAGCTCGCATTGAGCGCGAAGAACAGGAAAAAGAACTGAAACGTCAACAACGGGCAAAAGCGGCAGCAGAAAAGCAAGCAGTCAAGAAAAAAGCGCCTCCCGCTGCCAACGCCCCTGCCAACACCGGCACACCCACTGACCCGAACCCGGCACTAGACCTGACTAAACTACAAACCGCCGCCGCGTCCACCATGAAGCGATATAAAGACGCGCAAAGTGCCCTGTTGCAGGCAGAAAAAAGTGGCTCAGAACACATCGAAGTTTTGCGCAAAAAAGTCGATCAACTGAAACTGAAAGCGGATACAGCAAAGCAGGCATTCGTGGATGCAAAGTCCGCCACACCCAGCGACAGCCCAACAACAGCGCCTGATACCGGAACTGATCCAATAGCCATTTTGAAAAAAGCATCCGCCGACGACTTTGCCGCCTACAAGGCAGCAGAAAAAGCGCTGCAAGAGGCCCAATCAACCGGCAATACAGCGACCCCGGAAATCGACGCCCTTGCAGCAGACGTGGCTGCGTTGAAAACGAAATCTGATGCCTCCAAAGCCGCCATGAAAGAAGCCCGCGCCAAGGAAAAAGAAACCATTCAAAAACAAAATGCAGCAAAAGACCCGGTTAAAACCGCCAAGATGGAAGTAGCTAAACAGCAAGTACTATTAAAAAAAGCCAACAAGGCGCTGCAGGCTGCACAGGCAAGCGGTGAAGGCGACATAGACACCCTGGAGCAAGCCATTGCATCCACCCAACAGGCATTGGACGCAGCCGAAGCAGAATTGCAAAAGGCAGAGGGAGCAAACTCATAATGGCTTTACTGTCGGTCACCTCTCCCCACGTTCACAAACCGGGCAACACCGGCAGTTTTATGCGTCAGGTTTTGTACGCGACCATCCCGGGCCTGCTCGCACTGACGTATTTTTTTGGCTTCGGCACGATTATCAATGTGTTGCTGGCCTGCCTATTTGCCGTTGTCTGCGAAGCCCTAATTCTGAAAACCCGCAACAAACCGATCGCTTTCTATCTAACGGACTACAGCGCCATCGTTACTGCCGTATTGCTGGCATTAGCGATACCTCCCTCTGTCCCCTGGTGGATGACGCTGGTCGGCACCGGCTTTGCCATTATTGTGGCAAAGCATCTTTACGGCGGCTTGGGTATGAATCCGTTTAATCCCGCCATGGTGGGCTACATTTTGCTGGTCATTTCATTCCCTAAGGAAATGACAAGCTGGCTGCCTGCTGCCGGTGTCGATGACGCCACTACCGCACCGTCACTCTTCCAGTCATTGGGCCTCACTTTCTTTTCCGGCGCAGCCAATGGTATTGATGCGTTAAGCGGTGCGACCCCACTGGACACCTTTAAAACGTACGCCGGTCAACACGAAGTATTAGACACCCACCCGACGCTGCACGGCCTGCTCGGAGGTTACGGCTGGGAATGGGTTAACCTGGCCTTTCTGGCTGGCGGTCTCTATCTGATCTGGAAGAAAATCATTACCTGGCATATTCCCGTGGGCATGCTCGGAGGAATCTTTTTTCTCTCCGGCTTTTTCAACACGGCAGTGGATGCCGATAACTACGGCAGCATTTTGTTCCATATGCTCAGCGGTGGCACCATGTTGGGCGCGTTTTTCATCGCGACCGACCCGGTTACTGCCGCCACCAGCAACAAAGGTAAAATCATCTACGGCGCACTAATCGGTGTACTCACTTATATCATCCGCACCTGGGGTGGCTACCCGGATGCGATAGCCTTCAGTGTGGTATTGTTGAACCTGGCTGCCCCGCTTATCGACTATTACACCCAACCGCGAACCTACGGACATAGCAAGCCCAACAAAGGGCTGGCGAAACAGGATAAGGGAGCCTGAATGATAGGCCAATCGGTTTCCCGCAACAGTATTATTCTCGGCGCATTCGCCATTATCACTACGGGCATGATCGTACTGACCGCGAACCTGACCCGTGACAAAATTGCGGAAGAAAAAAGTCACGCTCTGGAGCGCAGTCTGTTAGAGGTGATGCCCGCAGCACTCGTCGACAACGAACTGCTGGAAAGCAGTATCGATGTGGAGGCCGCGACGTTGCTGGGCACCCGCAATACGGAAAAAGCGTACATCGCGAAACAAGACGACCAACCCACAGGTATTATTCTGCAAGCCGTGGCACCGGAAGGGTACGGCGGCTCAATCAATTTGCTGGTGGGCATCGCTAAAGACGGCGAAGTCACTGGAGTCCGCGTGATTCCACCACACTTTGAAACACCAGGGCTGGGTGATGCCATCGAGATCCAGAAATCCGACTGGATAACCTCCTTCAATGGCAAATCCCTGCATAACCTGAGCGAGCCAGAATGGCGTGTAAAAAAAGACGGCGGCAGCTTTGACGCTTTTACCGGAGCCACGATCACGCCACGAGCCGTCGTCGCTGCGGTATACCGTTCGCTGCAATACTTTGAGCAACACAAAGTCCGGTTGCTGCACAACACAACCACCCCGGCTCATGAAGATCAGGCGCTGATCGAACAATCTGATCTGCAACACGGCCATGTAGAGCAAACATCAACACCGCCAAACCCGGAGGATTCGATCCATGAACAGTGAAGAATTCAAAAAAATCACCAAGGATGGACTGTGGAAGAACAACCCGGCGCTGGTTCAGGTATTGGGTTTATGTCCGCTTTTGGCGGTTTCCGGTTCCGTGGTAAACGCACTGGCGCTGGCCTTGGCAACGGCAGCGGTACTAACCCTTTCCAATCTGGCTGTGTCGCTGATCCGCAACGCCACCACGGATGCGATTCGCCTGCCAACCTTTGTCATGATCATTGCAGCCTTCACTACCTGCATCGAATTTTTGATGAATGCGTTCACCTATGAGCTGTATCTGATCCTGGGGATATTTATACCCCTCATCGTAACCAACTGCATCGTATTAGGCCGCGCCGATGCCTTCGCCAGTAAAAATCCACCATTAGCCGCAGTTTGGGACGGGTTAATGATGGGATTGGGATTCGGCTTGGTACTGGTTCTGTTAGGAGCGGTGCGGGAACTTCTGGGTACCGGCGCCCTGTTTAACAATATGGATCTATTGTTCGGTGACATTGCCAGTAACTGGAGACTGGAATTGATTCCGGGTTATCGTGGCTTCCTGATTGCCATATTGCCACCGGGAGCGTTCATTGTGCTTGGATTTCTGATGGCACTGAAAAATATTATTGACGCCAGGGTAGCCGCCGCTGCCAAAGCGAATAAAGAAGCCGTAACCGCTGGCAGTAAGCGGGTACGGACTACCGGAAATATCGCATAGGTGTTTGACGATTGACACCGAACTGGCTATCCAAACCGCTTTCCGGGTGCCTTTTGCTCCTTGTGTTGAAATCGCTTGGCGCTTAAGCAAACCGTTCTGGGGTAACGGCTATGCCAGTGAGGCTGCGGCCGCATCGCTGGTATACGCGTCCGACCTGTTAAAACTAGCACAGGTCGTTTCCTTTACCGCAACCATCAATACACGCTCTCAAGCCGGCATGTGCACAGAGCGCTTTGAGTTTAACCACCCGGATATCGCACCGGATCATATACTGTGTCGCCACATATTATATAAAATGGACTTTGACTGAGATCGGGTCTCAAGGATGATTCTCTATGCCAATCGCAAATTGCATTATTACATCGGGTTGCAAGGAAGGCACAAGTAATTTAATCGAACTTTGGGCCAGGGAGTCTGCCCAGCCTTCTGAGCACATGACTGTGAATCTCATCAAAAGTGATCAGCAGTTGGGCAACCCGTACAGCGTTATGGCCAGCCTCTCGCTGCCTTCAATTTGGTCGGAAAAAAATACTTCATTGCTCCAGGTGGGTCTGGCCCGAGCGCTCGCTATCCATTTCAACCTTGAGCTAGGCCGGGTTCAGGTCATTACCAATATCGTCGACTCGGGGTTGGTTGTGGAATCAGGGCGAGAAGTAAAGTGGTTACCATAAGGTGAGTTTTGAGCTCCCTTTCAAAAGCCACGCAAAACACGCTTTTCTAATCTTCTCAGTCTAATATCTGCGCTTAGGATTGGGAGTCGGCTCAATCCATGGGAACACGCAGAATGCTTCTACGGCGCACCGACCCAAACCATAAACTGCTCCGGGTTCTTAATGCCGTCGTAGCCAAACCGAATTCACGATCCCCTTTACCGGAGTAAAGGGGCGTAACTTCAAACGATTCCGGATCGATTAAGTCGGCTCGAAAATCAATGGCACAGTACGGGTAATCGACACCAACGCACAAGTTCACCTTCATCAGGCTGGTGTTCTCTACACCGGCCACTGCCAGTTTCCCATCATAAGTTCGACGGATGTTATCCGGATAAAAATCAAGCTCGATGCGGGTGGATTGACCTAGATTTTTTTCAAGCGGAATACGAGTCACACTGGAATCGGGCATGGATACCACGAACGCCCATTGCTCGTCATCAGATAGTTCGATCCCATTGTTTTGCGCCAAAGAAGCATTCTCTACCTCAACCCAGCCTAGCGCTGATGTCCATTTAAATAGTGCGCCCGTTTGGTCCAGTTTGCCTTCATTCCACAACCGATTCATATAGCCTTTGAGGTCGAAGGTGACAGACAAAATAATACTACCGTCAGCTCTACCAGCCACCGCATTCGGAAAGGTCATCGCTGGACTGGGAACACAACCGATCCAATCAATATCGGGAATCGCGCCCATTAATTTAATATTGAATATCTCGACTGCGTGGCGACCGCCATGATTAACGACGTACAAAAAAAACGACCCGTTATCCTGGCCCACGAGGCTCAACCCGTGTGCTGAAAACTTTTCTGGATCAGGCGCACCGTCGCATTCTGAAAAAGGCGCCTGCGCCACTTTCTCGGTGTACAGTTGCATATCCAAAGTTGATGCGGCGAACGCGTCTTCGTTTATCAAATGCAACGCACCGGACTGAAATATCCAGTTCCCCACACCACTACCAATAATCCACGGGCTATCCGGGATCGCGACCAAATCCTCAACGTCTGCTACCCCATACAGATAATCGACCCTATGGCTTTCCGAGGTAAATCCGTGACCACCTATGGTGATCATTAGCGCCACAAAGAAAACCCGCATCACACTCGTCATAACGACTAACCTCTGGCCCCAACAGCATTAAAAATACTTGCTATAGGATAGCTCAAACAGCAAGAAGGTTACTTCAGTTTGAATATCTTCACCCTGAAACGGAGCATAAGTAACATCGACCGGATCACAATCGTTACCCACCGCGGTGCAGGCAGGATAGAATTGTTCGCTCTGCAAATAGCCAAAGGTAAAGTCAATCTGACTTTTATTTCTGAATAAATAAGACCCTCCTAGTGAATACAAGTACCCTTCCGATAGCGTAACTGTTGCATTAGGTGAGTCATTACGTACGGCTGACGGACGATATTGTAAACCGGCTCGGAAACTAAAGTTGTTGGTAGCTTTATATTCTGTTCCCATTGACCAATAAGCAACATCGCGCAAGCCAAGGCGATAAATAACCGCGTTAGGTTTTATTCCTTTCGCGCCCCCGGTGCCAACAGTATCCACCAAATTTCCCAATGCGAGCAGTGGTATATCTTTGTCAAACTGCAGGCTGATATCGCTGAACGTCGACCATTCCGTCCACTTGATATCAAAATTGTAGCTCCATTTAGGTGTGAGATTCAGACTAATACCTGCATTAAACCGCTGTGGAATTTCATAACTAATCTTAATTTCGCCACTGCCCTGGGCCAGCAGTTCAGCCTGGGATGGTAACCTGAACCCCAATGCGTCAGTAGCTTGCACCACCGTATTCCATACTTCTCCACCCATGAATGTCACCAAAAAAGCTTCAAAAGGCGGATTAACCGGGAAATCATACTCTCCATCGAGCTTCACCTTGACGCCGGAATTATAGGATAGCCCAAGTGTAAACCATGACTTGGGTGACCAAAGCAACCCTAGGTTAAAACCAATAGCGTCATTTTGACTTGCTTCAAACTTAAGGGTCGTTATTTGTGTGTAAGGCGGTATCGATGTACATAGGTCCAGTTCTGCAAACTGAGGTTCACCATTTTCATTACACAACAATCCACTCACATAGGGTGTCGGAATTAAAAACAAGCCATCGTTGGGGGCGCGAACCGGCATCTCAAGCCCCATACCCGCGTAACTCAAATTGATCGCCATGCCAATCGATAACGTATCTGAAAATTCATAGCCTACTGAAGGTGAGAAATAAGTTAATAAAGCAAACGCACTGCGCTGCTGAAAAAAGCGGCCAGGATCATCATCTTCTTTATGGGCACCCATCATCATGGGTGTGTATACGCTGGTAGCAAATGTAAACAGACTGTCAGGCGCATTATAGGAGGCTCCCCCCGTTGCCCCGAAGGCCGAGGACTTATCTTGCATGCCTTTCCCTGGTGTCATAACGGTAGGGCCAGCAGTTTCACTTTTCTGGCCGTAAGCCTCATCGTATAAAAAAAGCTTACCTTCCTCACTCAGATTACCATCAGCATCCAAAAAGAACTGCGCGGCATCATCCAGAATTTTTTGCTGGTAATCCCCGTATTCTCCAAAATAAGTAGTTGCTGAAAAATCTCCGGCAACAAACTTTACCAGGAATTGTCGTGCCTTCAAACGAGCAAGCCCTGCAGGATTAAAATGGATAGAGTCTATCCCCGGCGGGTCCGCAGTGACTGCATGGCCCAAGGCTAACGCCTTAGCGTTACCTATTGCAAGGTCATCAGTGAAAGAGGCCTCTACCGGTGAAGAACACACTAGTGAAAACCAGATGCACCATCTTATTCTTTGTTGGTCTACCATATATATCATTTCTGCTACCGCGAAGTTTTAGTTTTTATGATTGTGTTCACAGTGATATAGGGATATCCCGTTTATCCACCCTTTTTTCATCCCGGTTCACGCTCGGGTGGCTAATTCCAGTTCTCCAATAGTAGGTACCTGCCAGGGAATTACGGTAATCCAAGCACCCGAACCAGTGCCAAAAATCTGCCCGTGCTAAGCTGGTGGGCCTATGAATACAGGTAAAGAAATGGCTTGCTTCATTATTCCCATATCTCGGTATTCGATTCGTGATTCGCAAATCCGAGACCCCGCCGGAATCACATCCAGTAGCGCGTTAATCATTGAGGCAATTTCCTCTTTAGCTAAGTTCACTCCCACGCAGAAATTAGGACCATGACCGAACGTAAGTTGACGGGTTTGCACGACGCGATCCAGATTCAGATCATCGGGTTTTTCATATTTTTCAGGGTCCCGGTTAGCGCCACCGGCGGACAGCATGAGCATCTGCCCTTTGCTTATCTTTTTTCCCCGCAGATCAAAATCACGCACCGCAAAACGCATGGTTCCAGGCGGAATACTGAACGCATAGCGAATAATTTCATCGATTGATTTCCGGATTTGTGCACGATCATCGCGTAAACGCGCCATGACGATAGGATTTTCCAATAACGCTTTTATAGCCAATGTCGCTACCATTGCTGTTGCTTCACTACCAGCGCCTATTAACGAAGCCAACAGCAACACGATGTCATCTTCAGATAAGTTTTGATCCGCGTCTTGCGCTCGTATCAAGTCAGACACAAGATCTTCCTGGGGGTTGCGCCGGCGTTGTTTGACTAAATCTCGAATCCATGCAGCAAATTCCACGAACCCCCGCTCTGATTCCTGGCGGACTTCATCGGATATAAACGGTAAACCACCCTGAACAACCGCCTGCGCTATTTCGCAGAACCGAACTTCATCTGCCCCCGGGGTGATACCTGTGATCCGGCTGATAACGACGTTGGGGACTTTATTGGTAAATTCACCCATAATATCAATCGTTTCGCCTTCCCGCCCGCGCAGGGGATCAATGAGCTGTTTCACCACCTCCTTGATTTGCTGATCCATGCGCGCCACCGCGCGAGGCGTAAAAGCCGCAGTGGTTAATCTACGCAATCGCGAATGTTCCGCCGGAGCCAATGCATGAATTGCATTTTCATCGGACCATTTCCGCATAGAGCCTTCCGGATGCGGGGTATATAGATTCCACTCCCGTTTAATATGAGTCACATTTTCCGGATCGTTGAATAGGCGTTGGATATCATCGTGCCGGGTGATCACCCAGAAACCGAAAGGAGCAACAAAATGGACTGGGTCTGTTGAGCGCAAATAATGCAAATCGGGAATAGGGTCCGTCTTCGCCAGCATGGCAATAAAAGGATCTTCCGTACTATTTTCCTCACTTTCATCTATTGCGCTTGCATCGGCCACATCCCGGGAAATCCTGTAGCCGCTGAAGCGATAGGACCCCATTAAACCGGCCTTGATTTTGCCGCTCATTTGCTCGCCTGATAGGGTTGCTTTGAATTCCACTTTCATTTTTATGGGTGAGGTAACGTGGTTAATCCAGGATATTTTGTCACCCTCTACCGCTGCATTCGAGATCGGTTGAGGTGCGCCTTTTCCCGATTGTGTACCCGTCAGTTTGCCGTCCACGGTTTGCAAAACCAACTCCGTTTTTTGTTCTCCGGTGGGCCCCTTTACAGAAATGCTCCACACGCCATCTACTTTTGACATCACAGGTTCTCCTTATTAATTGCCGATTTCTCTATACCTGGTTAAAACTTACTTTTGTTAGCGAGCAGGCCTTGTCTTATCACTCGCCAGAGGCATCAACAGGACCACCAAAGCCGTCAACACAAATGTAACGGAACAACCTGTGAAAACCTGATTGGTTGACAGCATGGCTGCCTGGCCTGCTACCACTCGCTCTATTAAAAAAATCGATTGCTCCGTGGACATGCCTCGCTGAACAAAAAAATCGATCAAATGTCGGGTATTCTGCAGGGCACTTACAATTTCTTCATGATATCGACTGCCTCCGTTGATCCATGCGCTAGTGACGATGGACGTGCCAAAAGCACCCGCAACCGTGCGTACGAAATTGATCAGGCCAGAAGCAGCAGCAAGATCTTCGGTCTTGACACTACGCAGCGCTGAAGTCATTAGCGGAATAATGAAAAAAGACATCCCAAGCCCCATGAATGAGACTTGCATTGCTATTTGCCCATAGGTCATCTGGCTGGTCGCGCCACTGCGAATGAAGGAGATTATTCCAAGGTAAAGTAAAGCGCCGACGACCATATATTTATGATTGGCACGCGCCAACATTTTGCTTGCTACGGCCGATGCTACAAACGCGGCTATTCCACTGCCCGCCATCGTCGTACCTGCCTGGCGTGCGGTATACCCCATATCAGTTTGGAGCCACAAAGGCGTGAGTACGATCGTTGCAAAATAAGCTCCCATCGCCAGCGCTAACGCAATCAGGCTGGTAGCAAAACCCCGATAACGAAGTATCTTAAGATTCACGATCGGATTATCGTCCGTGAGCTCCCAAATCACGAAGGTAACAAGTCCAACAAACGAAACTACTGTCAAACTTACTATCAAATCCGATGCAAACCAGTCATGGTCCTTGCCGAGATCCAGCGTTAACTGCAACGCGCCGACCCAGACAACTAACAACACCAGGCCGATTAAATCCACTTCTACACGCCGAGAGGGTGTCTCGTGGGATTGCAGGCATTTCCATAACGCCAATGTTGCTACGATAGAAATAGGTACGTTAATCCAGAATATGCTTGGCCAACCTACAGCATCACATAACACCCCCCCAAGTAGCGGACCAACGACTGGAGCGAGCACGGTGGTCATAGACCATAACGCCATAGCCAAAGCCTGCTGATGTGAGGGAAATATCCGCAGCAGCAAGGCTTGGGACAGCGGGATTAACGGGCCACCGGTCAACCCCTGAAGTATCCGAGCCACCACCAAAAAATTTAAGCTGGTTGAAAGCGCACAGAGCGCGGAACACAAACCAAACCCCGCCATAGCCACCACCAACACGCGAACCGACCCAAAGCGGCTGGTCAACCAACCTGTTAACGGCACGATAATGGCTTCCGCCACAGCGTATGACGTTATTACCCATGTTCCCTCTCCGGGTGATGCACCCAAACCACCTGCAATATTCGGCACCGACACATTCGCAATACTCAAATCCAGAACGGCCATAAAATTTGCTACCGCCAACAGTACGGCTGCGGACCACATCGCCGCGGGTGGTAACATTTTTGAAGTTAGCTGGTCCGATGCAGCCGCATCCGTCACTAAATTTGAAGAGGATCTGCCCATGCCTATTTTTCCAGATGTATGGTCGTTTCCATCGATAGGCCAATCCGCAACGGCCGTTGTCGCAATTGATTAGGATCAATTTCGATACGCACAGGTAATCTTTGCACGACCTTGATCCAATTCCCCGTCGCATTTTGAGCTGGAATTATTGCGAACGCCGCCCCGGTTCCTCCGGCGATTCCGGCAACCTTACCGTTATAAATATACTGATCCCCATACAGGTCAGCTTTAAGAGTGACTGCTTGCCCCACTTTCACATCCTTAAGTTGAACTTCCTTGAAATTCGCACTGACAAATACCTCATGGAGAGGAACGATATTCATCAACGTTGCGCCGGCCTGCACTCTCTGCCCAATTTGAACGGATCGCTTTGCAATCAATCCATCCAAGGGGGCACGAATCACACTACGCTCGAGATTCCATTCAGCCTGCTGTAACTGAACCTCGGCGGCTTTAATTTCGGGGTGGTTTTGTAACGTCGTGTCGTCGATCAGCGCACGATTGGCGTCCCGGTCAGCACGTGCCAGTTCAAGTTGAGCCTGGGCTACGGAAAGCGCTGCAGTAGCTTGATCCACACGATTACCTGCGACAGCCAATTCCTCTTTCGAAATCGCGTTGTCACGCGCAAGGTTTTGCCGACGAGCATACTCGCGCTCTATATGAGCTAAATCCGCGCCTGCACTGGTCAGCGCCGCCTCCCGGGAAGCAATCACCGCACCTAGCGCCAAATCATTGGCAAAGTAACCCCGCACTCTGCGCTGGGCTTGCCAAAAATGTGCTTCGGCCCGGGCAACGGATAGGCGCAAGTCCTTATCATCCAGCACTACCAGGACATCACCTTCATGAACAAACTGAGTATCCTTAACTTTGATATCCGCTACCGCACCAGAGACCAAAGGGGTCACCTGTGCCAATTCAGCGTTGACATAGGCGTTATCTGTTGTAATTCTGTGAGCACTTCCGATGATTGCCCCATAGCTGAGCCCAGCAGCCGCGACCAGAAACACCAGGAGTGCCAACAGGGTAAATGCCCGCTGACGCGTGTGGGAATTGAAACCCGGATGAGCGTCCTCCGCGGTTGCAATATCCTGATCGATCTTGGCTTGACCTGCGGAGACAGGGTTGTTCTTTCTAAACTGCATACGATCTTTAAAACCCTCATTGAGCTTCACGCGCCTTTGCAGGGGCGTGAACCCTACCGCGATTTATAACCGTACCGTACGGTACATTTATAATATCATTTGAAGGAGGGGCTGGTGTCAAGCTGAATATTAAATGTCGGGGAGTTTAATAAGACTTAACGGCTACCAACTGACGGTGGTGCTGCCTTATTTAGTCGAGGCCCTGTTCGTTACTGAGTAGCCTCTAAAAAAGAAATTTGCAACCGAGCGAGAGGCCTGCTTCAACAGATCCTCGGAAGCAGTTTCAATGACACCGGCCAGCACTAGCTGCACGGGGGGCCCGTAGCACAACGAGTACATGTGCATCGCTGCCTCCAAAGGGTCTGCCTTTATAAAATAGCCTTCACGCATTTTCAGGTCATAAAATTTCGCAAATTTATCGAGATACTTTTTACCCTCCAACTCATGCATTTTTTTACCGATATTTGTGCGCCTGCCCTCGCTAATAAGCATACGCCTAAATTCCATCATTTCTGTCGTGCACAGCAGCTTCATAACGTGGTATACGAAATTCTCCAACGCTACTTTGGGATCGCAGGCTTGCTCCAGATCATCAATCAGCGGTCTCGCAGTCAAGCGCGCCATTTCTTCCATCACTGCAAAGAACAGTGCTTCCTTAGAGCTGAAATAATTGTAAAGCGTACTTTTCGAGCCACCAACGCGCATCGCTATTTCTGAAATACTCGCACCACCGTACCCCTTCTCAATGAATACGTCTGTCGCTGCTTTGAGAATCTCTTTCCGTTTGTCTTCGCTTTTCGATCTCACTTATAGCCTTCTATGCCACACTCACCAGGGGCAGATGTTAATCGGCATTGACACCGTGTTCAATCACCCGCTGCATTTAACCGAAGCTGATTTCAGCTCAACCCGCCCCCGCTCGACACAAGTATGAACGTTGGCTGTGTTTACTCATTTTGGGCTGCCCTATAGACTAGACCCACCCTGGAGATACATTACTGTGCAGGAAACCGCTGTAAACCCACCGATATGAACGCAGAAAAACGCCACCAGATTTTCTCCCGTTTACGGGAACAGAACCCGAACCCAACCACCGAACTGGACTATTCCAGCACCTTCGAATTGCTGATTTCGGTGGTGCTATCAGCCCAGGCAACGGATGTCAGCGTTAACAAGGCCACGGCCAAACTCTATCCGGTTGCCAATACGCCGGAAGCCATCTACGCCCTGGGCGTTGAGGGGCTGACCCCTTATATAAAAACCATCGGCTTGTTTAACAGCAAGGCAGTTAACGTTATTAAAACCTGTAAGATCCTGATGGATCAGTACCATAGCGAGGTGCCCGCCAATCGGGACGCGCTGGAATCCTTACCCGGAGTCGGCAGGAAAACCGCTAATGTGGTCCTGAACACGGCCTTTGGGCAGCCGGCCATGGCGGTGGATACCCACATATTCAGAGTGTCTAACCGCACCCGCATCGCGCCCGGCAAAAATGTGCTGGAAGTGGAGAAAAAGCTCATGCGGATGGTGCCGAAAGAGTTTCTGCTGGATGCCCATCACTGGTTGATTTTGCACGGGCGCTATGTGTGTACCGCCCGCAAGCCCCGCTGTGGCGCCTGTATTATCGAAGACCTATGTGAATTCAAAGACAAAACCGAGTACGATTGACCACTCAGTTACGAAGCAATAGCCTGATTAAGGAACGCCTGAGTATGTTCGAGACCAAACTATTGGAAATTCTGGTTTGCCCAGTGAGCAAAGCCAAACTGGAATACGATGCCGATAAATCCGAGTTAATCTGCCTGGCCAGCAATATGGCGTATCCGGTGCGGGACGGCATCGCCGTGATGCTGGAAGAAGAAGCCCGTACCATTAGCCTGGATGAAAAAGAATCCTACAAGCGCCGCCCCCGCCCTCCCCAATATTAACCCCGGTGTGCAGGCAAACGGTGTTAGAGCTTTTCTCTAGTTTATGCACCGAGCCTGCTCCAAAGTGCCTCCAGGTAAATTATGCCAAAAACCTCCCAAACTTTACTTGAATACGAAATTATCGAACCCGGACGAGAAGCCACCGCCTGTGTTATCTGGCTACATGGACTGGGTGCAAGTGGCCACGATTTTATCCCGGTGGTTCCCCACCTGCCGTTAGCGGATGACTTGTCAGTACGCTTTATTTTTCCCCATGCACCCAGTATTCCCGTGTCTTGCAACTCAGGTTATGTGATGCCGGCATGGTATGACATTCTGGCGCTTACCGAGGTGCGTGAAATCAACCAATCCCATCTGGAAGATTCACGCATGGCAGTGTCGCTGTTGATCGAACAGCAAATTGAGCAAGGCATTCCTTGCGAAAAAATTCTGCTGATTGGTTTTTCCCAGGGAGGTGCAGTGGTCTATCACACCGGACTTCAGTATCCGCAAAAATTAGCGGGTCTGATTGCGTTATCCACCTACATGCCTAATCCACAATTGTTGGATGACACCGCCAGGACCACGAACCAGAATATAACGATCCATATTGCTCAGGGCACTGCAGATGACATGGTGAAAGAACCCGTAGCCTACCTCGCTTATGAATGGTTGCAGCAACATGAATACAAGGTGGACTGGACCACTTACCCTATGGGCCACGAAGTATGTATGCCTGAAATCCGTCAAATAGGCACCTGGATTACTGAGCTATTAAAAGACTGATACCGGATTAGCTTTTCTTGCCCAGCAGCTCAATAGAATAACCATCCGGGTCTTTGACAAAGGCCAGGATGGTGGAGCCATGCTTCATCGGACCGGGCTCTCGGGTAATCACCCCGCCCCGCTCACGGATTGCATCACAGGCTTTGTAAACGTCGTCGACCTCCAGAGCCACATGCCCATAGGCGTTGCCCAGCTCGTATTGATCGGTGTCCCAGTTGTGGGTCAGCTCCAGACAAGCCTGCTCCGACTCTGCACCAAACCCCACAAAGGCCAGCGTGAACTTGCCGTCGGGATAATCCTTCTTACGCAACAATTTCATGCCCAGGACTTCGGTATAGAATGCTAAAGACGCGTCCAGATTCGTTACGCGGATCATGGTGTGTAGTAATCTCATGGTCTCTCTCCTCTCTTTAAACCAAGGTAAGATTATAGAGAACAGGTAACGACTACAATATTCCAGTTACACCAGTGGAACACCCTTACTGACCCGACGACGAAAATCCCACATTACATAATAGAACGGCAGCTGACGCAGCACCCGCGGCGTTGCGCAATTCACGCTTCGGATCACCGACATCAAGCGTTCGAATTTACGTTGCTTGCCGCTATCCCAAGCAACACACAATTCATCGCGGAACGCCGGAGGTAGAAAGCCGATGGTCATAAAGCGATTCACCGGGCCGAATAATTTACTGAGAATCGGATGCAAGAACTCCAGATCAATCAAGCGATTAAAAAAGTCACGTGTGGTCTCGTCAATTTCCATTTTCGCGAGCCCTTCTTGCCAGTAGCGCTCAAAAGCGTCTTCATCCGCAGGCCACATATCCGCTTTTACCTGCAGCGTGGTACCTAACTGCGAACCCAACCGATAAAACGCCTGGCGTTGCGACGGGCTCATCCGATAACCCAGTTTTTGGTTGGTATCCACAATGCCCCAATACAAACAGGCCGCTACCCACATCTGTAACTCCGGATCGAAGGCATTGTATTTAACCTTGGATTGTTCAGTGGAATGCACTTGCCGATGGGCACCGTTTACGGCTGCACGATACAGCTGCTTTTCTTCCGCGGTGCCAAGCCAGACAATGCCGAGATAGGTAATGGTGGTACGCGCTCGTTTAATCGGATGTTTGAACAACGCGCCACTTTCAACACGGCTCTCCACCACCCCATGACCTACCGGTAACCGGGCCAGTTGCATTATCACATTGGCAGCGCCGGCCATAATCGCAATGGCATCCAACACGCCGGGAAATTGTTGATCCCACTCCTTGGGGGTCAATGGAGACGGCCTCTGAGCGCTGTCTTTTTGTGTCGGTGTTTGGGTTGAATTAATCGCCGGCATTCTGAAACCTCATGTACATTGCAACCAATAACGCTATCCATCTGCCCCGGTGCGAAACAACGCCCACCGAGACATGTAAGCATATTTGTATCACTGATTACAGCAGTGTACATTGACCAAATCATTCAAACTGATGGCAATTACAGATAAGGACACGTCCCCTTGCTTAGCCGGGCATCACGTACAGACCCATCGCATCCAGTTTCTGGGGGGTTTCATCCAGAGCCCGCTCCACTGCTTCGCCAGTCAACCAGTCACAGGCCACCGCTTGCAAGAACTGCTGCTGGGCTTCAGAATCAACGGCGGCAGCCATGACCTGCATACCCAATTGGTGAGCCATGTCGATTACCCCTTTTATGATGGCCTGATCGGATTTGGAGATATCACAGACAGATACAAAGCTATCGCTTAATTTCACCAGGGAATACGGCACATCTTTAAGCAACGATAACGGCGCGTATCCGGTGCCGAAGCTATCCAGAATCAGATTAAAGCCGTTGCGACAAAGTTCATTCAGCACTTCACCGTGCTGCCCCAAACGCACGGTATAATAGGTTTCCGGTAATTCCAGATAGATCTGATCGCTGGCCAGCCCCACTTGCGCTATCGAGGTAATCACCCAATCCACCCCACCATCCTGCAGCAGAATCGCGGGTGACATGGGTAATATAAGGCGCACTTTGTCTTTGGCCTCACTTTCCAGTGATTCGAAACGCTGTAAAGCCTGCATCCATAACCAGCGGAAAATATCCGCCGCCAGGCCCGCTTCCTCTGCTGCGGCCAGGAACGTTTCCAGTGCAATTTCACCGCGCTTGGGGTGCACCCAACTCAAGCGAACCTCACAAGCCACTACCGCGCGGCTATCGAAATGGGCGACCGGTAGATACTGAATACGCCATTGCTTCTGTTCCACAGCCTGACGCAGTTCAAATTCCATCTGCATTTGTTCAAGCCGCAGCTTATTCATTTCGACTGTGAAATATTGATAGCTGTTGCGACCAATGGCTTTGGCCCTCACCAAAGAGGCTTCTGCATTTTTAAGAAGGGTTTTAGCATCATCACCACAGGTGGGATAAACACTTACGCCAATCGAACAACCAGTAAAAACTTCATGACCATCAATTAAAAAAGGTTCACGAACGCGTTCGATAATCTTGTTGGCTACCATGCCGGCGTTTTCCGGTATATCGATATGAGTGAGCACCACGACAAACTCGTCCCCTTCCATGCGACCCACTAAATCATCGCGCCGCACAACTTCAAGAATACGTTCAGAAACTGCCTTAATCAGCAAATCACCACGATCGTGTCCCAGGCTTTCGTTGATATACCGAAAGTGATCCAGATCCACACACAGCAGGGCGAAATAAAACCCCGAGATTCCCGCCTTCAGCATATTGCGATCAATGGAATCTTCCAAAGAGGCACGTAAAGGCAGATTAGTCAGGTGATCAATTTTGGATAATGACGCCAGTTTATCTTTCGATTCCCGTGTGTCTTTAAGTTCATGGAAAGCGAACAGCAAATGGATATTGTGTTTGTTTGTTAACGGTACAGCCGCAAATTTTACGCTGATTGCGATACCGTCACCTCGCCACAATATTGATTTATCGACTTGCAAAATTTGCTCGCGGGAGGTCACCTTGGATACCGGATGTTCTTTCCAGTTCGAACGTACTTTTGAGCAGGAATGTTCAAACAGACTTTCCAGATAAGTGCCTGCTAATTGCAGACTACTGACTTTCAGAATTCGTTCAGCTTCGTGGTTTGCAAACAATATCTGGCCGCGTTCGTCTATCGCCAATACCCCATCGTGATTGCTGTCCGCTTTTTTACCTTTTGATTTTACGGCCAGTTGTTCGATCGCCCGGCGGTAACGATATTGTTTCAGGTAATCCGTCAAAACTCGTTGTAACTTCTTCTCCGACAGGGGTTTAGTCAGTACGTCCACCAACGTAAACATGGCTTGATACAAGCTCATCTTACGTTCGGATAGATTCCCGACAACAAACAACACCGGAATATGGCGGGATTTTTTGCCTGACTTTAAAAGGTTTAACAATTGATAGGCATCCGGATCCGCTAGCTGCGAATCCAAAATGACCAGTGCCGGCTGGTGGCTAACCACCAGATTAACCAGGTTCTTACCGCTGACTGCAGCCAGGCATTGTGCACCCAAAGCTTGAATCACTTCAGTGTAATACGCGATGTTGTTATCCAGCGGATCACCAACGATAACGAGCGGCGTTTGATCATTCATAAGGTTTTCTTAAGTTCGGTGAGCATTAAGACTTGAGTATAGTTTCAGATTGGTGCAGTGCTCGGATTCAGATACAAAAAAAGCCCTGCCAACACTAGCCAGAGCTTTTTTAAACCAAAATTAACTCGTTGTTACAAAAGATGTTATTTAAGTTTACGACCTTTCGAGGCAGCAATGCGCAGACGCAGTGCATTGAGTTTGATAAAGCCTTCGGCATCCTTCTGATCGTACGCTCCGGCATCGTCTTCGAACGTGGCAATACGATCATCAAACAAGGATTGGTCCGATTGTCGGCCAACGACCGTGACATTGCCTTTATACAGTTTTAGTCGCACCACGCCGTTCACTACATCCTGGGTCTGATCAATCATCGCCTGCAGCATGGTCCGCTCCGGGCTCCACCAGTAGCCGTTATAAATCAGCTCGGCGTATTTGGGCATCAAGCTGTCTTTCAGGTGAGCCACTTCCCGATCCAGGGTAATCGATTCTATGGCGCGGTGAGCACGCATCATAATGGTCCCGCCGGGTGTTTCGTAGGCGCCGCGGGCTTTCATACCCACATAACGGTTCTCAACAATATCAACTCTGCCAATGCCATTGTCGCCGCCGACTTTGTTCAGCTGTGCCAGTACTTCATGGGCCGCCAGACGCACCCCGTCAATAGCCACGATATCGCCGCCTTCGTAGCTCAGCTCAATATAGGTGGGCTGGTCTGGCGCGTTCTCAGGGCTCACGGACCAACGCCACATGTCCTCTTCCGGTTCTGACCAGGGGTCTTCCAGAATGCCGCCTTCATAAGAAATATGGAGTAGATTAGCGTCCATAGAATAAGGGGATTTTTTACCGGCTTTAGAGAAATCCACCGGAATCTGATGTTCCTGTGCATAGTTCATTAGTGTTTCGCGCGAGGTCAGGTTCCATTCGCGCCAAGGCGCAATCACCTTAATACCCGGTTGCAATGCGTAAGCGCCCAACTCAAATCGCACCTGATCGTTGCCTTTGCCGGTGGCCCCGTGAGAGATCGCATCCGCTCCGGTTTCTTCCGCTATTTCCACCAGACGCTTGGCAATGAGCGGACGTGCGATTGACGTGCCCAGCAGGTACTCACCTTCATAGATGGTGTTAGCGCGAAACATGGGGAATACAAAGTCACGCACGAACTCTTCCCGCACGTCCTCAATGAAAATTTCTTTGATTCCCATGGCCTCGGCTTTGGCTCGGGCGGGCTCGACTTCTTCTCCCTGCCCCAGATCGGCGGTAAACGTGACCACCTCGCACTGATAGCTTTCCTGCAGCCATTTTACAATGACAGAGGTATCCAGACCGCCAGAATAGGCAAGCACCACCTTGTTGATATCAGACATGCGTACGATCCCTTCCACAGAAATAAATGGTCAAACTGAAAAGGCGCGTATTGTACCTGATTGGCGGGATGATTTCCTACCGCCCGGTGGTCCCATTGACCCTGTAACAGGGTTTGTTCATGCAAACTCAGCCTGGGAAAGCTGGCATGGACTACCTCACCAGGCGTATCGAGGCACGGCGGTCGTCTGCAGAATATTGCTCTTTCTGGAAGCGTCTGGAGCTGCGGCCTTCACCGTGGTAGTTCATCACTATTAATTCCGGCATCACGCCCTGCTCTTCAAGATAGGTTTTCACCGCCGCAGCACGCAAGCGGGAAAGCTCCCAATTGTGACCACGCCGGCCTGGCTTGTCGGCGTAACCGTCAATGTATATTTTCTTTATGGAAGGATCCAGGTTGATATAACCGGCAATCAAATCCAGGCGTTGCTGAATTTCGGGATTAATTCCAACTTTATTGATTCCGAACAGCAGCCTGGACTGGCGTAGCTCTTCAAAGTTCGCCGGGTACAAGCCCGACACACAGGATAGATAGTCACGGTAAGCACGTTGAAAATTCACCGCCGAAACGCCCACTGTGACCGGATGTTCGTTAAACCAGCCGGGGTGACTGAAAGACGGCGTCATCCCCACCTGCAACTCCGCCAGCATTTGGTTCGCGACCTCTTCAGCTAACTCGATGGGTCGTCGCCCCGCTTTGAAATCCGTGGTGCCGATCGGCCTGGAGACCAATCCGCTGCGCCATTCCGGTGCCTCTACCGACATCTCGGCTTTTCCACCCCGGCTTATGGGTCGATACAAATCCATATAGAATTGCAGCGTTTGTCCCGCATTGGCTTCAAATACGGCGTCGCCGTAATTGGGAACGGATTGCCACAGGCGACATTGCAAAGGAGAAGGGTCCAAATGCCAGACGGACTCATCCACCCGCGCCTCGTAGGTATGAGAGAACGCCGGACTCGGGGCCAAAAAAGCTAAAATAATCAGAAGGATACGCCACATATTCACATCGTCCAACCAGCTATCCATGGTTAATAAAACCGGGTAATACCTTATTCTATCGACCCCCTGAGCGGATTCTTGAGCCCTCTGGTGGGTATTTTGGTGTAAAAAATTTGTGCCCTGTACGGTGGTAAGTTAGCATCGCGGCTTATTCATAAGAACTTGCCCTGATGAGTGACGATAATACCGCCCTGTGTAACCGCTTCCGTGGCTATCTTCCTGTAGTCATCGATGTTGAGACCGGTGGCTTTAACCATGAGACCGATGCGTTATTGGAAATTGCTGCTGTCATCCTGGATATGGATGAAAACGGCAACCTGATTCCGGGACAGCAGATTCACCACCATGTGGTGCCCTTCGAGGGTGCCAACATAGAACAGGCCGCCCTGGATTTTACCGGTATCGACCCCTACCACCCATTCCGAGGTGCGGTGGATGAAGTCGTCGCGATCAAAGATATGTTCCGTGCAGTGCGACAGGCCATGAAAGAAGCCAATTGCACCCGCAGCATCCTGGTAGGCCACAACGCTTTTTTCGACCGGGATTTTGTAAACGCTGCCGTCAACCGTAATGGCATCAAACGCAACCCGTTTCATCCTTTCTCCTGCTTCGATACTGCCACCATCGGCGGCCTGGCGGTTGGTCAGACGGTTTTGGCCAAAGCCTGCCGTGCAGCACATATCCAATTCAGTAATTCGGAAGCCCATTCCGCTATTTACGACGCCATGAAAACAGCCGAATTCTTTTGCTGGGTGGTGAACAGATGGAAAGCAATGGGCGGATGGCCGCTGCGGGAAAACGACGGCCACCCGCTTTAACCACACGGCGCGCCGATATTGGGAGAAACGGCAAAGAAAGCGCATGAGGGGATGCGCGAATACCGGACATTTACCTGGCTGACTTCTCTTTCATCATAATAAGGGTATCCTGAACATCCCTTTACGTTGCAAGGCGATCATTATGAGTAAGCAGGATAATTCGTTTAAAGATTATTTTTCTTCCGGTGCTGATAGCTACAGGCGTTTTCGCCCAATTTATCCGGACGACTTGTACCAATATTTAGCGACAACAGCCCCCAACAAACAGCTGGCGTGGGATATCGGTTGCGGTAATGGACAGGCAGCGATCGCGCTGTCGGGGTATTTTCAGCAGGTTATCGCAACCGATGCCAGCGCTGAACAAATCGCGCAAACCCAACCCGGAGACAATCTGAAATTTTTTGTCAGCCCGGCCGAACACATCGACGCAGCCGATAACAGCATCGACCTGATCACCGTGGCACAAGCCATCCATTGGTTCGATCATGCCCGCTTTTTTAAAGAGGTTGACCGTACGCTAAAGCCTGGCGGGTTATTCGCAGCCTGGGGTTACCAATTGCTTTATACCGACACTCCTCTGGACGCAACAATCGAACGCTTTCATAGCGAAATTGTAGGACCATACTGGCCACCGGAACGTGCGCTTTTGGATAACGGCTATACGCGCATTGCGTTCCCCTACCCGCGCCTGGATAACCCGCCGTTTTATATGCGCACACGCTGGACATTCGATGAACTTATCGGCTATCTCAACACCTGGTCTGCGGTAAAACTCTACGAGAAAACGAACAATACAAATCCCCTTGAATTGCATTTTGATGAGATCAAAGCCGCTTGGGGTGATCCAAAGAAAGAACAGCCAATTCACTGGCCGTTGATACTGTACGCAGGAAAAAAATCAGAGTGAGACCAGCGCCAATAGCCCGGTCATTAGTCGGAAATTGCGTATTGACCGGTGTCGTCCGACTTGTCATGTCTGGGCTCGAACGCACCCGCTGCGCGATAGCGATCCAGAAACTCCCGGTGAAGACCCGATGCAAATTCCGCCTTCTCCATATGCAGCATATGTCCGCACTCGGATAATTGCAGATACTCCGCGTCCGGCAAGGTTATTTTCCAGTAAGGTTCCCGCAATAACGGCGTCACCCTGTCCTCATCACCATTCAGAATCAACGTAACGGATCGGATCTGGCGAATTTGCGCCATCAGTAAGGGGCTGGAACTGGCCAAATCGTGCATGCTATTCACTAAGCGGCTCTTGTACTTTTTCACTTCACGTAAATTGTAACGCAGCACGACATTCGGGATAGTAGGAGGGCTCGCAAAAGTACGCCGATAAAAATTCTGCAAAGGCAGCAAACTATTGCTGTCCATGATGTCGTTGATTTCCTCAAGATACTCCCTGAACAGTTCTCCCTTGTTTTTAAATACGTCCGGGAACGAAATAAAGGTAGCCGATTTCACCAGCTCCGGTCTGGTCGCCGCAAAATACGCTCCTACGGCGCAACCCATGGAATGACACACCAAATGCACGTTGGCCACTCTCAAGTGCAGAATGACTTTTTCCAACCATATGGCTAACTGCCTTAGGGTGTGCTTTTTCTGGGCAAAATTGGTGTGCAGGCTGAGTCCCGGAACATCAAGAGAAATCACCCGATAATGTTCGGTGTACGCGCGCATCATACTGCGCCACTGCGTTTTCGAGCCCATCATCCCATGTATGAATATAATGGTCTCGGCTTTGCTCCCCTCTTTGCCTCCTTCCAGATACTTGAACTCTTCGCCCTCAATATCCATACAAAGCGAACGCAACCCACCCAGGTAACCACGAACGTAGCGGGATAGGTTCTTAAGTTCTGGGGATTCAAATAGGCTCAAAACTTCCTCTTACTTCAGCTGCTGTCAGCCGTTTGATTGACTTTGTGTACTATAAGATGCACGAGTGTGCCACACAAAACAAAAGGGTACAGTTGAGTTTTTGTGTGGCAATGTTGTGTTACTTAGGGATATAGGTCTGCCGTTTTCACTTTACCAGTTTCAGCTTGGGGACTTTAAAACAAGGCACTTCCGGGCACACGAGGGAATGGAATCACATCGCGAACGTTGTCCAGACCGGTGATATAGTTAAGTAACCGTTCAAAGCCCAAACCAAATCCTGCGTGGGGCACCGTTCCATATCGGCGCAGATCCCGATACCACCACAGGTCCTCTTTGAGCCCGAGTGCATCCATTTTTTCATCCAACAAGTCCAGCCGTTCTTCGCGCTGACTGCCCCCGATGATTTCACCAATTCCCGGAGCCAGTACATCCATGGCAGCACAGGTTTTATCATCGTCGTTGGCCCGCATATAAAACGCCTTAATAGACTTAGGATAATTCATCAGAATCACCGGCCGGCCGACATGCTCTTCTGCCAGGTAGCGCTCGTGCTCTGATTGCAAATCGACACCCCAATGCAAGGGAAATTCAAACTGTTTGCCGCACTTTTCCAAGATGGTAATCGCCTCGGAATAATCCATTCTAACAAACTCGGAATCGACGATGGATTGCAGCCGGGTGATGGCATCGGCATTGACATGCTGGGCGAAGAACGCCATATCATCGCCGCACTCGTTGAGCACCGCTTTAAAAATTGTCTGTAGGAATTCTTCCGCCATATCCGCGTTATCCTGCAGATTGGCAAAGGCCACTTCCGGCTCCACCATCCAGAATTCGGCCAGATGCCGGCTGGTGTGAGAGTTCTCGGCGCGGAAGGTAGGTCCAAAGGTGTAAATGCGTGACAACGCGGTACAAAATGCTTCTCCATTCAGCTGACCGGATACCGTCAGAAACGCCTCATCGGCAAAAAAATCACGAGAGAAATCAATTTCGCCCTTATCGTTGCGCGGAACCTGTAAAAGATCCAGGGTGCTGACTCGGAACATTTCACCCGCCCCCTCGCAATCGCTTGCGGTGATAATCGGTGTGTTTACCCAGTTAAAACTGCGTTCAGAGAAGTAACGATGAATAGCCTGGTAGGCACTGTTACGTACCCGCGCCACCGCGCCGAATGTATTTGTCCGTGGCCGTAAATGAGCCACCGTGCGCAGATATTCGAAACTGTGTCGTTTTTTCGCAACAGGATAAGTTTCCGGATCATCGACCCAACCCAGCACCGAAATCGCCTGCGCTTGCAGTTCCACCGCCTGCTCTTTACCGGCGGATTTCACCAGCTCGCCGCTCACCTCCACGCTGCAACCGGCGCTCAATTTCAGCACGTCGTCCTGATAATTCGGCAACGATTGATCCGCTACCACTTGTATACCATCGAACGCGGACCCGTCATGCACATTAATAAAAGAGAAACCCGCCTTGGAATCACGCCGGGTACGCACCCACCCACGGATACTCACCTGAGATCCCAGCGGAGCCTTTGCCGCCAGGTAATCGGAAATCTGAAGTGGCCAATCCATAAAAACCCTTTTCTAATCAATGATGTTAATCGTTACAAGATTCTCCCACCAAGGTCTGCGCGTCAAGGTGACTTTGGTGGATCCGACGCTCAACAAACCGTTCAACGCAGACAGCTAGCTGCACGGCCGGTGTGATTGGTTTCACAGTATCACAACAAATTCGTATTCAGCTAATTTCCGAATAAACAGTCTGTTAACGCATTTCCTTACGTTTATTTCCATAAAAATGCTAACAATGGGCTAGCACCCTAACTTAGTTATCTATACTGATTACTTAACCGTCATTTTAATTCCCGCGGACCTATGAAATTACAGACTAAGTTTTTCATCATCCTGGTGCTACTGGTGCTGGTACCTTCCCTGGTGATCATATCGCTAACCAAAGGCCGCTTTTCATCCATGGTAGAAGTCTCTACCCAAAAGCAGGTTGGCATGTTCGCTGAACAAGTATCCTGGTCTATTCAATCCAGCGAGGAAGCACTTGCAGACTTACAACAGACAATTGCTCAAATTTTAATCGAGTCCGAGAACGCTGTAACCGATCCTCGCGTCGAAACCAGCTGGATAGTGCACTTGACTGCACAACTGGACCAGCTCCGGCAAGAGCAGCCGTTTGCCCGCTATATTGAAATCAAACACGAGAACGGAAAAGTGCTCACTCATTCCGGTTATCCGTTGCAGAACCTGCAGAATCATCCCGGCCGGGCCTTTTTACAAAGTGATGGCCACCTTTTCTTATCCAGCACCCAATCCTTACCCCTCAATGCAACTAGCGAGAACTATCATTTACGCATTGATATCGGCCTGGACAACCTGGAACGACTAATTAAAACAACCCGACGAAAATCCCACACCATGCTCATGCTGCAAAACGCCGACCATGACATTCTGATTGATGACAGCTCGTTAGCGTCTGCATTGGACAGCGCCCTTGCACTTATTTCCGGCAATATAGGTACAGCAAACCATTCTCAGGCATTTACCTGGAACCGTTCCAGTTTTCATCTCAACCAGCAGAGTCTGTCCGGTCAGGCGTCTTTGATCGTTTTAAGCCCGAATCTTAACGAGGAAGTATTTTCAGAAAACCTGTATTCACAGCTGAGTTATGTGGCTGTGATTTCATTGCTATTCAGTCTTTTCATTATCCATGGCATGACCACCGCATTAATCACCCAGCCGCTGAAACAGTTTCAGAATCTGGTCAAAAATATTATGGATGGCAACCTCAAACAACGTCTAACCATGAACCGGAGCGATGAAGTAGGCCAGCTTTCCGGCAGCCTGGAAGACTTACGCAAACATCTGCAGGATACATCACAGCATATCGAGGAGCTGGCTTACTTTGACACCCTGACCGGGCTGCCGAATAAAGTTAATTTCATCGATACCATTCAAAAGCTGATTGAGAAATCAAATTCTTCACGACATCACGTGGCCATTTTATTTTTTGACCTGGACAATTTTAAACATGTGAATGACGGGCTCGGCCACGAACTTGGCGATACCTTGCTAATGCAAGTGGGTGCACGACTCAAGGAAAGCATTCGTAGTCACGATGTCCTCAGCAACAGCTCCAGAGAATGGAACGATGAAAACGACGCCATGATTGCACGACTGGGCGGAGATGAGTTCACTGTTGTCCTTTCCAAAATCGGTTCGGCCGGTGAAGCTGCGAAAGTAGCAGAAAGAATACTGCAACGACTGAGTCAATCGTTTCTGCTCAAAGACAGTGAAATATTCATCAGTGCCAGTATCGGCATTTCGATGTTTCCCAAAGATGGAAATACCCCTGAAATATTATTGAAAAACGCCGATTTAGCTATGTATTCAGCGAAATCAAATGGTAAGAACAATTTCCGATTCTACGATGCGCAAATGAATACCCCTATGCTGGAACGCATCGAATTAGAGTCTTCAATGCGCACCGCTTTGGAAAACCACGAATTCCTTTTGCACTTCCAACCGAAAATTCCGCTCAACGGGGGCCACCGCTATGAATACGAAACCCTGATGCGGTGGCAGCACCCTACCCGCGGCATGATCAGCCCCGGTTTGTTCATCCCCATGGCAGAAGACTGCGGATACATTCAAAATTTAGGAGATTGGGCGATTGAGCAATGCTGCATACAAATAGAACAGTGGAATCAGCGCGACATAAAACCGTTGAGTGTCTCTGTCAATTTGTCGCCCGTGCAGCTTAACTATGGTAACCCGCTCCAAACCATCAAGCGCTGCCTTGCTATCTATAAGGTCGAACCGCATCAGCTTGAAATCGAGATTACAGAATCCGGACTGATGCAAAACGAAAACCATGCGATTAATTTGCTAAGGGATATAAAAGCCTTGGGTGTGCGAATTGCGCTGGATGATTTCGGAACCGGCTATTCGTCACTGGCCTACTTGCTGCGTTTTCCCATCGACACGTTAAAAATTGACCGGGCGTTTATCAAAGATCTTGAACACAATGAAGAATCGTTAATCGTACTTGAAACCATTATCTCATTGGCGAAACGCCTGAATTTGGAAGTGGTTGCGGAAGGAGTGGAGACGGAAGAGCAGTTCAAACTGTTAAAAGACCGGGATTGTGATTACATCCAGGGATTCTACTTTTCCAAGCCGCTCATCGCAGAGGAAGCCATGGACTACGTAGTAGAGTATTTCAATGCGCTTCCGGAAACGATTAGCGTTTTCCCGGCACCTCGTCGTTTACCAAACTGATTGGCCCGAGGCACCGGGTGAGAACACAGATCTAGCTGCTGCTATTCTTCAACAACCGCTTCATCGATAACCGTTTTCAGCTCACCCTGCTGAGCCATCTCCATAATAATATCACTGCCGCCCAACAACTCCCCTTTCACCCACAATTGCGGAAATGTAGGCCAATTGGCGTATTTCGGCAGTTCCGCACGGATGTCCGGATGTTCAAGAATATTGACGTAAGCGAACGGTTTGCCGATGGTCATCAATGCTTCAACGGCACGGGAAGAGAAACCGCACTGGGGGAACTGGGGGGTACCCTTCATATAAAGAATGACATTATTGGTGGATATTTGGTCTTTTATGACTTCAAGCGTTTCCATTTTTGCACCTATAGCGGAAAATTGGTTTGCAAACAGAGCCCATTGTACCAAAGAGCCGCGCCGCAAACACCTAGTGTAATCAGGCGATCCCGCCCGTCCTGCTGGAACCCGATCGAGGTCGACGTGAAATAGAGTACGGGCCCGGTGGCATCAAAATGACGCTGACAGTCTCAATCGCATTTTTCGTGAACGGCAGGAACCTGCAAAAAATCATAGGGTTGATAGTTACGGTAGTGCGCTGGAGCCCACTGCCCCAGATTTACAATCGTCTCTATCGCAACATCAACATTGCTTTTGTCCGCTAACCATTGCGGGATTGCACCACCCCACTGACTACCTGCTTCAAAACGGGTTCGGGTTTTACAACCGGGCAATGCAGTCAATTGCCAGTGCCCGAAACTGGTCTGAACCCGTTTAAACCCCTTTAGTTCCGGAATGGCATCAGGCCGGTTTTGCATTTCAATATCGATGACACCCGCGCCAGGTTGTGAAACCGTAAACAACGTGATCGCGTCTCTCGCTTTAACTAACCAGGCTGAACCGGTTTGGATATGCACCAGTGTTTGTGTCGGGCTGAGTCGTTTTATCATTTCCACTTTTTTCAAATAGGGAAACCAGTTCAGCTGTTCAGCCGGATCCTGTAACAGCGCTAGCAACGGTAGTAGTGGTGCATTAATATCTGCCTCTACCCGCACTTTATCAAACGCACTTCCCGCTTCCGTCCAAACCGTAATACCTTCCTCGGGTGACTTCTGCTGCTGCCATGCCACGGAATCATCCGTAGCAAACAGCAGGCAGCCGCTTATTAACAGCAGCAATACAAATCGCATAACCTCGCTCCGTTTCGTTTATCGCTTGAGGCGCCGAGTGCGGCGACGCCCCACACCACGGCAATAATGCCTGTAGCGTTTTAATCGATCGCCGACACCGCAACGGGTACACCGTTCAACGCAGCGTTACCGGAGAGTTGATCCAAAAACCGATCGTCAGTGAGGTCATTGGCGCTGACGCCGGCGTTGGCTTGAGCAATCTCCAGTTGCACCCCTTCCCGGGTATGCCCCCAGCCATGAGGCAGACTCACAACCCCGCTCATCATCTCATCACTGGCTTCAAGCACCGCTATCACCTGCCCCACTCGGGAGCAAACCTGAACATCCTGACCGCTCACAAAACCCAGTTTTTCAGCATCGCGCGGGTTCATCAGCAACTGGCAACGCCCCTTGCCTTTGACCAGCCTTTGATAATTATGCATCCAGGAATTGTTGCTTCTTACGTGTCGACGCCCGATCAGGGAAAATGGCTTGTCCGGATCCGGTTCGGACGCCGCCAGCAAACGGGAAAGATCCTTTAAAACCGCTTCCGGCGCACAACGAATCATCTTATCCTGATGTGCCAATCGCTCAGGGAATTGTGACTCATGGGCACCCAGATCAATGCCGTGGGGGTTCTCCTGTAAGGCCTGGAAACTGACACTGTTCTTATGGGGGCCCGCTTGTAAGCCCATGGCCAACATCATTTCAGGCGCGAATACAGACGCAGGTTCGTTACCCAACAATGCGTTCACTTTTGCTCCCAGCTCCGACATGATCTCCCAATCATGACGAGTATCAGCCGGTTTAGGAAACAACGCCGGACTGTACTTAGCAACGTTGCGCACCGCAAACGGCAATAATGCCAAATCGTAGTGATCGTGTTCCAAAGGGCTGGTAGGGGGTAAAATCACATCGGCAAATCGGGTGGTCTCATTGATATAGAAATCGATGGATACCATAAATTCCAGGGAAGCTAAGGCCTGCTCCAACTGGCGCCCGTTCGGGGTCGACAACACCGGATTGCCTGCGCCAGTAATCAGGGCGCGAATCTGCCCTTCTCCCGACGTCAGGATTTCTTCCGCCAATGCTGAACTGGGCAACTCGCCACCGAATTCCGGCAAGCCCCGCACCCGGCTCTGCCAGACATTAAAATGACCGGGTTTACTGGTGGCGCCATAGATAGGATCAATAGCGGGCAAGCTAAAGGTGTAGCCGCCCGGCACATCCAGATGACCGGTGATAATATTGAGTAATTGGATACCCCATTGGCATACGGAACCAAATTGCTGAACCGAAATTCCCATGCGACCATAAATAGATGCCCGCTCTGTATGTGCAAGGTCATGAGCAAGTTGACGCAAGGTATCGGCAACAATACCGGTCTTGGATTCCGCTAATTCCGCAGTAAACGGTTGAACTGCTTTTTCCGCTTTATCCAGGTCCGCAAGATGCTTGCCCAAGTGCGCGGTTTTGACCCAGCCGTTGCGGAAAATTTCCCTCGCCATGGCCAACAAAAAATAGGCATCCGTACCCGGTCGGATAAATTCATGCTGATCGGCTATTTCTGCGGTTTCACTGCGGCGTGGATCAATTACCACCATTTTGCCGCCACGCTGACGCAATGCTTTCGCGCGAAGGCGAAAGCCCGGCACACTCCATATACTGCCATTGGATGCCATAGGATTACCGCCAACAATGATCAGTAAATCACTGCGGTCAATATCAGGCACCGGCACCTGCACCTGGTGTCCGTACATCCAATAACACATGAGCTGGTGCGGTAACTGGTCTACCGAGGTGGCCGAAAACCGGTTGCGGGTTTTTAAGGGTTTAAACAGATAACTGCTGTGGGTCATCATGCCCCAGTTATGTACCGTCGGATTTCCCATATAGATGCCCAGGGCATTGTTGCCATGCTGTTGTCGAATGCCAACCAGATTTGCTGCCACCAAATCGTAGGCTTCTTCCCAGCTGATGGTTTGCCATTGATCGCCGACCCGACGCATGGGAAAGCGCAATCGGTCAGGGTCTGTATGAATATCAACAATTGCTGTGGATTTCGGACAAACGTAGCCCTGGCTCAGGGGGTCTTCCGCATCCCCTTTCACGCTTAATACCTGATCACCTTCAGTGGTAATCTCCAGTCCGCACATGGCTTCGCACAAATGGCAAACCCGGTAGTGTGTCTGTTGCTTCTGCATTTGGTTTTGCATACCTTCGCCTCTCTCACTCAGTCCAGCCACCACCACCCGGTGTCGCCACTGTCAGTACATCCCCTGGTTTCACCTGCAAAGTCACTTTGCCGGCGACTATTTTATTATTTAACGTATTTCTGCCCCGTTCTGCCTCGCCTCCCCCGTTTAACCCCCACGGCGCATTGACACGTCGCTCCGTTAGCAGAGTCACTGTCGCCGGTTGCAAAAAGGCGACTTCCCGCACCAGACCATCGCCTCCCCGGTGCTGTCCCGTTCCGCCGGAACCGGTTCGGATCTGATAGCGCAGCACCCGCAATGGATAATGCGCCTCCAGGCTTTCCACCGGCGTATTCAGGGTATTGGTCATATGGGTCTGAACCGCACTCAACCCGTCCCCCGTTGGCGATGCACCCATTCCGCCGGCCATGGTTTCATAATAATCCCAGCGCCTGCCGTCATCATAAACGGCCCCCATTGCCAGATTGTTCATACTGCCGTGACTGGCAGCCGGAATCCGCTGCGGTATTGCTTGCGACAACGCGCCCAAAATCACATCGACAATGCGGGTACTGGTTTCCACATTGCCTGCGGCCACGGCTGCCGGATAACGTGCGTTGAGCAAACTGCCCGCTTCCGCTTTCAATTGAATGCACCGAAAGGCACCGGCACAGGCGGGCACCCGCTCCGGCATCAAGCAGCGAAACACATACAAAACCGCAGCCGCTGCGACCGACAACGGGCAGTTCACATTGCCCGGCACCTGAGCGGAGGTGCCGGCAAAGTCCACTTCAACCTCGCCGCTTTTAATAGTGATACAGGCCACAATCGCAATGTTTTCGTTACCCAGGCCGTCGTCGTCCAGACAATCCAGAAAACGGTACTCGCCATCGGGAATTTCCAGCAAGCTATCCCGGGCCAGGATTTCTGCGTACTGATTCAGATCCTCAACCATGCGCAAATAACCATTCGAGCCATAGCGCTCGATGAGCTGCTGCAAACGCGTCACACCCACCCGGTTCGCACTGACCTGTGCCGTGAAATCGCCAACCGATGTCACATCGCTCGCACTATCCTGCGATAAACTGCCAGCCGGCAGCCCCGCCAGCTTTTCCAATAATCCGAGCTGCCACTCACCTTTGCGAATCAGATAATCCGGAGCGATCACCACGCCTTCTTCGTGAAGATTACCGGATACCGGCATGGAACCCGGCGCACTGGCTCCAATATTGGCATGATGCGCACGGTTGGCGACAAAGGCGATGAGTGCACCGGCATCAAACACCGGAGCGATCACAGTGACATCCGGCAGGTGGGTGCCCCCCATAAACGGATCGTTCACCACCACCATATCACCCGCGGCCCATTCAAGTCGGGTCACGATAGACGCCATCGCGTAAGCCATGCTGCCCAGATGCACCGGAATATGGGCAGCCTGTGCAGTGAGATTACCTTTCGCATCAAAGATGGCGCAGGAGAAATCCAGACGGTCCTTGATATTGGGTGAAAAGGCAGCGCGCTTCAGCGCGGCACCCATTTCGTCGCAAATGGATTCAATTCTGCTGGAAAACACACTGAGTTCGATTGGGTTCATAGGTTCGGGTACACCGGATCGGAGAATCAAATGCAATTAGGGAAACACAACTTTGCGCGGCAGTCGATCTATAGTCGGCCATCAGGGTGGAGGATTCAACGGCGAAATGTGCCATGTTGATGCTGGCTGGCCCAGGTTATTCGCGCCGATGCATCGCTCCGTACCCACATTGCACCCGCCATGGAATCGGTCTATGATTAACGGTTTCATCGGCAGCAGCAGCTGCCTTTTTTTGTTTGCAGACCAGCGAAAACACCCTCACTGCAACAACATCTGGAGTTATCAGGAAACGTATTATGTCGGGAAGCGGTTTGATGACCACCTATCGCCCAATGTCGATTACCTTTGAAAGAGGCGATGGGGTTTGGCTATATGACAATGAAGGGAATCAATATTTGGATTGCATCAGTGGTATTGCCGTTTGCGGTCTCGGCCACTGCCATCCAAAAGTCACTCAAACACTGCAGGAGCAAGCTGCACGGCTGGTTCATACCTCCAACCTGTATCGTATATCCCACCAGGAAGAACTGGGTCGACGCTTAGCGGAAATTACTGGAATGGACGCGTGCTTTTTCGGTAATTCCGGGGCAGAGGCCAACGAGTGCGCAATCAAAATTGCCCGACTGTACGGCCATAACAAAGGGATTGAAAAGCCTAACATCGTAGTAACGGACGGATCTTTCCATGGCCGTACTCTGGCGACCTTGAGCGCCACCGGAAATCGCAAGGTGCAGGCGGGCTTTGAACCTCTGGTGCAGGGTTTTATCCGCGCTCCTTACAACGACCTTGAAGCGATCCGCAAGATTGCTGAAAATAACCCACATGTGGTGGCGATGCTGGTGGAGCCCGTGCAGGGCGAAGGCGGCATTCAGATTCCGGACGACCAATACCTGAGCGGATTGCGAAAAATCTGCGATGAAAATGGCTGGCTCTTGATGCTCGACGAGATTCAGACCGGCAATGGCCGCACCGGCAGCTACTTTGCCTATCAGCAGATGGGTTTTATACCCGATGTGGTCACAACCGCGAAAGGACTGGGCAACGGCCTGCCTATCGGTGCGTGCCTTGCAACCGGAGAAGCGGCGCTGACACTACAGCCCGGCAATCACGGGTCCACCTATGGCGGCAATCCGTTGTGTTGTGCCACCGCTTTAACCGTAGTGGACACCATCATGTCCGAACAGCTTCCGGCTAAAGCATTGGCATTGGGACAACGCATTGTTGACGGATTTAAAGATCAGCTAGGTGGCCAGTCGATCGTTCGTGAAATACGCGGCAAAGGGTTACTGATTGGCATAGAACTGACCAAACCCTGCGCAGATCTGGTGGGCTTGGCCCGCGAGCAGGGCTTGCTGATCAACGTGACTGCTGACAAGGTAGTGCGCCTGTTACCGGCCCTGGTGATGAGCGAGGATCAGGCGGACAAAATGGTTGCCAGTGTCAGCCAACTCATAAAGAGCTGGGCCGCCAATTAGTTTTGGGTTAATAGCCCAGTGAATTTAACCCCCGATTACGAGATGTAAAACCATGGCAACGAGCCATTTTCTAACACTTCTGGACATCGAATCCGCCACCCTGGAAAAGCTCATGCATCGCGCTACCGAATTGAAGCAGATGCAGCACCAGGGTGTAATTTACGAACCGTTCAGAAATAAGGTGCTGGGGATGATTTTCGAAAAGTCATCCACGCGCACCCGAGTCTCCTTTGAAAGCGCCATGATTCAATGCGGTGGCGGTGCCATTTTCCTGTCACCAAGGGACACCCAACTGGGTCGGGGAGAGCCGGTGGCGGATACTGCCCGGGTACTTTCTCGGATGGCCGACATCATCATGATCCGCACTTTCGAACACGAAAAAGTGGAAACCTTTGCACGCCACTCGCGGGTGCCGGTGATTAATGCGCTAACCGACACCTACCACCCCTGCCAATTATTGGCGGATATCCAGACCTACATGGAACATCGTGGCTCTATTAAAGGCAAAATCGTAACCTGGATCGGTGACGGCAATAACATGTGTCACTCCTATATTAACGCAGCTCGCCAATTCGGCTTTCAATTACGTGTCGCTTGTCCCAGCGGATTTGAACCCAACGAAACACTGGTGGCTGATAACAGCGACCGGGTGACAGTGACTCACAATCCCAGTGAAGCAGTTGCAGATTCGCATTTGGTGGTGACCGATGTATGGGCCAGTATGGGCCAGGAAGAACAGCAGCTGGAAAGGGTCAACGCCTTTGTTAATTTTCAGGTATCACCGAAATTAATGGATACCGCAGATAAGGATGCCCTGTTCATGCATTGCCTGCCTGCGCACCGGGGTGAGGAAATCAGCGAAGACATGCTGGACGATCCACGCTCTGTAGTATGGGATGAAGCAGAAAACCGACTCCACGCACAAAAAGCGTTGATGGAATATTTGCTCGGCACCTGGAAACCCTAGCGAAGACGTTATGAATCCGACACAGGACACCATGCAAAATCCTTTGTTGCAGCTGGACGCTGTCAGTTGTGCTTATGGTGACAGCAATGTCGTTCAGGAGCTTAGCTTTCACGTTAACAAAGGCGACATTGCCTGTTTGCTGGGCCCCAGCGGTTGCGGTAAAACCACCACCCTGCGCGCAATCGCCGGGTTTGAACCCATTCACCTCGGCCACATTTATTTGGATGGCGTCGAGGTATCGACACCGGCCCACCGCCTGCCCCCGGAAAAGCGAAAATTGGGCATGGTATTCCAGGATTACGCCCTGTTTCCACATTTGACCATCTGGGAAAACGTCTGCTTCGGGCTACGCAAATCCAGCACCCAGCAACGCAAATACACCGCTGATAAAGTGCTGGAGTTAGTGGGTCTTGAACAATACCGCCAGCGCTACCCTCATGAGCTTTCCGGCGGTCAACAGCAACGGGTAGCGTTGGCACGAGCACTGGCGCCTGAACCCAATCTGATATTACTGGACGAACCGTTCTCTAATCTCGATGTGGATCTGAGACGACGCTTGAGCCTGGAGGTCCGGGATATCATTAAGGCTCAGGGCACTACCGCATTACTGGTGACCCACGACCAGGAGGAAGCCTTCGCCATGTCGGACAAAGTGGGCGTCATGTCAGACGGCTATCTGCAACAATGGGACACGCCATACACTATCTATCATGAACCTTTGAACCGTTTCGTGGCGAACTTTATCGGACTGGGCCATTTCATTCGCGGCAAAGCATTGTCGCCGGAATTAGTGGATACGGAGATCGGTGTTATACGCGGCGACCGGGCCTATCCCTGGTTAAAGGATTCCCCGGTCGATATCCTGCTCAGACCGGACGATATCCTACCGGACATAGACAGCGAATTGCAGGCCGAAGTGTTGCAGAAAACCTTCACCGGCGCGTCTATGCTGTTCAAACTGAAACTACCCACCGGCAGCATTATCGAAGCGCTTTTTCCCAGTCACAATGACTTTGAAGTGGGTGAGCACGTTGGCATACGCCTGGAAGCGGATCACCTGGTGGCGTTCCCCGCTCCCACCCAATAGCAGCGATGCAACGGCGCAGACGCACTAATCCATAGTCCGCACGCGCTGCACTGCATTAATCCAACCGTCATACAGCTTGGCACGCTGCGATGCAGACATCTGCGGTGTGAAATGGCGCTGGCAATGCCAGAGCCCGGCTATTTCCTCCAACGAGTTATAAATACCGACCTGCAACCCGGCAAGATAGGCTGCGCCCAACGCCGTGGTTTCAATCACCTCGGGCCGGTCCACCTCCACATCCAGAATGTCACTCAAAAACTGCACGACCCAATTATTTGCCGCCATGCCGCCATCCACCCGCAAGGTTGTGGTCTGTTCGGCGCCATCCGCCTGCATAGCGACAATCAGGTCTTTGGTTTGATACGCCACTGACTGCAAACCCGCTGCCACGATCGCTTTAATACCCGTATCACGGGTCAGACCGAATAACGCGCCCCTGGCCTCCGGATCCCAATAGGGGGCACCCAACCCGGTAAACGCCGGCACCATATAGACGCCATGATCCACCCCGACTTCCTGCGCCATGGCCTCCGTGTCTTTTGCATTTTCGATCAACTCAATGCCATCACGTAACCATTGAATAGCGGCCCCGGCAATAAAAATACTGCCCTCCAAACCGTAGGTCACCTCTCCTTTCAAGCGATAGGCTACCGTCGATAACAGGCGGTGCTCCGAAGTCAGCGCGCGGGTACCTGTATTCAGGATCATGAAACAGCCGGTACCATACGTACTTTTTATCATACCGGGCTTGAAACCGGCCTGCCCGATCAAGGCCGCTTGCTGATCCCCTGCGATCCCCGCAATCGGAATCGCACTACCGAGCAATTCCGGTAAAGTTTCGCCAAAATCCGCCGCGCTATCTTCCACTTCCGGCAGCATCGCCCGAGGCACTTTGAATAAGTCCAACAGGCGGTCATCCCAATCCTGCAGGTGTATATTGAACAAATTGGTTCGCGATGCATTGGTTGCATCCGTCTTGTGACTTTTTCCACCGGTCAGACGCCACAGAAGAAAACTATCGACCGTGCCAAACGCCAGCTCACCTTGCTCTGCCCGTTGTCGTGCGCCATCCACTTCGTCCAGTATCCAGGCCACTTTGGTGGCTGAGAAATAAGGGTCCACCAGCAATCCGGAAATGGACTGGACCAGTTGCTCCGCATGACTGTTTTCTTTTTTTAATTGCAGGCAGGTTGCTGCGGTACGCCGGTCTTGCCAGACGATCGCCCGGTGGATAGGCTTGCCGGTGGCGCGATCCCAAACAATCGCGGTTTCGCGCTGGTTAGTGATGCCGATGGCGGCAATACTCCCTGCGCTAGTGTCGGATTTCTTCATCACTTCTCGACACACAGTCAATGTACTATCCCAGATTTCCTCTGCATCATGCTCCACCCATCCGTCAGCCGGGAAGAACTGTGTGAACTCCTGTTGTGCCGAATCGACGATGTTGCCTTGAGTGTCAAATAAAATAGCCCGAGTACTCGTAGTCCCCTGGTCGATAGACAATATGTACTGACTCATAGTAAAACATTCCCTAATTCGCGTAAAAAACCTTAACCAGAGCAAGGTGTAATGGATTCCATTGGGTATCGTGTATCATAGACTCCCCTATACTAATGAATTCAGAGAAGAGTGAGAAACAATCGTGGCAAATTTGTCGCAAACTGCCCGACATGAACAAATTGTTGAGATCGTCACTGCAAAAGGTTTTGTCTCGGTTGAGGATCTGGCGCTCCATTTCGATGTTACCCCGCAAACCATGCGCCGGGATATTAACGCCCTGGCCGGAGAGAATCGTGTACGTCGTTTCCATGGTGGGGCCAGCGCGGCGCCGAGCACGGAAAATACGGAATATGCGCAACGGAAATTATTACAATCACCGGAAAAAGCCAGAATCGCCCGCCTGGTAGCCGAGCACATTCCGGATCACGCCTCGCTGTTTATCAATATCGGCACCACCAATGAAGCCATCGCCAAGGAATTGCTTAATCACACCGGCCTGAAAATCATTACCAACAATCTGCATGTGGCTGCCATCGTCAATGGCAAGGCGGATTTCGAAGTTATCATCGCAGGGGGAAAAGTGCGCAGCCGGGACGGCGGAATTATCGGTGAAGCTACCCTGGATTTTGTTTCCCAGTTTCGTACTGACTTCGGCATCATCGGCATATCCGGAATCGATGAAGACGGGACCTTACTGGAATTCGACTACCAGGAAGTGCGGGTGGCCCAGGCGTTAATCCGCAATTCACGTCAGGTTTTATTAGCCTGCGATCATACCAAATTCGGACGCCACGCGATGATCAATCTGGGTGACGTACGGGATGTGAATATTCTGGTTACAGACCGCCAGCCAGAGCAGCAGTTTACCGATTTACTAAAGGATCGGGGCGTTAAGTTGCTGATCGCCAATGAAGAAAATAATGAAAAAAGCCTGCAATAAACCGCTCAACCGGGCGAACAATTCATTCAAAACCAGCCAAAACGATCTTGCCGCGGGATTTTCCGGACTCCAGAAGTGCGTGTGCTTTAATTAAATTGGCTGCATTGATGGTGCCAAACTGGTGTGCCACTGTGGTGCGGATTTCTCCGCTGTCCACCATAAATGCGACGTTCGAAAGCAATCGATTCTGCTCAATCATATCGTCCGTGGAAAACAGCGAGCGGGTGAACATAAACTCCCAATGCACTGACACACTCTTTTGCTTGAATGGCATAACATCCAGGGTGACCGGATCATCAATCACCCCTAACTTGCCCTGTGGTGCAACCAATTCGATTATATCCGGCAAATGATTGGCGGTATTCGTCAGGCTTGCTACGTAGTTTACATGCTTGACACCTAATGCTTTGAACTCATCCACCAGACTGTGATGATGATTCACTACATGGTGTGCACCCAGCTCTTTTACCCAGGCTTGGGTTTCCGAGCGCGATGCAGACGCCACGATAGTCAGGTTTGTTAATCGCTTCGCAAGTTGAATCATTACGGACCCAACGCCGCCGGCTCCGCCAATTATCAGGAGCACCCCGCGACTTTCCGCATTCAGGCCAAACCGGTCGAACAACATTTCCCATGCCGTGATAGAGGTAAGAGGCAATGCCGCAGCCTGTTCAAAATCCAGGGAATCCGGAGCCTGTGAGACTAGGCGCTCGTCCACCAGATGGAATTCCGCGTTGGTGCCGGATCGGTCAATCGCTCCAGCATACCAAACTCGGTCACCCGGCCGGAACATGCGTACCCCCTCGCCTACCGCCTCCACTGTACCCGCGGCATCCCAACCCAAAACTTTGTATTCGCCCTGTGCCGGCGACGCACTGGCCCGCACCTTGGTATCAACCGGGTTAACTGACACCGCGCCCACCCGCACCAGCAAATCACGCCCCTGGGCAACCGGAACAGGCAACTCGATATCGATCAAAGCATTGGAGTCCGTGACGGGAAGGGCTTTTTGTAAACCTATGGCTTTCATTATTCTTTCCTTGTGAGGGTAGAGTTGCAGGCTGGGCTCACCTTATCGGTTAAGTATAGGCGACCCAATGGATTCAATTCGACATTCCCGCGATGGCAAGGTGGAAGCAAGATCAACCCCTACGGCTTGCCGGCCGGTTCAATCCACGACTCAATGTTCGAAAACGAACAACCACAAAGTACTCAAGGGTAAAGCGCTTGCAATCGCGACGTCACAGTGGCACGACTTTAAGTGAAAAATAAAAAAGGCGTGGAGGCCCGAGCGTTCAGACAGACATATAATATTCATAATTATTCGTTTGTGAAACATAACGAAAACAAATACACTATTTTTAGTTTCGTTTCAGCTTTGGACTACTGCTCTATGACCCCTTCAGCAATTGCGCATCATCACACCGACCAAGCCCCTTCCAGTGCCGTGGACCTGTTTATTGTGGGCGGTGGCATCAACGGCACCGGCATCGCGGCGGAGGCCAGTGCACGGGGACTGAAGGTCACTCTGTGTGAACAATCCGACCTTGCCGCCGCCACTTCATCGGCCAGCAGCAAGCTGATTCACGGGGGCCTCAGATACCTTGAGCATTACGAATTCAGACTGGTACGCGAAGCCCTGGCAGAGCGGGAAATATTGCTACAACAAGCACCTCACCTGATCAAACCCTTGCGCTTTGTTCTCCCCCACCGCCCCCACTTGCGGCCGGGCTGGATGATCCGCATCGGATTGTTTCTTTATGATCACCTATCCACCCGCAATCATTTGCCACCTTCCAGAGCATTAAGCCTGGCTGGAGATGACAACAACAATCCCTTGCACCCAGACATCAGCAAAGCCTTTGAATATTCAGACTGCCGGGTAGACGATGCGCGACTGGTGGTCACAAACGCCCTTGCAGCGCGCCAGCAGGGGGCAGAAATTCTGACGCGAACCCGTTGTATTTCAGCAAAACGGGAACAGGGAATCTGGAAAATCAACGTAATGGATTTAACGAGCGGTCAACGGCGTTGCTTTGAAGCACGCGCGCTGGTGAATGCCACGGGTCCCTGGGCACAACAATTTATTGAACACCATATCCAGGAAAAATCACCCCGCCGGATACGTTTGATCAAAGGAAGCCATTTCGTTACCCGAAAGCTGTACGAGGGCGACCATGCCTATATTCTGCAAAACGAAGATCAGAGAATTGTGTTTGTAATTCCCTATAACGACGACTTCACATTGGTCGGCACCACCGACAAGGAATACTCCGGCAATCCCCAAAATGTGGCCATGGATACTGAAGAAGAAAACTATCTGCTTGATGTCGTAAACCGGCATTTCAAACAATCCATCTGTTGCGGGGACATTCTCTGGCGTTATTCCGGCGTGCGTCCATTGTGTGATGATGAGTCCGCTTCTCCGTCCGCCATCACCCGCGATTATACTTTGGAAATACAGGCTGACGAACAGGATCGCGCGGCGCTGATGAGCGTGTTCGGTGGCAAGATTACCACCTATCGCAAACTGTCTCGGTCAGCACTGTCGTTGCTGCAACCGTTTCTTCCCCGCATGCAGCCTCCGGCACCAGAAACCACCCAATTACCCGGCGGAGACATGGACGCCGCGCACTATCCCATGTGGGTTGCCCTCACCCAGGATCACTTCCAGTGGCTGGACCCCGACCTCTGCAAACGCCTATGCGATGCGTACGGCACCCGCATACATCGTTTACTGCAAGGTTGCACCCGAAGGTCCGATCTCGGAGTGCATTTCGGGGCGGGACTGTATCAGAGAGAAGTGGAGTATCTGATGGCAGAAGAATGGGCTCAAACGGCAGAGGATATCCTCTGGCGCCGAACCAAATTGGGATTGCGACTAACAGCGGCGCAAAGAGCGGAGCTGGAGAAACAGATCGCACCGGCGGAGAATAATTCCGTTTCGGGCCAAAAGTTTGCTGATACACTAATCCGGTCAATGGCAGTATAAAACCTAAACCCCGACGGATTATTCATGGCACGAATCGAAATTAAGCATTTACGGACTCTGGTTGCACTCAGAGACTGCGGCAGTTTGGTGGACGCTGCACAACAGGTGCACTTGACCCAATCCGCCTTGTCTCATCAACTGAAAGAGTTGGAGGATCGACTGAATCAACCGGTGGTGATACGAAAATCCAAACCCTTGAAGTTTACTGAAACCGGTAGCCGGTTATTGCAGCTGGCCGATACGGTACTGCCTGCAGTTGAACAGACCGAACAGGACATCTCAATGCTGGCTTTGGGAAAGCAGGGCCGGTTGCATATCGCCATCGAGTGCCACAGCTGCTTCGACTGGCTGATGCCGACACTGGATGAATATCGGGAGCACTGGCCGGACGTGGAAATAGATTTGATTAGCGGCTTCAATTTTGACCCGTTACCGGCGCTGGCCCGGGCTGAACTCGATTTGGTAATCACGTCTGACCCGCAAAGTCTGTCCGGGGTGCGCTATATCCCGCTATTTCAATACGAATGCTTACTCTGCGTTGCCAAAGACCACCCGCTAGCAAAAAAAGAACTCATTACACCCCAAGATTTAAGCAATGAAACCCTGATTATCTACCCGGTTGAACAGGCACGACTGGATATCTTCAAGTACTTCCTATTACCGGCCAACGTCCTTCCGAAGGTGACTCGCAGCGCCGAGCTCACCATCATGATCATTCAACTGGTGGCTTCCGGACGCGGCGTTTGTGCGTTACCTAACTGGGGTATTGTGGACTACCTGGAGAAGGGTTACGTGTTAGCACGATCACTGGGAGAAAGCGGCGTCTGGAGTACGCTGTATGCGGCGGTTCGTGAAGAGCAGGCTGATGCACCGTATATAGAAGAGTTTATTAATACTGCGCGCAGCTGCAGTCAGCAAACACTCAAAGGCATCCAGCCGCCGGAATGAATAATTGTGAGTGGGTCCAGCACCAAACCCTACCGGCGGCAAGCCACTAATTAGATTCGCGTAAGCTCTGCAATCGCGGCCACAAAAAACTAAATTGCGCCCCGCCCAACTCACTCTCGCCTACGCGAACCCGACCGCCATGCCAATATGCGATGCGATTAACAATGGAGAGACCCAAGCCATAACCGCCCGATGCCCGGGTGCGGCTGTCATCCAATCGAGTAAAGGGTTGAAAGACCCGTTTGCGGTCGGCATCGGGAATGCCGGGGCCGTCGTCACTGACATCAATACGGAAAACATCGCCCATGGCGGTAAAACTGATTTCGACGCGCCCCTGGGCATAACGCAATGCATTCCCCACCAGGTTCTGGATAACGCGATGAATATAGCGCTCTTCCCCCTCGGCAAAGCAACGTTCTTCCGCCAGTTCCGGTGCTATATAGACAACCTGCTTTTCTCCGGATAATGCTTTGCTCTCCTGCTCAATCCTGCGCATCAACGCATCCAGATCAATCATCACGAAGTCAAGCACCGGGGTGCCCTCTTCCAGCTTGGAGTAAGTTAGAATCTCATCAATCAATTTATCCAACTGCTCGATGTCCTGATCGATCAGCTCAACATTGCGTAAGCGTTGCTCGTCGTTCTCTGCATCCATCAACATTTCCAGACCAAAGCGGATGCGTGCAACCGGCGTGCGCAACTCATGGGACACTGCCCGAGTCAGCTCCTTTTGAGAACTCAGCAATCGTTTAATATGCTCGGTCATTCCGTTGAGCGTGCCGGCAAGCTGACCAATCGCGTCCGATCCTTCCACCGGCGCCTTCGCATTCAGATCACCGCCACGTATACGTAAAACGGCTTTTTCCAAACTGGATAAACGACTTTCAAGCGGCTTCACCAACAAAAACACGGCAAAGCCCACCATTCCCAGCGAAATCACGACCATCACGGCCATCAGTTCGAACGGATACCAATTGAACATGTTCTGCGGGCCTAGCTGCAGCACTTCACCGGTTTCGTTCAACAGTTTATAGGCAGTAATCTGGGTGTTATTGCCGCGATTTCCACCAAAATTAACCACCGCCTGCTCTTCATTAAACAGCCGGTGCTTTTTATCGTCATCAAGATTTATTTCAAACGGCGGTACGCGACGCACGGGAAAGCCAAATGTTTTGTTCAGCTCTTCTAACCGATAATTCCAGTCGGTGATAGGAAATTTAGATAGGTATTGAGACACCAGCTCAGCCATGCCCCGGCCTTGCTGCTCTGTCAGATATTCGCCGGAGGCAACCAGATAGCGGGTATCATCCTGCTCATTAATCGCGATGATGGCTTCCCCTTCACGATTAAATTGGTCGGTCAGCCGCAACAGAATTTTATTCTTGTTCAACTCCCGTAATTCGGACTGACTTAAACTGATTGCGTCCGCGCTGACCAGTTCCATATTTGCATCGAGCAAGCGTCCGACATCGCTAACCCAGCGGGCCCGGTAATCAGCGGGCTGATCTACCGTTAGTTCTGCAATCAGCTTGACCGGCCCTTCAACCAGCGTGGTTCGATAATACTGAAGCCGGAAAAAATTGATGGCTTCGAGCGAAATATAAAAGATAATCCCGATAACAATACAGACCAGGACCATGCCACCATAAATCCGGAGAAAAATACTGTTCAAGCGCCCTCAACCCACGTTGTTGTAGCCCGGTAAAGCCGAAAGCTGGCTTAACTCAGGTCCCGCACGAACAAATAGCCTTTACTCCGCACAGTCTTGATTCGGCGCGGATTCATCGGATCATCACCCACTTTGGGACGAATGCGTGACACCCTGACATCAATCGATCGATCCTGGCCGTCATACTGAATCCCGCGTAAGCGTTCGAAAATTTCTTCACGCGATAGGATGGTGCCTGCATTCGACGCCAACAACCAAAGTAAATCGTATTCCGCGCTGGTCAGATCCACGGAGTCACCCCCTAACCAGACTTCACGAGCGCTGTTATCAATGACCAGATCCCCAAACTCCAGACGATTCTGGGTTCCGTCGGCACCGGATTTATCATTTTGGTTATCGATGCTGTCTGCCCGCCTTAACAAGGCACGAATGCGGGCCAGCAGAACGCGGGGTTTGGCGGGCTTCGCCACATAATCGTCAGCGCCCATTTCCAGACCAAGCACCTGATCCACATCGTCAGTACGGGCGGTCAGCATCAAAATGGGTTTTTTGTACTTTTCACGAACGCTTTTGCAGACTTCAAGGCCATCGGCCCCCGGCAGCATAAGGTCGAGCACCACCATATCCGGCTGTTTCTCGATAATAGCGTCAATGGCAGTGTTACCATCGCCGATGATATCCACTTTCAAGCCATTGCTGCGAAGGTATTCTGCGGTTAAATCCGCCAATCGTTCATCGTCTTCGACAATGATGACATAGGGCTGCATATTTTCTGTTGCATCTGTTCGCATTAGTGCGACCTCTTCACCTGCAAGTGCTGTAAATCTATTGTTTTTTTAACGACTTAGAATAAAAGATAGGTTGTATACGACAACTGCGCCAGTTTTATCAAGCTTTAACAAAAATAATCCGGGGCAAAGCAAAGCGACCTGAGCACTAGGGTATAACAGCCCGATCTAATTGGGCTAGGCAAATATTTGTTATCTCACAACTTTTTCACATTTTATCCACAGGTTATCCCCGAAAAACCCGCTTGCGGGAAGTTAATCCCGTCACTACTTTTAATGAGCAACCTTAACAGAGCCTTCCCAATTTACACCCGACAATAACTATAACGTGAAAAACCGCGCTACTATGACCCCGACTCGTCCCCGCGAATGTCGGGGTTTTTTTTGAAAAATTAAAGGAGGCTGTATGCCGCTCAAACGATGTGGCTGGTGCGGAGAAGACGAGCTTTACCAGCATTATCACGATGTAGAATGGGGCGTACCCTGCTTTGACGACGCCATTTTATTTGAATTTTTATTATTGGAAGGCGCGCAAGCGGGCCTTAGCTGGATAACCGTATTACGTAAACGTGAAAACTACCGCAAAGCCCTGAGCGGGTTCAACGCAGCCAAAATAGCCCGCTTCACGCCGGCCAAAGTGGAGAAATTACTAGAGGATCCGGGCATCATCAGAAATCGGCTAAAAGTACAAAGCGCGATACGAAACGCCAAAGCCTATTTGAAAATCCAACAACAACATGGCACTTTTAGTGACTACATCTGGCAATTTGTAGACGGAGCGCCTATCCAGAATCGCTGGAAAACAATGTCACAAGTCCCCGCCAGCACACCGGAGTCGGATGCCATGAGCAAACAATTAAAAAAAGACGGCTTTAATTTCGTCGGCACGACCATCTGCTATGCCTACATGCAGTCCATGGGCATGGTGAATGATCACCTTGTGGATTGCTTTCGCTATAAGGAGTGCAAAACGCATCAGGAGAACCCGCCCCTTGGCAGACATTAAAAAGCCCGTTTCCAAACGCAAAATCCTGCCCGCCCTACTGCTTTGCCTGATATTCGGCTATTTCGGTACGCACCGGTTTTACGTGGGCAAAGTCGGCACCGGCATGCTGCAGATGCTGACCCTGGGCGGGCTGGGGTTATGGATGCTGTACGATGCGATCGTCCTGGTATTGGGTAAATTCTGCGACTGCGACAATGCGGCCCTGTCCGACTGGACCTGATGCGGGAGTCAGTTTACCAGGTCATAAAAACGCTCAATAAGGGTATTGTGAAACGGCCCTCTTCGACCGTCCACATGCTCTGCGGCCCGGATAATGGCGCTATTTATAAAAGCTAAACGGGTATCACCGAACGGTGAAGTGGCAGCACCGCTGCTGTTCACAGTGAACCCCATACTCAGGCCTCGCGAGGGATCAGCCCAAGCACCGGAGCCGCCCCAACCGAAATGTCCGAAGGCATGAGGAGTGCGGGGCCCGTGGGTAAAGACCCGGTGGTAGCCCAGCCGCCAATGCATCGGTATCGGCACCACCTTGTCTATTTTCCGGCTATGGATCCGGCTCAATTCCCGCACCCGGAAGGGTGTCATAAGACGCACCCCTTGCAGCTCCCCGCCCTCCGCAATCGCGGCATACATTTTAGCCAGCGAACGTGCCGTAAACATGCCGTTGGCAGCCGGAATGCAACTCTTGACCACCCGTTCATCGTTAAAGCTGAACCGGCTCATCCCTCTGGGTGCCAGCCCATTCGCCAGATCCCGCGCATCCAGTCCTAGCACTTGCAGCCCGGTCGTAATCATCTGTCCCCGTATCCGCTTCTGCATGCTGGGCTTACGACGCACTCTTCCCGACTCTGAGGCTTCAACCGATCGTTTAGGATAAGCGGTCAATATCGCCCGGCGATGCATCTCCTGTTCCGGTAAACCCACGTACATACCGTCCAGACCCAGGGGATCCACTAATTCCGACTGCAGTAGCTGAGCAAAATTCTTACCGCTGGCTCTGCTCATGGTTTCTCCCAGCAGCCAGCCGTAGGTCAATCCATGGTAGCCATGCTCCACGCCCGCTTTGTGGGAAGGCGTCGCCTGGGCCAGGCGGCTGGTCATATACTCCCAGTCGGTCATTTGCATGGCATCGCCTATCAGGTCGCGTATGTTGTATAAACCCGCTTGATGAGTCAGCAGATGCCGGATGCTGATGCCACCTTTACCGTTTGCACCAAACTCTGGCCAGTAATGGCAAACTGGCTGGTCGTATTCCAATACACCACGATCGACCAGAATATGCATTAATGTCGACACCACGCCTTTAGTGGTGGAAAACGATAATGCCAAGGTATCTTCTGTCCAGGGCGCAGCGGACGCGTCACGTTTGCCTGCCCAAATATCAATAACGCTATGCCCATGATGATAAACGGAAAGAGCAGAACCACTTTTTCCGTCGTCACGGATATGCCGCATAAATTCCGCAGCGACCGATGTAAAGCCGGGATGTACATAGCCTTCGTATTGCATTTGCCTTCTCCATACAGCATCCGGACGGCGTCCGGTCTACGGGTTAACCTGACAGAAAAAACCTTCTAACTGCTTGCACATCCCTTCATTCAGGTAGCACTTAACAAATTTGCCGCTACGTTCCACCCGGATCAAATCTGCGTTGACCAATTCCTTGATATGATGGGAAACGGTGGGTGCGCCTATGTTCAACGCATTGATAAAGTCGGTTAGTGCGCAGCCCCGTAAATCTTTCGAATCCAACGATTGCTGGCGCAAGATTTCGGTATACATTTGCAGTCGGTTAGGGTGAGACAAGGCTTTGAATGCCTTCGCCAATATACGGTCGTCCATCAACCGGCCTCTTCATCTGAGTATCATAATGTGACAAGTATAGAATTGTAGCAGATTACCGAACAGGCTATCCCCCGCATTAGCCCTATCTTATAATGCGGCCCTATTTCGCGAGCAAGAAGGTTGCAGTATCTATGCCGTCACAGGAATATCTAAATCGGTTTGCAGGCATCGAACGCCTATACGGTGCGGGCACTCTGGAGATACTGCAACACACCCATATTTGTGTTGTGGGTATTGGCGGCGTCGGCTCCTGGGCTGCTGAAGCGCTGGCCCGCTCCGGGATAGGTGAGATCACCCTGATGGATCTGGATGATATCTGCATCTCAAACACCAACCGGCAGATCCACGCCACCGCAGATAATTATGGGCAGTTGAAAGTGGATGCTATGGTGCGCCGTCTGCTCAGTATTAATCCTGAATTAAAGTGCCACGGGGATGCCGACTTTGTCACTGCAGGAAACGTATCAGAGAAGCTAACCCCTCGATTCCATTACGTTTTAGATGCGACTGACGCAGTGAAACATAAGGTAGCGATGATAGTGCATTGTAAACGCAATAAAATCCCTGTTTACGTAGTTGGCGGGGCCGGTGGCCAGATCGACCCGACCCGGATTCGCTATGCCGATCTGACCCGGGCCGAGCAAGACCCCCTGCTGGCACTAGTGCGCAAAAAATTGCGCCAAGACCACGGTTATAGTAGTAACCTTAAACGTCGCTTCAGTATTGAGTGTGTCTATTCTGATGAGCCCCTGATGTTTCCTCAGGCCGATGGCAGCGTCTGCAGCAGCCGACCGCAGCGCCAGGAAACAAATAGTCTGCGGCTGGATTGCAGCGGCGGAATCGGCGCCTCAACCTGTGTCACTGCCAGTTTTGGATTTGTCGCTTGTTCGCGTATTATTACCCGACACCTGTCTAAAGCTCGTACAACCGGTTCCGTCAAAGGGACATTAATAAATCAGTAAGCCGGACATTGAGCCGCGCAGAGAATAATGATAATGAAATTGAAGTTTTCCGCATCGCCCCTTAGCAATGCATCGAGCAAACGTTTTCTTTTCCGTGCGACATTAGGTTTTCTTTTTGCGGTGATATGCAGCCCGCTCCTGGCCGCCGATTCAGAACCGATGAGCAAGTTTATGCTCATCGGCTCCGACGCCTACGAAGTCGTGCTGGAACCCCGGTCGCTGGATCAATACGGCGTGAACCCAGCAGATTATTCCCACCCGCATTACCATATCCATCTACAGAAGTACCCGCTCAGTGTTGGCCGGGTTACTGAAATCGACGGGCAATGGCAAGGTATGCTACTGCACCGGGATCAGGTTTTACTCATTAACGATCTGACCGACGATAAACCGCAGGCATTGCTGCAACAACGTTATGCAGCCACACCGGTTCCAGCAGAGTTGCCCCTCGGGGAATGTGGCAGTAGCCCTGCGCTGCCGGAGCAACTTCAGCAAAAGTCACAGCAATACCAATCGCAACCCGCGAGCGCGTCGCTGGCCACCATGCTGGCCAGCCAGGTAAACTACGATTCCATTTGCAGCACCCAGGTCGATGGTATCTGCCTGGTCGCCGAGCTGACCGTCATTTTTGATACCAAATTCAGAACCGAACATTTTGGCACCAGTTTTAAAACTCAGGCCATTGCAATTCTGGAAAACGTGGACCTGCTGTTTAAGCAAAACTTTCATATCATCTTCAATCGCATCAATATCGATTACACTGCGGGCGATACGCTGGGGAATAGCCTTGAAATTGATGAAGTGCTCAGCAACCTGGGTATTGCCCGTATCAATGACCCGAGACCTCAATACGATGTTAATACGAATTCGGTCATGCATTTTATTACCGGCCGTGATTTCACATCCAGCGGTGATTCAGCCATCGGTCTTGCTTATACGTCGGATTACTCGGACAGTGGCAGACTTGATGAGCCCAGATTATGTACGCCCATCGCCTCCGGTGTATCACAGGTATCCGGCTCATCCCAAAACGAAAAAATCACCTTCACCGCACTGACTGTCGCTCACGAAATCGGGCACAATTTCGGTTTTCTGCACGACGGTGACGACAACCCGATTGCGAAAAACTGCAGCGACGATGAGTTCATCATGGGGCCCTTTCTAACATCCGGCCTGGATGAGTTTTCGATCTGCTCCCGCAACGCACTAAAAGCCAACATCAATGCCATCAGCCGAATTGAAGACTGTTTCGATCTGCCTTTTGACTTAACCCTCAGCGAACGAACGGATACGGTGAAAAACGTCGGCTCACTGCAACCCTTTAGCACCGCATACGACGTCAATTTCGAAAGCAACAGCAGTCTCGCGACGGTTGCAGTCACCGGCACCCTGAGCGGCAGTGGCGCTACGTTCGCCGCGGTGACGACCGGCGGTACAGCCTGCACCTTGAGTAATGCGGATCAAACCTATAGTTGTACGTTATCTAACCCGGAAGCAACAACACCGGTAAACCTGACGATCAATCCAACAGGCCCGGAAATCTCTCTGCAACAACGGGTTAATATCGTTAACGGGCAAAATCTGTTCGAGACCGACTCCACCAACAACCAACTTGACTCGACTATTGAAGGCCCCCAGCCAGGCTTGGCTCCGATTAATTTGACCGTCAGTGGCAATGAGACTGCCGCCACCATTTCCTGGCAGGACCGATCCTACGATGAGACCGGGTTTAACCTTGAGAAAAGAATCAATCAGGGCAACTGGGAAATTATCGCCAACCTGGCTCCGGACACCCAGACCTACACCGACACCACGCTAACCGACGGCAACCGCTTCTATTACCGGGTCACTGCCACCTTCAGCGATGGCAATACTGGCACCAGCAATGAAGCCGACATACTGATCGACACGCCCCCAATTCCGATCGTCGCACCCGCGGCGTCCGGTGGTGGCGGTGGCGGGCTCGGCTGGCTCAGCCTCGCCCTACTCATGATATTCTCGCCGCTACGCAGAGCAATCGACAAACGGGTTTGATCACACATCGATGCTTTTGTGACCAAATCCACAAAAGCATCTCGCTTATAGGCGCTTTTAAACCCAGGTGTGATCCAAATAGCGGTTCCGACCCACGGGATTTCCCCGGACGTACTACACTGTTCAAAACAGATTCTTGAAGAGTTCTAGTCATGTCCATATTTCATCAGGATGCTTTCTTCTGGCGACTGATTCATTTGACCCGTTCCTTATCCAATGAAACCGACAAATGGAAGTTGTTCGGCAGCATTCTGGACGAATGCCAAAACGTCACATTTTGCGATGGCGCCACCTTATACCTTTTGGAAGAAGACGAAGAAGGTATGCGCCTGGACTTCGCTATGGCGCAAAACAAATCGTTGGGATTAAATCAGAAATTTTGTGAGCCGGGCCAATCCGCCTTGACCCCCATTAACATACATCCCAGCGATTCGGATACCAGCCAAACACAGAGCATTGCTGCCTATTGTGCCCTGCAAAATAAATCGGTCTGTGTTGAAGATGCCTATTGCACAAACCAATTCAATGTCAGTGGCATCAAAAATTTTGATGACCTGTTCGATTATAAAACCCGTTCGGTGCTGTCGGTTCCGGTCGCCAAGCCCAACCAAAAAGTGTTGGGCGTCATTCAGCTTATTAATCCGCAAAACCCACTTTCCGGCACCGTCGCGCGTTACAGTGAGAGCCAGATCACCATCGTGGAAGCACTAGCGTCCTTGTTGGCGACGATTCTGGAAAGCGCCAAATTAGAACAGTCGGAAGGCGAACTGTTGATACGGTTATCACAGCCCAAAGCGGCAGATGCCATTTTTGAACGGGTACTGGATGAAGCCATGCGGGTGAGTCGGGCCGACGGGGCCACTATCTATTGGCTGTGCAAGCACCCCCCCCAGCGGCTGGAATTTGTCGCATTAAAAAACACCAGCCTAAACCTGAGCCTATCCCCGGCAGAAAGCGAAGCAAACACCATCGCTCCATTACTATTGGAAATCAACGGCGAAGCCAACCTGCATAACGTTGCTACTTTCACCGCCATCAGCAAGCAAGTGGTGAATATTGACGATGCCTACAACAACACCACGTTCGATTTTTCCGGTATGAAAAGCTTCGATCAACAGCACGGCTACACCTCCCGATCTTTTCTAAGTGTCCCGCTAATGAACCACGAACAGGAAGTGATTGGGGTCATGCAATTAATCAATGCCCGCAATGCGTTCACCCAGGAGGTCGTGCCTTTCGCGCCAAGGCTGGAACCGATCGTCAAAGCACTGGCGTCTTACGCGGCAATGACTCTGGAAAATGATCTGTTACTGCACCCCGTAAGCGAGGAAAAGAACCCGGGCTTCAGGGCTCAGCGCTAGCCTTTAGGCTGCGCCATCGATGTGCAGTGTTACGCACTGCCCCCAATCAAAAATAATACGATCCCGTCATTCTGGTAATTTGTCACAAAATAGGGTGGCATTTTGCCCATAATAATTATCCAGAATTACAACTACTATGTAGCCAGATGCTCTGGAAGCGGGCGAATTCCCTCTGCTCCCGAGCATCCGACCCGGAGTGCTAATCCGGGGATCAAAACTATGAGAGCACCACGCTGGCCATGAGTACGGACGCTCTGGCAAGGTCAGTATGTGCTGGTAAGGGATGCGAGCCCCTTGCCAGCACTTTTTTACCCACTTTGAGGCACACACTTTGGTCTCATTGAGCAATATCAGGGGATATTTGTACTGTTCCTAGTCAGCCTGCGAGACACACGTTTATGTTAGCACCCTCATTCGATTCCGATATTCAAAGTGCCGTTGCCGCAGCTCAAGCCTGGTTAGCGTATGAAGGTGTCGCTCATGTTTCCTCATCCAGAACCAGCACTGGCGATACCATTGTGGTATTAACAACCTGTAATCCGGCTGCAATCACAGCTCCAATACCGTCCACCTTCCAGGGCTTTTCCGTCATTTTCTGTCAAACTTCTGCAAACTAGGCTACATTGGCAAGCTATATTGGGCAGTTTATACTAGCTCCCTTACGTCATCGCCCCGCTCGCATCTAATGGGGCACGAGGTGCTTTCAAGCAGCACGAGTCTATAACGGACGGGATTCGAGAGCTTTATGCATTGCCTATCATGCGGATCTGACAATCCGGCTTTTCACACCTTTTGTTACCACTGTGGTGCTGTCCTGAATCCCTCACAAGAAGCGGGCGAACAGGCTACGCCCGCCCCTAACACCCGGGACCTAATGCCCGAACTTAAAAAAGTCTCCATTCTTTTTGTTGATATTACCAACTCTGTTCACTTGATACATAAGCTCAAACCGGAAGAAAGTACCGACTACCTCGACCCCACCATAACCAGTCTTAAGCAATGCGCTCACCGATACGGAGGCATGATCAACCGAGTGGATGGCGACGGCATGATGGTGATCTTTGGTGCCCCTGTATCCTATGAAGACCACGCCACCCGCGCCTGCTACGCCGGGCTGGATATGCTGTATGCGGTTCAGGCCGAGTTCGAACAGACGCAAATCGCCGTGCGCATCGGAATCCATTCTGGCGAAGTATTGATGAAACCGTTCTATAACGATTTCTCGGTCGACTACGAAGCCCTGGGGCCCACCGTTTATCTCGCGCATCGAATGGAAGTGCTGGCGCCCCCGAACAGCGCCATCATTTCGCGGGAAACCTTTAATCTGGCCAAAAAGTCCATCAAAGTACTGGATCAGGGACTGACCAATATAAAAGGCCTGGAACAACCGGTTGAGGTTTATCAGCTACAGGGCAAAATCTATCAAACCGACGGCGAAAAACGCCTTTTGGATGACTCCCCGTTTATTGGTCGCGAGCAAGAACTGACCCAACTTTACAAATATTTGCGGGATGCACCGCTGCCACAAGGACACTGTGTCGCTATCTGTGCAGAACCCGGTGTTGGCAAGTCCCGTCTGCTATCGCAATTTGAACAAATTATCGATCTACAACAGTTTCAGGTGCTGCGCTCGGGATGTGATTCCCATAACCGCCATGCATCCTATCTGCCCTTCTCCAATTTATTACGCAACTGGCTGAATGTTCTGGAAACCGATACGCAGCTGCAGATCGCACAAAAACTCAGAGACCGGATCCGCGTTTACGGAGACGTTCTCAGCGCCTCTTTGTCAGCCTTCCACTTCTTGCTGGATTTGCCGATCCAAAACAAAAGCTGGAATAGTCTCGAACCGGTGCAAAAAAGACAGCAGGCGCGTGATGCTTTCCGAACCCTGCTTGGCATCATTGCCGATGCCTGCCCCTTGGTGATCGTACTGGAAGATCTGCACTGGATTGACGCCGAAAGCCAAACCTTACTGGAACAGATTGCTGAAGTTGTAAATGACCACCCGTTATTTCTGATTGTCACCTTCCGGCCGGAATACCAATCCCCCTGGCTGGAGAACAACGCGGTAATAATCGAGCTGAATCCCTTCACTGCGCACGAATCTAACGACTACTTGCAGGGTGTACTGGGAACGGATCCCGGCATCGTGCCCTTGTGTGACGAAATCAGCGTACGCTGTGAAGGCAACCCGCTGTACATAGAAGAAATGATCCATCACCTGATGGACAGCAACCTAATTTGGGGCGGACCCGGTAAATATTCCTCCACCCTGGCAACGTTGCCCAAATCTTTGCCTCTCACCATTCACTCGGTCATCGCAACCCGTATCGACCGACGCTCCAAATTAGCCAAGAATATCCTGCAAGCGGCTTCTGCTGTTGGGCAGCGTTTTTCTTCCGTTTTACTGGACTACATTACCGATATCCCAAGAGATTACGCCAAACGAGCCATCGATGAATTAATTGAATCCGGTTTAATCGTTAGCCTGGGGGACTCGCCAACGGATGACTTTGAATTCAAACACGCCCTGGTTCACCAGGTTACCTACGACACCATTCCCCGGGAACGCAAACGTCTGACCCACGCCAGTTTGGTCAATGCTATGGAGTCCCTGTATAAGGAACGGCTGGAAGAGCATATCTATCGTTTGGCAGAACATGCGTATCTGGGCCAATACTGGCACAAAGCGGTAGAGTACTATCTTAAATCCTGTTATCACGCAATAGGGCGATCCTCGCATCAGCAAGCGGTGTTGCTCCTGGATCGCGGGCTGGAAGCTCTGCGTCATTTACCCTTAAACAACGACACCCTTGGCCAGCGCATTGATTTTCTGGCCGTGGGTATGAATGCACTCATTCCGTTGGGGGAACAAGATCGCTTGGTGCGGGATTTGCGGGAAGCTGAAAAACTGTGTGATGCAGTTGGGGAACCTCGCCGCACTTGTTCAATACTCTGCCAATTAAGCAACGCGCTATGGATGGTTGGCGAGCACCCGGAAGCCCTCGATGCATCATTGCGCGCAGTGGCACTGACCCACGAAATTGATCACACCCCCTTGCGAATCGCAGCGAATTACAACCTTGCCATGGTTCATCATGCCATGGGCAACTTTGATGACTGCATTGCTCTGGAAAAAACCATCGTCAGCGCCTTGTCCGGCGATATGGAAGTAAGTCGTCTGGGCTGGACCGGCTATCCATCGGTTTTCTGCCGCACCTTTTATGGGAATAGCCTGGTGGAACTGGGCCGGCTCGCGGAGGCTAAACAGGTCATTGGGCGCGGTATCGAGATTGCCGAAGGTGCGCAGCACCCCTATTCCCAAGCCATGATTTACGACACCCATGGCTACTATTTATTGGCCATCGGCGAGTTTGAGAAGGCGCGGGAAATCCTGCAGCTCGCTCTGCGTATATGTGAAGAATATGCCATTCTTACCATGGTTCCTGCTGTCTCGGCTAAACTCGCGGAAGCCCTGGTCGGGTGCAATAAGATGACTCAATCCGCGCAGTTGCTTGAGCAGGCACTGCAACCCGCCTGCTACCGAAAAGGGGGGCGCTACACCTGGTTTTATTTATACAAAGCCATGACAGATCTTCAATTGAACCTGAATGAGCCGGACAAAGCACTTGGCTACGCCAAAAAAGCCTTTACATTAACCAGAGAAACCAACGAAAAGGCGCATCACGGTTGGTCCAGCCTGCAGTTGGCAAAAGTGCAGGCCACACTTAACCAGAGTGTGCACAGTATTCAGCTCGTTGATATTGCACTGGACATTGCGAACCAGAAACGCATGGCATTATTGGGATATCGAGCGTCTGCATTTGCCTGTGAGATGCAATTCCGCAACAATCAACCCGACACCAGCCTGACCTACCTGGATATGGCGCACTCATACGCCCAGAGAATCGACCACCCCTATTATTTTGAGCATTTTAATTTACTCAAGCGGTTGACCGGCTCACTCACAACGTAAACTCATACTGGCCGGCATTTTGTATTTTTCCTGCATCAGGCCTGCTTTGCCGGCGGCAGGCCGAACGTTTTTGAACTCCAGCAATAACTTCAACGCTTGCCTGATTTCCAGCAACGCAATGTGAGCCCCCATGCAGGCATGAGGTGTCCCGTCCAAAAATATAAGGGGTTCATTATCCGGTGCTGGCACGCCATTAACGGCGGCCTCCCTCAGCGTCGCCGCCATGCTTACCTGAGGCAGCAAACAGATGACCGCTCCCGGCTCAATATTCAGAACATCGCCCAATGTGGTGGTATAAGTTGCTCCACTGGTACAATATCTTGGCACCAACGGAGCCACCGGATTCAAGCGCAAACAATCCGTAATAACCGGATTCAGCAAAGTATCGATGGCAGCTTCGGTTTTGTCATCCCGGGCACCTTGTTGCCAAGACGTCAGCAGACGGGTGCACTCGTCCGAGCCCCGCGCCATAGCACAGATACCTGCGGCAAGATCCTGCCCCATCCCCAAAAGCGTGGACACTACCAATGCAATCCCCTTACTCGTTGTGTCGGTGCTGCCGACCATAAACTCCAGCATTGATTGCCGAACGGTTGCCACCAAATCTGCATCATTAATATTGTCATCGGATTGATACAGTTCGATTAATCCGTGCAACACCGTGGGCTGTTTGGTCCCCTCTATCGCCTGACGTATTTGGTGATCAATAACGGGTACAAATTCTTTGGCGGCGTTAATTGCCAGATGCGCAATGTGTGGAACATTGTATTGATTCAGGAAAACCTCCAGAAACAACATACGGACCCAGAACAAAAACGTGTCATCCTCGGTTGTTTTGAAACCGAGTTGCGCGTAGTTTTCCTGCCACGCCGCGGGCAACATTGAAAAATCCGAGCGATCAAAATAATGTGCAATCTGAGTACGGGAAACTGGCGCCCCCTGTTCTGCTGTTACCGGCCGGATTCCGTAAAACGCCTTAATCACCGCCAGTGGAAGTCTGCGTGACAAGCCTTCGACCAAGTCAATAGACTGTGTCTTCCGAAGTATATTACGGGCACGCTGCAGTTCCGGTTCCAATATACGATCCAACATCGAAAGCGCCGGTCTGAGCAAGGTCTGCAATCGTTCCTTACGCTCCGCCCGCTGTTGAGAGACGGGCGAAGATAACAACATATCCGACCCCGTAAGAGCGCTGATTCGCTTTCGATAAAGATCATTGGTGAACAGATTGGGCAGCGACAGGATACGGTTCAACTCCTGACGATGCGCAAAATAGTAATAAGGGGTACGCGCTCCGTTCTCTTTATCCACCCACAGCTTGACAAAACGCTTACCCTGGATCAGTTCTGTTGAATCCACATAGCGAGCAACCTCCAATGGGTCAGACTCATTTGGATCAAACGGGTCAATTCTCTGCTTGAACACCCTGAACGGGTTAGTGGTTTCTGCTAGTGACGCAATCCGGGCTAATCCGCGTTTGCCGGGCGTTAGAAAATACTCCCCTCCCCGAACGAAAACAAACTGCTGCAAACCGCTAACAGGCATCGACTCCTGATCAACAGGAAACGAAGAGGCGCCCCCCTGCTGCCGATTTCCGACTATGGGGTCCACGACCGGAGAAGGGAAATACATAAAGTCGCAATTATTGATCCAGTTTTTCTGGATAAATTCGAATTGGGAATCCAGTCGGGCGTTATAGCAAAAAAAATGCAGCCCACGAACCGCATCCGGCGCCTGCTGGGGCCGGGTGCCTGGCTCGATAAAAGGCCCGTAAGCCATGCCCCGGCGGATAATCCGGTGCTGATCCACACGAAAGGTGCCCTCATTGACGCCACGGGTCAGTGTCAATCGCGGGTTTACGCGGCGCATGTGGGACGCGAATGGGCAGACCTTTCCGTCAGGATCATCACCAAAATCAAATTGGTTGTCGCGGATTCCGGTTGCCTTTTTCGTTAGCGGCTCCCCATTTAATTTTCTACCGACCATTTGCTCCGCAACGACATTGCCGCCTTTATTTGCACAGAATGCGCGAAATCCTTTCACATCCTGTTCAAGCTTCCTATATACAAGAAACGAACCATTCATGGTTAAGGCGTGATAAGCACGTTCAATCGCATCTGCCGGTACCGGCAATGTCGGATCGGCCTCCGGGCTATTCTGGCGTCCAAGATTCGCCGTCGCCAGTTCATCATAGTAACCCATCACGAATTCGCCCAGCGCCAAAGGATACCACTCACCATCGTTGCTTCGCTTTTTTCCGACACTGCCATAATATGCCTGGGCTCCGGCAACCTGGGGTTGCGATATGCCGTCATCAAACCCGAAGTGCTCTTTCAACCGGGTGCCGTAACGAATCACGTGAGCCTGTTCCCGTTGCAGGATTTCTGCCCCTGGAATCGTTGCAGCGCCATCTAACAGGGCATTCCAGCACCGATCGATTTTCTCGAAATGCAGCTCCTGCTCTCGCGCGGACCATTGATCCGGTGCTTTGAATTTTCCGGGCGTGGCACATTTCGCTTTCAACCAGGGCATATAATTAACTGCAATCAAACCATGCAAATGTGCATTCCCGTAGTAACCCTCCCAAACGGAAGGCGAATCAACACCGCTGTCACCTATAAATCGCGCCCGCTCCGCCATACCCTCCCGGAAAGCCACAGGAAACTTGTCCAACAGCGTTTGAGGCAGCCCCAGCCGAGCCAAGCCATTGAAGCTGAAAGCAATATTCGTGAAGCACTGATAATCCCCAGCCAGCCTAATAGCTTGCGGATGCTGGATATCGAACTCACTTAACGTCAAACCATTCAGCAACTCGCTTGCAAGAAAAGCTGAGAAAGCAGAAGGGTCACGGATATGGAAGAAGAAATATTTTGCTGCGGCAGGTCTGGCACTGCTGATTACGTGAGCCTGAATATCGTCTAGCTGAATGGCCGATTCGGTGGTGTTCACAACGTTGCCCCGTTGTTTCTATTCACTAAGATACGATTGGTTGCTCAGAACAAACTGCTGAAATTGCTTATAAAAACCTTCTGGATCAGATTGGCCGGACTCACCGTAACGCACCACAAACTGGTCGAAGTTGGTTTTAAACCGCCGCAAAGAATCCCGCCGGCGCAAAGTTTGCTGAGGCAGCGCAGCATAGAACGCGCTGGTTGCAACCTGATGCTCCACCACATAGGCCCAGAAACTATCGAAATCGCGACATCCGCCAGGCGGATAGCCCTCGCAGTTGCTCCAGACACGATCAATATCGGTAGCAATCGTGTTCGAGAAGTCCCGTAGGTATTGCCACATACTGCCATCGTAATTGGAAGTGAAAATCAGCTTACTGGATTCACCGTGTTGCCAGATAACCCAACGTGCAAAATGGATTGTTTCGATAAGCCTGATGGGGGTCGGGATACCTCTTTCCTCTCGGTTCTGAACCGAATCCAGCACGCGTTGCAACATTTGCTTATAGGTCAGTACGCCATCGGGGGTCCTGCCTTTTTTAATATCGGTGATGATGGTGAGCTCGTTGACTCCACCCAGATAACGAGAATCCTGAACGCTTCCCACGGATGATCCCCTTACGTAATGTGTCGATACAAGCAGACATGATGTATAAATTGCTGAAATAATTCGCTAAACCGAGCGATGCACATTGGAGCAGGAGCGTATCCTTACTAACCATCAGCGCCACCAAAGCGGTGGCTAATAAATGGATTCTACTCGCTATCGAAACAATCGCAACAGAGTGACCGCTACGGCAGTTGAGACATTTTAGCCGGTTAACTCATTTTTTACCTAAATGACCTACATTTCATTACCTTATTTAAAATTGCGAACTACACTTAAGACGCTGAGTTTATTGTATCTTTGTATAGGTATTCCGATTTTCCGAGAGTAGTAGGTGTGGGTGAATGTCAAAGACCGTAGTAGCCTTTAGCCTGGGCATTTTGCTCGAGCTCCTGTTGCTGATGCCAATCAGCGCGGCTGCTGCACCGACCTATTCGCCTCTTGAAGCTGATGAAGTCGGTGATCTGGTGTTAGGGCGCCATTTGTATATGCTGGAGGACAGTTCAGGCACCCTGACCCTGGATGATGTGCGCTCTCGTGACACCCAACAACAATTTGAACCGGTTTTTTCTGATTCTCCCTATCTGTCTAGAACCCATTCCACCTTCTGGTTTCGCTTTCAGACCCGGTTTGATGTAAACGCTTTACCCCTGATATTGGAAATAGGCTACCCCCACCTTAGTCATATCACCCTGTATCAAATGAACGGAGATCAGCTGGTTTCCAAGATCCGCTCCGGCTACACCCAAAAAGATACCCGCATCAACTGCACACGGTTCTGTTTTCCGGTTAAACCCGCAGAAGGTATTAACACTCTCTATATTGAAGTGAACAGCGATTCCCCGGTTTTTGTTCCAATTAACCTGAGAACCGCACCGGAACAACTGGTCCACGAACGTTTAATCATGGGAATAACCACCCTATTCTATGGTGCGTTCATCGTCATGGCGCTGTTCAATCTCTTTCTCTACTGGTCCACCAGGGAAAAGAGCTACGTCTATTATGTTTTCTATATCGTCACGTTATTCTTATGGACGCTATCCCACGATGGCTTGCTCCGCGATCTGCTTTTTTATCGTAATGATTGGCTGTCGTCGTATAAAACCCATTTCATAATCACGTTACTCAGTGTCAGTGGAGGGGCCATATTCAGTCAGGAGTTTCTTAAAACAAAAGTACTGATGCCCATGTTGCACAAAGCATTCGGCTTCCTGGTGCTGGTAAGTTTGGCTGATATTGCCCTTATCATCGTATCCGGCAAGGTGATGCTGCCCAATTCTGCCAATATGCTGACCTTTTTTCTTAGCCTGCTGGGGATCAGCGCTGGCTTCGTGGGCATACAAAGAGGCATTAAAACAGCCCGCTTTTATCTGATCGCCTGGATCAGCGTCATCATCGGCGCAATGTGCTGGATACTCACCATATCCGGTATATTCCCCCTCAATCTGCTAACCGCATTCAGTGTACAAATCGGTGCGCTGCTGGAAACCATATTGCTAGCACTGGCATTGGGGGACCGTATCAATGTGCTACAGGCGGAACGCATCCAATTTGAACGAGACGCCAACAAAGCTCTGGAAGAAAGCAACCGCAGGCTGGCCGCCAGCAACCGCTTCAAAGATGAATTCCTATCGACGGTAAGCCATGAGTTACGCACCCCCATGAACGGTATTTTCGGGGCGTCCGAGCTACTGGAGCACACCCAACTGGATACCGTGCAAAATAAATACCTGACCACGATTGTACGCTCCAGCCGTGACATGATGGGCATGATTGAAAACATCCTGACCTATACACAACTTGAATCCGGTATCGCAGCCGCAGATAACCACCCCTTCCCTATCCGCAATTTCCTTGAGGACACGGCATCGCACTACCGCTCACGAGCGGTTATACAAAACCTGGGCTTTGAATTCGCACTGGATGAAACCGTACCCACAATCGTCAACGCTGATGAAGATAAGCTGAAGTTGTTACTCGATCACCTGCTGGACAACGCCTGCAAGTTCACCGACCAAGGGGAGATCAAGCTGGGAATAACCCTGAGTGAGACCGAACCGGCCAGTGACCAGGTTAAACTAATTTTCACCATCAAGGATACCGGTTGCGGAGTTCCAGATTCGCTTCAGTCTGAGATTTTCGATTCCTTCAAGCAAGCGGATGGCTCCCTTACCCGCCGCAAAGGGGGCCTGGGGATTGGCCTGGCGCTGTCCCAAAAAATCATCAGTATATTGGATGGATCCATGGAGTTTCATTCCGTTGTGGGTAAAGGGACAGAAGTAACACTGAGCTTACCCATGCAGCGCTCTGAAGCCGCGGCCGACAACCAACTGGGCTTTATCGCCGACGACATCGACCCCGAAGACATTGAAATCCTGGTGGTGGAGGACAACTACGTAAACAAGCTCGTGATGGAAGGTCAACTGCGGGTATTGGGTTTCCAGGTGGATTCGGCTAATAATGGTAAAGAAGCCGTGACCATGATGGAACGAAGAGTGTATGACCTGGTATTTATGGACTGCCAAATGCCCATCATGGATGGATTCGAAGCGACCAAGCTGATCAGAAAACTGGGCAACCAAAATGCGGACATCCCCATCGTTGCCGTTACTGCCAATACCAATATGGGCGATCGTGAAAGTTGTCTGGCGGTCGGCATGAACGACTACATTAAAAAGCCTTTTAACCAGTCGGCATTAATCAATGCCATCAACCGTTGGCTGAGCAAGGGCGACAATTCACCACCCCAAATCTAAGCGAATCAGAAACCGTGCGCCACCTGCTTCGGACGCTTCAATACTAAGGTCACCTTCTGAGTTTTCAACAATATCCGTCACAATAGCCAGTCCGATACCCTGCCCAGCGACCTGCTCATCTTTACGCGCCCCCCGTCGCAACACCAGGTTACGGTCTGCTTTTGCAATGCCCGGCCCATCATCATCAACGGTAATCCAAAGCGCACCATTGGCTATCCAGCCTCTCACTTTTACGCGGCTGGCGCCGAATTTACAGGCGTTATCCATCAGATTACCCAACACCTCCAGGCTATCTGCCTCATCCCAGGGCAACCTCAGCCCTGGACGAATATCCTGCTCAAATTCGATTGCCTTTTCCGCATAGACTTTACCGAGCACGGTGGCCATTTTGTGGTACACCGATAGCAACACCGCCCCCTGTGCGCTGCGGTTCGGTACCGCTGAAATGGCCCGACGCAATTGATAATTGACAATTTCGTCCATGCGTTCAATTTGCTGCAGAAAAACCTTATCGCTTTCTTCATCCTGATTAATTGACTGGCGAACCCCTTTCAGTACGGCCAAAGGGGTTTTCAAACTATGCGCCAGATCACCCAGGCTATGCTTGTAGCGCTCCCTGACCTGACGCTCATGCTCAATCAATCGGTTAAGGTTACGCACTACCGGCATCACTTCTACCGGATAGATTTTAACGAGCTGCTGCCGGGCTCCGTTTTCCACTTCACTCAATTCCCGGGCGAGCTTTCTGAAAGGTCTGAACCCAATATTCAGCAAGAAAAAAACCAGAGCGATAGAGACTATTTCGAGCCCGCCCAGCCAAGCCCAAAGAGTCGCTTCAAAGCTCTGGATCTGGGCAACGTAGGGTTGGTCTGACTCCCAAACAACAAATGTAAAGGGCAAATCCTTGCCCTGGTGCTCCCATAAAACCGTAAAACTGAGCTGGTAGAACTGCGCCTTATCCGGGGTTTCGTACTGAACCATATTCCATCGTCCAGGCTGGCCGAATTCAATGGGAGGTACATTATTTAACAGGTATGACTGGGAGTACCAAACAGGATCTTCCCCCTTAAACACCAGTGCAAAAAGCCCTGATTGCAAACGGTTAAAGCGTGGCTCTGAAAGCAGCTGCGGCAATTGGAGTTGGCCATCTTTGAATTCTGCTGCCGCCAGCATCCCATAAATCTGCAGTTTCAACTGTTCCTGGGCACGATCCTGGATACTGGCTTCAAAGGATTGCCGCAGAATCCAGCCCGCACTCATGGAGAACACCGCAAGAATCAAGGCCGCAACAAACAGAAACCGAATCCTTAGCGACGGCAAACCCTAACGCTCCAGCGCAAACCGGTATCCCCGGCCTCTTAACGTTTCAATCGGTTTGATGAGATTGTCCGGATCCAGTTTTTTCCGCAACCGGCCAACAAAAACCTCGATCGTATTGCTGTCACGGTCAAAATCCTGGGCGTAGATATGTTCGGTTAACACGGTTTTCGACACCACGTCCCCGGGATGAAGCATCAGGTATTCCAGCACTTTGTATTCAAAGCTGGTGAGTTCAACCGGTTGATTATTCAATCGGACTTGCTGGCTCGACGTATCCAAGGCAATCGGACCCACCGATATAACAGGAGACGCATGTCCAGCGGACCGCCGTATTAGTGCGTTCAATCGCGCCAGCACTTCTTCGATTTCAAACGGCTTAACCACATAATCATCGGCCCCGGCTTCCAGGCCGTTAACTTTGTCCTGCCAGTGTCCCCGGGCGGTTAGGATTAATATAGGAAACCGAATACCCTGCTCTCGAATACCACGCACAAGTTCAATGCCGTTCAGTTTGGGTAAACCGATATCAACAATAGCAACATCGTATTGATATTCCGTAGCCAGGTAGCGACCTTCTTCACCATCTTCCCCGCAATCCACACTGTAATTTTTTTGCTGCAATGCAGATTTTAATTGCTGCCTTAAATTTTGTTCATCTTCGACCACCAGAACACGCATATCACATCACCCTTCCCGCACGGCACCGGTCTGTTTATCGATAAACAGGGTTCTGATGCGCCCTTCGGGTAACAAAACTTTCACCCGATAAACCCGACTACCACCACGCTCTTCTTCGCTCACCGCCAAGACCCTGCCGCCGGTCCGGCTTTCGATCAAACGCGCCGCACCGGCATTATCCAGCTCCGCCAACCGGAGTATGGCTTGCGTATGGGTTACGAAAGAAAATGGATTGCTTACCGCAGACACAGCCGGAGCGCTAACCCCCAACACGCCAACCAACAGTAACGTGCATTTGTTAGCGCTTTCGCAACTGCCACGACTTAAAAGACCAAGCTTAAACATCTATTTTTTTACCTCGTCCCTAGATTAGCGCACCGATTATGAACTACAACTGAACCCACTGCGCGGTTTCGATTCATGGAGTCATAGGATTTACCGTGCAATATATAGACTAGTTAGAAAAATATTGCGGTAATTCATTACCTTAGCGTTTATATCAATTATGGCATAGGTGTTGCTAATTCTCCTGTAGGGAAGCAAATACGGCTTGACCTGATGACTAGATAAATACTGGAGGTACGACATGGGTATTAAAGATTCCGCATCATTCTTATTCGAGCTCACTCATCCGGAACAAACGGCAACGTTTAACGCGTTGAAAGATTATCTGGACAACATGTATTTCGCCTGACGCGACGTTTATTTCGCATCAGAGACGCTGCTCTAGACACAAGGCTGTGTGCATTCAGAGCAGAAAGCAGTATAAGCAACGTTAAGCAGTACCCCGCACCTATTCCCTCCCGCGAGTAAAGAGCCGGTAGCCCTGCCGGCTCTTTCCAAATTGCCAGGCTCCATTGACCCATGGTTCAAGTGCGCTTAGGATGTCCGGATCATTCTAACCCAGCGCCGAGGACCCCTAACATTATGCCGATGGACGCCCGTCCTCCCTTACATGCAATGTGGTTTCGCAACGATCTCAGAATCCTCGACAATCCCGCACTTCAGGCCGCCTGCTCTTCAGGCAGCAAAGTCTTAGCCATTTATCTCTATACGCCGGATCAGCACAAGCTTCACCATGCGGGCGATACCAAGCTGCGGTTTGTACTTGAAAATGCCGTGAGCTTGCGTAGGGATCTGGAACAGGCGGGCATCACCTTTGCTGCATTGCGTTGCACCACTTATTCAGACAGCGTGAACACGCTGGTCAAACTCTGCAAACACCACAATGTAACGCGGGTGTTTGCCAACCGTGAGATGGAACTAAACGAAATCCGTCGGGATCGCTCTGCGCAGCAAGCATTAGCCGCGGCCGGTACCGAACTTCAGTTCAGTCATGATCAAACACTTTTAAAACCGGGTTCCGTACTAACCGGTGCAGGTACTCCGTTCAAGGTTTTTTCGGCGTTTAAACGCGCCTGGCTGAAGGATATTTCAAACTGTGAACTCACGCCGTTCTCTGCGCCCAAAAAACAGACACCCGTCGAGATGGACTCCACCGCAGAAGAAGAAATCCTTTCCTGGGCACCAAAACAACCAGCAAATCAGTGGTGGCCCGCCGGCAGCCAGGTGGCGCAACAACAATTGGATTCATTTGTTCAGCGTTCCATTGAACAGTATAAAGAAACCCGCGATACCCCTTCAATTGACGGTACCAGTCGTTTATCACCGTACCTTGCTGTGGGTGCTTTGTCCCTCCGGCGCTGTTTTTACGAGGCTCTGCTTGCGAATAATATGGAGTGGGATTCCGGCAGTGTAGGCATACGAACCTGGATCAACGAGCTTATCTGGCGGGAGTTTTATAAACACCTAACCTGCTTAAACCCGGATCTCAGCAAAGGTTGCGCCTTTCAGCCCAAAACCGAGGCCATACCCTGGCTGCACGACCGCCAGCGACTGCAATGTTGGCAACAAGGTAAAACCGGTTATCCCCTGGTCGATGCCGGAATGCGGCAACTTAACGAAACAGGCTGGATGCACAACCGTTTGCGCATGGTTACGGCCATGTTTCTAACGAAGCATCTTTTCGTAAACTGGCGCCTGGGTGAAGCGTATTTTATGCAGAAGCTGGTGGATGCTGATTTCTCTGCCAATAACGGGGGCTGGCAATGGTCTGCCTCCACTGGAGCAGACGCAGTTCCGTACTTCCGCGTGTTCAGCCCGCAGCGCCAATCTGAACGTTTTGACCGCGACGGTGACTTCATTCGACAGTGGGTACCGGAATTGTCGACGCTGAATAGCAAGCAGATTCACAACCCGTCTGCGGCGCAAAGAGAAGCCTGCGGATACCCCGCTCCGATCGTCGATCACAAAACAGCGGTGGATCAGGTAAAGGCCGCGTTCAAAGATCAATTAAACTGACCTTGTTCAACGGTTGAAATCCCGACTAACGCACTCATATAGAAGTAAATTTCTAACCAATAACAGGTGGTTGTCCCCAGTGAGTAAAACAGACCCAGATACCCCTGACATTATTGAAGTGGACGAACTCCACTCTGACACTCGTTTGGCGCTCACCGATTCTTCGCTTCCCGATCGTCTTTATGTCATCCCCATTTCCAACAAACCGTTTTTTCCAGCCCAGGTACAGCCTATTGTGGTAGATGAAGAACCCTGGGCATCCACCATTGAACGTGTATCCAAAACCTCCCACCGCTGCCTGGCTTTGAGCTACGCACCGGAACCCGATGACGAAATGCTGCTAACCGATCGCTTTGAGCGTATGGGGTGCGTGGTACGGATTCACAACGTAGTGCGGGACGAAGGTAAAATTCAGTTTATTGCACAGGGTATCCGCCGCACCTGGGTGCATCAGTGGCTCCATAAAACACCTCCCCTGCTGGCCAGCGTCACTTATCCGCAGCCGCGGGAAGAAGACGCCCAGGAGGTCAAGGCCTATGCGATCGCGATTATCGATTCCATTAAAGAACTGGTATCGATTAACCCGCTTTACACCGAGGAGCTACGGGACTACCTGGATCGTTTCAGTCCCAACGACGCGTCTCCGCTGACCGATTTTGCTGCCGGCCTGACGACGGCTGACGCCGACGACCTGCAAGATGTTCTGGATGCCGTTGCCTTATTGAAACGCATGGAAAAAGTGCTCCTGTTGCTGAAAAAAGAACTGGAAGTAGCGCGGCTTCATTTGCAGATCAATCGTCAGGTCAACGCCAAACTGGAAGAACACCAGCGCCAGTTTTTTCTTCGTGAGCAGCTCAAAATCATCCAGAAAGAATTGGGCATCATTAAAGACGACAAGGAAAGCGACGTCGACGAGTTCCGTAAGCGTATGGAAAATTACGTGATCCCGGAAGCCGCGATGAAAAAAATCGATGACGAACTTAGCAAACTCGCGATGCTGGAGCTGGGCTCACCGGAATACGCTGTCACCCGCAACTACCTGGATTGGGCAACCTCCGTTCCCTGGGGTGTAACTTCAGAGGACAAACTGGACATAGATAACGCCCGCGTCACTCTGGACAAGCATCACGACGGCCTGGATGACGTCAAAGATCGCATTGTGGAATTCCTCGCGGTCGGTGCCTACAGAGGCCAGATCAGCGGCTCTATTTTACTGCTGGTAGGCCCACCCGGTGTCGGTAAAACCTCCATAGGGCGCTCCATTGCCGATGCCCTGGGTCGGAAATTCTATCGTTTCAGTTTGGGCGGAATGCGCGACGAAGCTGAAATCAAAGGCCATCGTCGAACCTACATAGGAGCCATGCCAGGTAAGCTGGTACAGGCTTTCAAGGATGTTGAAGTGAGCAACCCGGTCGTGATGCTGGACGAAATCGATAAGATCGGCAGCTCATTCCAGGGCGATCCCGCATCAGCGCTACTGGAAGTGCTGGACCCGGAACAGAATAAAGAATTCCTGGACCATTACCTCGATATTCGACTGGATCTGTCGAATGTTCTGTTCGTTTGTACCGCAAACCAGATGGACACTATTCCAGCCGCTCTGCTCGACCGGATGGATGTGATTCGCTTGTCCGGGTATATCACAGAAGAAAAAGTGGCCATCGCCCGCAATCATTTATGGCCCAAATGCCTATCCAGGGCCGGCGTCAAAAAATCCCAGCTAAAGGTGTCCAACCCCGCGTTACGAACCATTATTGAAGGCTATGCCCGAGAAGCCGGCGTACGCAACCTCGAAAAGACGCTGAATAAAATCGTCCGTAAATCGGTTGTGAAACTACTGAAAAAAACCGAATCGAAAATCAGTATTACGCCAGCGAATCTGGAAACGTATCTGGGGCCACCTATTTTCCGCGACGAGAAGCCACTGAAAGGAGTCGGAGTCATAACCGGCCTAGCCTGGACCTCCCTTGGCGGTGTCACCCTGCCGGTCGAAGCTACCGAGATTCACCGTCGCGATGCCGGGTTTAAAATTACAGGCCAGTTAGGCGATGTCATGAAAGAATCCGCCCACTTGGCTTATAGCTACGCCTCCTCGCGCATTACGGATTATGGTGGTAGCGGTGAGTTTTTTGAAAAAGCACATATTCACTTGCATGTTCCGGAAGGTGCTACTCCGAAAGACGGCCCCAGTGCCGGTGTCACTATGACCACAGCGTTAATCTCGCTGGCCTGTAATATGGCTCCAAAACGGCCTTTAGCCATGACCGGAGAGATTACCCTGACCGGCCAGGTGTTGGCGGTGGGCGGTATCCGAGAGAAGGTCATCGCCGCCAAACGGCAAAAGATCAAGGAACTGGTTTTACCGGAAGCCAACCGCAGAGACTACGACGAACTGCCGGACTTTATCCGCAAAGGCATGGTCGTCCACTTTGCCGAGCACTATCGGGACGTTTATAACGTAGTTTTCGGTAAGTAAATGTAAAAGCCCCGCAAAATAAAGCGCCCCCCGATGTACCAAATTCGACATCCGGGGGACAGGTCATTAAAATCTTGGGAATAAAATTTTATTCAGTGGCAGACAGATCCCATGCATAGACTACATAAGCTCCTTGAAAACAATCAAAAATGGTCAGAGAACATCACACGGGAAGACCCTCAGTTCTTTCAGCGACTATCCGAGGCACAAACCCCGGAATACCTCTGGATCGGCTGCTCCGATAGTCGGGTACCCGCAAACGAAATCGTAGGTTTATTGCCAGGCGAAATTTTTGTGCATCGCAATATCGCAAACCTGGTGGTCCACACCGATTTCAACTGCATGTCAGTTATTGAGTTTTCCGTGGCGGTACTCAAAGTAAAACACATAATTGTCTGCGGGCATTATGGTTGTGGCGGTGTCAAAGCTGCACTGGAAAACACCAGCCACGGACTTATCGACAACTGGTTGTATAGCATTAAAAACTTGTATTACCGCAACAAACACCGGTTTGAGTCACTGGCCTCGGAAGAGGATCGCCACAACTATCTGTGCGAGTTGAATGTTAAGCAACAGGTAAAAAATGTAGCGCACTCCCACGTCGTACAAAAAGCCTGGGAAAATGGGCAGGATCTTACGGTACATGGCTGGATCTATAGCCTGAAAGACGGCATGGTGAATGACCTGAAATACAGCATTCACTCTCAAGCCGACCTGGCTGATGAATACAGAGTTGCCAGTCCCAATAAGGAAGATGAATAATCCACTGGAGAACTCGGGGTAAAGTAAGAAAACCAAAAAAGGGAAGGCTTTCGCCTTCCCTAACTTTGTCTGGATAATGCATGTGAAACACTGCCCAGCTTTTAGATGGCGTAGGTCGCAGTAATCCAAACCTTTTCAACATCGTTTGGCGTCAGGCCATCGTCTTCCCCACTGAAATCGGCGTACTTTAATTGCAGGGTTGCGCCATTCTCGAATTTCTTCGTCAAAGCCGCATCGATCTCGGTGCCATAATCGGAACTTCCGACAGCAATGTCTTCGGCACTTTCAAACGAATGAAAAACCGCAACGAAGTTCATTCCCCACGGCAAACCAGCTTTAAACGTTACGTAACTGTCTTCCACCCCAGCGCCCGGTGTCACCAGAAACTGATCAGCCCACCCTTGAAACATGTGCAGGGTTGCCAGTGAGGTGGTGAATCCGACACCAGCGTCGGCATCAGCACCCAAGGTTTCCATAGCAAATCCCAGAGTGAAGTTGCTGATGGTACCGCTCACACCGATAAGCGAATAATCCGCTGAATAGCTATTCGGATTATTCGCAGAATCCTCCTGATCAGCGTATTCCAGCTCATAACCGAGACTGAACGAATCAAACTTCGTATCACCGGCAAAACGGACACCATAGGTTACGGAGGAAAGCGCGGCGGCTGATTCGTTCTCAATATCATAATAATACGCCGACAAAGCACCAATGCCTTCAAACTTATAATTCAGGTTCAGCAGATTGGTATCTTCCCGGTGGTCACCACGTCGTGCCGCTGGATAGCTGTCGTCGTTTCCTTCGCCGAAAATCCGGTTGACATCAGTAACGTGCGCATAAAACATCGACAAGCCACCGAAGCTGGTATTCGTCACTGAGAGCGCATCATAGGTTTGTTCGTTTTGACGCCAGGCCACGCCTCCGACAAAACGCTGATTGTCGAGCACAATACGTTGTCGTCCCCAACGAAAATCTGTGCTATCCAATCCGGAATAAGACAAGTAGGCCTGGTTAACCTCCGTGCCTTCGGGATCAATAATCGCAGGACCAGGCCCGGCAAAAGAGCCATCATCATAGTCGACCGACTTCATCGATGTCACATCATCAAATTCCAAGACCGCCGAAACATCGTAGAAATTTCCGGTGGTGAACGTAAGTCGAGATAATATCGTCGCAGCTTCCGAAATACCGGCACCCTCTTGTTCCACCTTTTCGTATCGTGGGCGCAAGCTTAGCTTGGTGGTACTCGCCTTCAACGCATCCTGCAGAGAATCTGCTGCCATTAGTGATTGCGGGACAACCACACCCATCGTACTGACTACGACACCTGCCAACGAGATTGGAACCGTTCTGCGCGAAACTTTTCTATTAGCCATGGTGATACTACTCCTTAAACAAAAAGATAAATGAGTTAAAAAAGAAACGTATTGGTCTTTCGTGCCCCCCGACACTCACCACGCTAAAACGTTGACTGGAATCAACGTTCTATTGGCCTAACGCTTGATGCGACTGTCATCGCCCTGAAACAATACAGTCATCGAATAGCAAAAACGGGGCCAGACCTCTCTTTAAAAGCAGCTACCCAAAACGGTGCAGGCGTGTAAAGTTGCCCGTATTTACAGTTTATTCACCCTGGCGGGCAGACGGTTTTTAGGCTGCGGAAAGTGGACTATAGTGAGCCACCTATACACTGCTAAAACGAGGACAGCGGACTATGTCAACTCTTAAAAACAAGACTCTATTTATCACCGGTGCGAGCCGGGGAATCGGCAAAGAAATCGCCCTTAAAGCCGCGAAAGACGGGGCTAACATCGTTGTTGCCGCAAAGACTACTGAAGCCCACCCCAAGCTGCCGGGCACCATCTATAGTGCAGCGGAAGAAATAGAGGCAGCGGGTGGTAAGGCACTACCTCTGGTTGTGGATGTGCGAGAGGAGGAAACGGTTGCGGCGGCCATGCGTAAAGCCGTAGAAACGTTCGGCGGAATCGATATTCTTGTGAACAATGCTAGTGCAATAAATTTGACTGGCACCCTGGATGTTGAGATGAAACGCTTCGATTTGATGCATCAAATTAATTTTCGAGGCACTTTTTTGTGCTCTAAACTCGCAGTACCGCACCTTAAAAATGCAGAAAATCCTCACGTACTTAACCTTGCGCCTCCTATTAGCACTAATTCGCGCTGGTATGCCCCTCACCTTGCCTACAGCATGGCTAAATTCGGAATGAGTTTTTGTGTTCTCGGGATGGCGGAAGAATTTAGCCGGGATAACATTGCGTTCAACGCACTCTGGCCCAGAACGGCTATCGCAACGGCTGCGGTGCAAAACCATCTGGGGGGCGACGCCACGATTAAATTGTCACGCACACCCGCCATCATGGCCGACGCAGCATATGAGATATTTAAACGACCCAGTGCAGAGTGCAGCGGCAACTTCTTTATCGACGATGAAGTACTGGGTGAAGCAGGTGTAACCGATCTCAGACAATATCAGGTTGATCCCAGCCTGGATGTCAATCAACTGATTCCCGATTTTTTCATCGATGTATAGTCGTCAATAGCCGGACATCCATTTCACAAGTTTGTGGGCAGCGCGATCCGGTAAACATTTTCTAGCCGCCCGCAACACCTTGTATTCCCTGCTCACCGCATTATGGAGTCGCTCACCCTGAGCCGCTTGAAACACCTGAACCGCAATATCCTCGGCAACCAATTTCACGCCAAGGCGGCGGATAATTTGTGCCTGTTTATTCGCGAGCATTGGGGTGTTCACAAAAGGGGGCTCTATATCCATCACCTGAATCCCATATCGTGCCCACTCCAGGTTCAACGCTTCAGTAAATCCTTTAACCCAGAATTTTGACGCCGAATAGCTGGCAAACCCGGGAATACCATAGAGCGAAGACGCCGATGACATGTTAATAACCCGACTACCGGGATTTTGTTTCAGATAAGGAAAGGCAAAATAACAACAATTCAGAACCCCCTTGTTATTAATATCCAGAATCCGATGATGGCGGTCCAATGTGATCGCCTCAAAATCGCCGACTTCCAAAACACCGGCGCAATTGAATAGGACATCCGGTAACCTGATCGATTGCATAATCTGTTGCAGTGCCGTTTCAACCTGATCAGGATCAGTGACATTCGCAGCAACAATACAATAGCGTGACTTATCCCAATCTTTCACCGTGTCCTGTAAGGGGGTCGGATTCAGATCCAACAATCCTAACTGCCAGCCCTCTGAATAAAATAGCTCCGCAACCGCTTTACCGATTCCGGACGCGGCCCCGGTAATTATGATCGTTTTCATTTTCATGCCTTCTGCAATCAATTTAATTATTCGTAAAATAACCCACCAGTCGTTATCCTTAACCACGAACGGCAACAGGAGACCCGAATTATGCCAGATTTAAAACGTGTACATGCCATTGTCCACGGCCGGGTTCAGGGTGTCTATTACCGGGCATCTACCAAAGATAAAGCACTCTCTTTGCATCTGACCGGGTGGGTTCGGAATATGGCCGACGGCAATGTGGAATTTGAAGCCCAGGGCAGCGCGGGAAATGTCGATGCCCTGGTCGCTTGGGCGCTACTGGGGCCGCCGGACGCTATTGTCAACAAAGTGGATACCGGGCCATTGAGCCCAATCCCCACGGAAAGTCACTTTGAGATTACCTACTAATACGAACCGGCATCGCTTTCCGCGTGCCATGGTCAGGCTGCAATCCAAACCGGCCCGGGATCAACGTATCACAATGAGAACATCGCCCTCCTGGTGCCAGTGACCAGCTGTTGAGCTGATACCAATCCCGCTGAATTAACTCAGAATGACAATTCGGACAGTAGGTACAATCACCCGCCTGATCGTGTACATTTCCCGTGTACACGTAATTTAATCCCTGCTCCATTGCAATTTTCCGCGCCCGGTTCAAGGTCGCTCTCGGGGTCGCCGGTATATCTTTCATTTTATAATCCGGATGAAACGCGGAGAAGTGCAACGGCACATCGGCACCTAAATTGTCCATAATCCAGCGGCTCATCGCTTCAATTTCCCCAGGCTCATCGTTCTGGCCGGGAATAAGTAACGTTGTGATTTCAAACCAGACGGCTGTTTCATGTTTCAAATAGCTCAGCGTGTCCAGAACGGGAGAAAGATGTGCCCCGGTAACGTTCCAATAGAACCGCTCACTAAACGCTTTTAGATCGATATTTGCTGCTGATATAGACTGATAGAACTCACTACGCGCTTGCGCGCTATGATAACCTGCGGAGACGGCGACGGATTCCAGCCCCGCCGCCCTGCAAGCCTGAGCCACATCAACCGCATACTCCTGAAATACAACCGGATCGTTATAGGTAAATGCGACACTTCTACAGCCGGTGTCCAGCGCTGCCTGGACAATTGCTTCCGGTTGTGCCCGGCTTGCCAGCGTGTCCATTTGCCTCGATTTCGAAATGTCCCAATTCTGGCAAAATTTGCAGGATAAGTTGCATCCGGCAGTACCGAAAGACAATACCGACGATCCCGGATAAAAATGGTTGAGCGGCTTTTTTTCGATAGGATCGACACAGAAACCACTGGAGCGGCCATAGGTGGTTAAGACAATTTGATTACCGACGTTCGCGCGTACAAAACACAAGCCTCTTTGCTGATCCCGCAATTTACATTGCCGTGGGCATATATCGCATTGCACACGACCATCTTCAAGGCTGTGCCAATATTTGGTTTGGCGTACGAACGGGTTATGAATGTCGAGTTCAGGATTGGATTCATGCATAGATTCAGAGCAATCTGATTCAACCATTAGGCTTCGCCTCAGTCATACGGCACCCCCGCACTCAAGCAACAAAGCCTCAACCTCTCCGAGCTGGCTAAACGTTGGGTACTTGGCCTTGACGAATTTAAGGTATTGCGAGGCTTTGCTCTCGTTGTTAAAGCCATCCAGTAAAGAACGTGCCATAAGTAAATACGCATCCGGAAGCAGATCAAAATCAGGCGCGGACTTATGCATATTAGCCAGTAACTGGCAAACCTGTTGATACTTGCCTCGCAGAAACAACTGTTCCGCCAAACATAAACAAACTCCAGGTTGCTCCGGTTTAAACCCCTGGTCCAATTCCAGATAGCGGGAGAACAAAAAATACAACCTGGCATCGTCTCCCCTCTCACTCAGCAGATTGAGAAAGAACTGCCCATGGGCCAGCGCCTCGTTTCTGTCTCGCAATGCCAGCAGCAGCTTGGCAAGATTTTCGTGATGCCTGATACTATCCGGGTTTTGTTTCAGGTACTTGGTAAGCACCTGAACAGCCCGCTCATACTGACCTTCTTTTATCATTAATTCTGAAACCGCATTGACTGGCTCTACTTTAAGCCTGCGTTTTTCCTTCGCGAGCTGATCCTCTGCGACAAAACCTATATCAGACTGATACTGAAATACGACATACCCCATCAGATGGAAGCTCACTATCAGGAAATAAAACATCAAGCCGACGAATCCAGGCAGCAATAAACGCGGCGGAATCTCCTGAACAAAAACCTGAAACAGGGTTGCTTGTGCACCTAAAAGCAAGAACAGGAATGCATATAGCAATAAATAAGCCCAGCCGATACTGCGAATCAAATGCCAGATAGCGCTGGGATTAACAGCAAGAGTAATCGAACGCTCCATGGCCAACAACATCATGCTGGCGGGCCAGATTAGCACCACCAACGCACTGGCAATCGCATTCAGAAAACCACTTTCCAGAAAGCTAACCACCACCGTAAATCCCACAAAAATAATTTGCACCGCAATTTGCTGAAACAGGATATTGAAACCCGACCCGGAAAACGCCTCCCCTAATGTGGGTGGATGAAAGCGCCCTTCTGCACTTTGCTCCAGCACCAGAAAGCCGTAACGGGCGATAAACGCAAGCACGAAAATTCCTCCGACGACAGCAACGAAAATCGAAGGAGCACCGACGACGCTGATAAGCACCATCAGTAGTATCAACAGCCCCATGATTATTAAACTCGCCCGTTTGAAGGGGAATCGAAAGAACGCTCCAAGCCTTTCCCAAAATGGCTGAGCCGTATTTGCACTGCCCAGATAGGTCAGCTCGTTTCCGTATAGATAACACTTGGCCTGCCCGACCCCACCCAGAGTTTCACCGCTATCGACACAGCGTTCACAATAAGCAGCGTGGCTGCGCGGGTCATACCACAACGCAGGCTCCAAAGGATGGTATTTACAATATTGGCGGGGCATCGTGTTTCCTGGTTAAACACACTCAGGGAAAGTATAGTTCGCACCTACAAAGAGTCCAAAAGTGCAGGAAAACGCAATAAAAAAGCCCGCCGCGAACCAGGAGTCCGGACGGGCTTAGTGCTTAGACTAAATTAATCGTAGGTTTCGTTCTTTTCCGCTTTCTCAACCAGCGAGGACGGTGGAGTAAACCGATCACCGTATTTATTCGTCAAATCCTGAGCCCGCTCAACAAATTGACGCAGGCCATACTGGTTAATAAATTGAATCACTCCCCCGGTCCATGGGGGAAATCCAATGCCCATAATGGAGCCGATATTAGCATCTGCGATGGACTCGATAACCCCCTCATCCATACAACGTACAGCCTCAAGGGCCTGGACAAAGAGAAATCGTTCCTCCATATCCTTGAACGGAATTTCCTTGCTGCCAGCACCAAAATGCTCAATCAGTCCGGGCCACAGCGACTTTTTACCCGACTGCGGGTAGTCGTAAAACCCTTTTCCGGCCAGCTTTCCGCCGCGATCATATTGGTCCAACATCCTATCGATAATATCGTCGGATGCCGATTTCGGTAATGCTTTACCTTCTTCTTTCAAAGCCGCGGCTGTAGCCAACCGTATATTGCGCATGGTTTGCAGATTCAGCTCATCGCTGATCGCCAACGTACCTATAGGAAAACCGGCTTTAGCCGCAGCCATCTCGATCGATGCTGCACTAAGTCCTTCCCCCAACATACCCAGACCTTCATTGACGAAGGTACCGATAACGCGAGTAGTAAAGAAGCCGCGGGAATCGTTTACTACAATGGGGGTCTTGCGGATTTGTAGCACATAATCCAGTGCTTTCGCCAAGGTTTCATCGGATGTCTCTTTGCCACAGATGATTTCGACTAAAGGCATTTTGTCAACGGGCGAGAAAAAATGCAGACCAATAAAGTTAGCCGGGCGGCAAGACGCGTGCGCGAGGCCGGTAATCGGCAGGCTGGACGTGTTGGAAGCCATAATGCCACTGGCCAGCATTTGCACTTCAGCTTCTTGTGTAACCGCCGCTTTCAATTCCTGTTTCTCAAATACGGCCTCGATCACCAGATCACAGCCCTGCAAATCTTCTGCGTTGGCAGTGGGCTTGATCAACGCCAACACGGCATCCGCCTTCTCCTGACTCATCTGCCCGCGGGAAACCCGCTTTGCCAGCAATTTTTCACTGTAGGCCTTACCTTTAGCCGCAGCCTCTTCCGAAATGTCTTTCAATACTACCGAAATACCGCTCGTTGCACTGGAATACGCAATACCGGCTCCCATCATACCCGCACCCAGGATTCCTACCTGCTTCGTGGTGTATTGATCAATTCCTTTGGGACGGCTGCTGCCTTTGCTGATTTGTTGCAGCTGGAAAAAAAAGGCTTTGATCATGTTGGTAGAAATCGGACCCGTCGCCAAGCTGGTAAAATAACGACCTTCGATCTTAAAAGCGGTATCGACGTCCACCTGCAAAGACTCGACTGCCGTGCTCAAAATAGCCTCAGGTGCCGGATAGCACCCTTTGGTTTTATTTTTCAGCATGGCCGGAATCATCGGCAACTTCATTGCCAACGCGGGATTGGAAGGGGTGCCGCCAGGAACTTTATAGCCGCGGGTATCCCAAGGTTGCATAACACCCGCATTCGATTTACACCAGGCTTTGGCTTTCGCCAGCATTTCCTCAGCGCTCTCCGCCAACTCATGAATCAAACCGGCTTGCAATGCTTTCTCCGGGTTAACCTGTTTACCTTCCAGTAAGAAAGGCGCAGCCGCTTCCAAACCCAGCAATCGGGTTAGCCGCACCACACCGCCACCACCGGGCAACAAACCCAAGGTGACCTCAGGCAGGCCGATCTTGGTTTTCGGATTATTAATGGCGACCCGGTGATTACAGGCCAGACATATTTCGTATCCCCCGCCTAATGCTGCCCCATTTATCGCAGCAACTACCGGCGCTTTTAGTAATTCCAAGCGACGCAATTGCGCTTTAATGGCAGTCACACTATCCATAAACTCTTGAGCTACTTCCGGAGTTGCTTTGACCAGGTCGTTGAGGTCTCCACCCGCGAAAAAAGTGCTTTTAGCGGACGTGATTACAACGCCTGCCAGCGCTTCTTCCTGCTCCAGGCGATCGATACACTCATCCATCGACACCTTGTATTTTTCGTTCATTGTATTTGCGGACTGACCTGGCATATCCATGGTCAAAACGACGATGTTATCGCTGTCTTTTTCGTAACGTATTGCTTCACTCATTGCTTTTCTCCCAGTCCTTAAACGCGCTCAATGATGGTGGCGATACCCATACCGGCACCCACGCACAAGGTACACAGGCCTCGCTTCAGGTTACGGCGCTCCAGCTCATCCAGCACCGTGCCCAGGATCATGGCGCCAGTTGCACCCAGCGGGTGGCCTAGCGCAATGGAGCCGCCATTTACATTTATTTTCTCAAGCGGCACACCGGTCTCGCGCATAAACCGCATAACAACAGACGCAAACGCCTCGTTCACCTCAAACAGGTCAATGTCTTCATAGGTCAGACCCGCTTTTTTCAGTGCTTTATCAGAGGCGGGTGCCGGACCCGTCAACATGATAGTTGGATCCGTGCTCGTGATCGCAGTGGCGAGAATCCGGCCGCGGGGTTTCAGGCCCAGCTCGTCACCTTTGGCTTTCGAGCCGATCAAGACCAAAGCAGACCCATCAACAATGCCAGACGAATTGCCGGGCGTGTGAACGTGATTGATACGCTCCACGCTGTGGTATTTTTGCAGTGCAATACCGTCAAAGCCCATTTCACCCATCATTAAAAATGACGGGTTCAATTGAGCCAGACCTTGCAGAGTCGTCTCCGGACGAAGAAATTCATCCTTAGCCAGGACCGTCAAACCATTGATGTCTAAAACCGGGATCACCGACTTGTCGAAATATCCGCTTTTTTGCGCGGTCCCGGCTTTCATCTGTGACTGGTAAGCAAATTCATCCACCTGATCGCGAGTGAAACCTTCAACAGTAGCGATCAGGTCAGCCGAGATACCCTGGGTCACAAAGTCAGTCATCATGTTCGTTTGCGGGTCCATCGCCCAGGCACCGCCATCGGATCCCATCGGCACACGGGACATTGACTCGACACCACCTGCAATAACCAGATCTTCCCACCCGGACGCCACCTTCTGAGCTGCCAGATTGACCGCCTCCAATCCGGAAGCGCAAAAACGGTTGATTTGTTGCCCTGCAACCTGTGTATCCCAGCCCGCTTTCAGTAAAGCGGTTTTAGGCAGAACTGCGCCCTGATCACCCACCGGACTCACAATGCCCATCACGAGGTCGTCAACCTGGGCGGTATCGAGCCCTGGATTCCTTTGCTTCAGTGCGTTCAATAGATTTACCACTAGGTCTATTGGCTTCACTTCGTGAAGTGAGCCATCCTTTTTGCCTTTTGCACGCGGCGTTCTCACCGCATCAAAGACATAGGCTTCTGTTGTCATGCAACCATTCCTCTTTTTTATGTTTGGGGATCGTGTTTTTCCGAACTTCGGCGTCAGGGGCCACACAGCAACCTCGACTCGCCGGACACTCTGGCAAACTACATTGCTCTTTTTAACTAATGATCGCAATGACCGTACAGCTCAGGGCTTATGACAAAAACAACCATAACTTTCCACCATATCAGGTTGATATTTCATCAAACCTAATCTAATTTTTAATCGGGCCTGACAAAGTGTTACTTGTTACCATTAGAAACACATAAATGTGATTCAGTTACTAGACTTCCCATAATTCTAGTGTACACTTGTAAACAATGAAGCAGAGAGAAGAGTATTTTCTAGCCTCATTAGAAGATAGACACCTTGATTTAGAAGGCTTTAGGCGGATTATTCTAATTTAAATCAATAGACTTAATCCTGATTCTCACTAGAGGGTCTCTATAAGCCAGAACTAAGCAATAAAGCTTACAAAATGGTTTTTAGGTCTGACTTTTAGATTGGCAGTGTCAGATTGTTATGGAGGAGTTCATTATGAAACTGGCAACACCCACTGTTAGACAATTAGCGATAGACAGCTTGTCTTTTATGGCAGTTACCGCTCTTACCGTAGGCGGATTCTGGGGATTGTTCCTTGTGAATGCATCACTGTTCACAATGGTTGTGTTCGGATTGCTAATGGTACCTGCCCTGCTGAGCAGCACTTACTACCTCGGCAAGGACATCAACGAAGCCACGCATAAGCTGATTGCGTGAGACAATTGTCGCGGCCAGCGCCCTATTAACAGCGCGGCTGCGACTTTTGCATTTCTCTTTCTAATTCAGGCACTCCCTGCCTAAATCTTTTGCCCCGACCCCACATTTGTGCATTCAAACGGCCTATTGCTGCGGCGCTTTCAGGGTGATCACAATATCTTGCGGCTGTTCCTGCCAATTATTGTAATTGAAACGGACTCGAGCCAAATAGCTGATGTCGGCGGCGGTGTCTACGCTTGGCAGTGGCAGTATATTTTCCGACTGACAGAATACTTTTTCATACAATGCCGGGTTGGTCGAACTCACCACCTCACCCCAATTACATAGGTCATCGGTCGCGTTGGCGGGATTTACCGGCGCCATGGTCAGTTTGAAGTTATTCGGATCGAACATTTCAAAACCCGGCTCAAACAGGCGTTCGCCTCTGAATTCCAACCTATTCGGACCACTCACATTTTGACTGGGAAAGGCTTCCCCCGGATTCAGCACCACATTTCCGCTGAGGTTAGGATCAAAATTATCGAGTTCATAGCCGATATCATTAAAACGTTCTATTTGCAGTTGCGCATAATAATCTGAGTTCCACACTTCATCACCGATAATACCGGACGCTTTGTCGTACTCATATAAATGAATGGTAAACCCCTGACCGGTATATGCCAGTTCCAACGGTTCGTACCCGGCATTAAAATACTGAACGGAAAAAACCACGCTGGCTAAGGTGATTTCAGTGCTGCAGAATGCGGCGTCTTTGGACTGTACATCGGCCGCGTTTTCGAACAGCGCCGGGTCACAGGGGTTATAATTATCCGCACCCACAGTATGAATCCGATTTACGGTCACTTCTGTGGGATACAAAATATCGTTCACCCTGAATTCCACAAAGGGGTCGGGCGAGGGTTCCACAGTGGGGTCACCCCCTCCGCACGATGCTAATACAGCGACTGCAACAAAACCCGACGCCAAACGACTAAATAACATTCAAAAAACTCCGAAACCAATTAGGGGGCCAGCTCTACGGCAAGCCGGAGGATTTAAGCAGCCCCACTGGCAAAACTCAACCCGTATTACGCATTCCTGCCGCAATTCCGGCAACCGTAATCATCAGGGCACGGGTCTCGTCCGGTGTTTCCTGTTGCTTAAGCCTTGCGGATCGCATGAGCTCCACCTGCAACATATGCAGTGGGTCCAGGTAGGGATTGCGAACCTCAATAGACCGCCGAATTACCGAATTGTTCTGCAGCAACACGCTGTGGTCCGTTATATTTTTAACCAAATCAATCATCTCTGCTAAGCGTGACTGCAGTTCCTGGCCTAGCGACCTGTCCTCCGGTTGTGCCAGCCTGCGTTCGTAATAAGCGGCAATCTGGGCATCGGATTTGGCTAACACCATTTCCAACATACCCATTACCATTCGGAAAAACGGCCAACGCTCATACATTTCATGAAGCAGATCGCCCTTTCCTTGCTGAAGTGCTTTCTGGAAGGCGACATCAGCACCCAACCATCCCGGTAACATCAATCGCATCTGTGTCCAGGCAAATACCCAGGGAATCGCACGCAAAGTTTCGATGCCTCCACTTTGGCGCCGTTTGGCGGGCCGGCTTCCAAGAGGCAAGCGCTGCAATTCCTGTTCAGGCGTAGCGTGATGAAAATAACTGAGGAAGCGCGGGTCTCCCCGCAACATATCACGATACGATTGAGTGCCGTTTTCCGACAACGAGGTCATCATATTCCGCCATTGTTCGTCCGGCTGCGGTCGGTCAATCAGAGTGGCTTCCAGCGTGGCCGCAACGTAGCGCTGCAAAGTCCGGATCGCCACACCGAACGGCGTGAACTTGGCCCTTATCACCTCGCCTTGCTCAGTAATACGGATTCGCCCGTTAACAGCCCCAGGCGGTTGCGATAATATCGCTTCATGGGAGGGGGCTCCGCCACGACTGGTTGAGCCACCACGACCGTGAAACAAGGTGAGCTGGACGCCATATTGTTTGCACAACCGGGTTAATTGTTCCTGCGCTTGGTATTGAACCCATGCCGCCGCCAAGAAGCCCGCATCCTTGGCCGAGTCGGAATAACCGATCATGATCTCTTGCTGGCCCTGGATATGCTCCCGATACCAATCAATATCCAATAAACACTTCAGAGTGGCTTCGGCATTCTGCAAGTCTTCAAGGGTTTCAAATAACGGCACTACCCGCATCAGGCTTTTCATGCCAGCTTCTTTTTGCAGTAAAATGACAGCCAGTACATCCGAGGGCAAGTGAGCCATAGAGATTACATAGGCCCCCAATGCATCTATGGATTGCCGGGTCAACATATTGAATGTATCCAGCACTTCCTGAACTTCATCTGAGCACTTCAGAAATTTCGGAATTAACGGCCGGTCACTGGTGAGTTCACTGATCAAAAAGCGTTGTTTTTGTTCTTCATCCCACTGGCTGTAGTCACCCATGCCGATCGCTTGGGTAATCGTCGCAATTGCATCCATATGGCGGCTTGACTCCTGCCGCACATCCAGACGCAACAACGTGACACCGAACGAATTTAGCCGCCGGATTGTGTCCAGTAAATCACCGTTGGCGACCTCTTTCATTCCGCACTCGGTCAGCGATTGGTGGCACAGTTTTAACGGCTTCATCAATTCGTCAATGGTCAGAATCGGCGTATCTCCGTACCATTCCATTTTATTCAGCTGAGCATTAAGATAACTCTTGGTGTTGAATAGCCGATCACGAAGCGGTTTCAGATACGCCCGATAGGGTTCCGGATGATCACCCACCCATTGCCGTAATTCATCACTACAATGAGTTACCGACAATTTTGTGTATAGATTTTCAAAGTCACGATTCAGTAAATCGGCTGCCATCCAGCGCGCCAGCAACAGCACCTCTTCGGTAACCACCGCGGTAACATTGGGATTGCCGTCTCTGTCTCCCCCCATCCACGAAGAAAACGTAAACGGAGCGAAATCCATAGGCAAACTGCGTTGCAGATTTTCTTCACACCAATGGTTTAATTCCCGCATGTATTCCGGAACAGCGCTCCACAACGTCTGCTCAATGGTGACAAAACCCCAACGGGCCTCATCCACCGGCGTCGGGCGCTGTTGACGGATTTCATCGGTATTCCACGCCGATACGATATTACGCTTGAGGTTCTCGATCACCCGGTTACGTTCGATATCGGTCAGATTCACCGTATCCAGCGTTTCCAGACTCTGGGTAATGTCATCGTATTTTTGTATTAGAGTGCGGCGGGTAACTTCGGTTGGATGCGCAGTCAACACCAGATCAATCGACAGGGTATTCAATGTTTCGAAAATAGTATCTGTATCTATGTTGTCTCTTTGCAGGCGGGGATACAGTTCGGACATCGTCGCACGTTGGTTTTTGCGCTGTGTTTGTTGGTATTCTCTGCGCCGCCGAACCCGGTGATACTGCTCAGCCAGGTTCGCCAGATTAAGGAAATGGCTGAATGCCCGAGCCACCGGTACCAATAACTCCGGCTCCAGCTTGGATAATTTTTCGAATAATTTGGGGTATTGATCCTCGTGCCCTGCCCTGGCATCTTTCGCTAATTTGCGAATATCCTCCACCAGTTCCAGCAGTACGGGGCTTTCTTGTTCCTGAAGTGTTTGACCTAATAACTGTCCGAGCAGGCGGACATCTTGTCGCAGTGGGGCATGAGCATCAAGTTCAGACATCGTCGAGATCCTATTTTCACCCTGTTTGACAACATCATGAAGAGATAGCGGGCGTTAATCAAGCCTTAAGCGGATCTAAACCATGGCGATACACCTCAACCCGATTGCGACCTTTACGTTTCGCCGTATACAGGGCTTCGTCGGCCTTCAACAACAATGATTCCGCATCGTCGGTAGCATCAGGAACGCTCACATGCACCCCCACACTGACTGTGAGCCTGATCTCCTTTCCCTGAATGGACAAACTATCCGATTCGATCGATTGCCGGATTTCCTCGGCAATGGTCAGCACACCATTAGAATCGGTCGCTGGCAGTACAAGTATAAATTCCTCCCCTCCGTAGCGAACCAGTAAGTCCAGGTTACGCCGAGCAGAACGCTGTAGAATCGATGCGATGTGCTGCAGACAGCGATCACCCACCAAATGCCCGTGCATATCGTTTACACGCTTGAAATAGTCAGCATCAATCACTAACACCCCCAGTGACGTACGATGCAGCTGGCATTGGTCAATCACACCCTGAAAGCTGGCATCCAGAAACCGGCGATTACCAATACCGGTCAGGGAATCCGTAATCGTGGCATGCTCCAGTTTTTTGTTACTGCTTTGCAATTGCCGTAGCATCAGATTCAGGGTCTCGGTTTTTTGCTCCACCCGCCGCTCCAGTTCCTCGCGGGCAGAAGCTTCCATCTGTTCTTTTTCAAGAGTCAGCTGGGTCACTTCCTGAGCCAGATGGAGTGCCTTTTCCAGCGCCAGGTGCTTACCAATGCGCTCCTTTTGTATTCTGGCGGCCAGGGCCGACGTTACCAGCAGATTACCAAAAGAAAAGCCCGCCGCATGCAGGTACTCAATGGCCGGCGTATATTCGATCCAGGCTATTCGGGAGGCCACAAAGGACAGCGCGCCCAAGATGAGAATGGACCAGCCTGCGAGCAAGTATCTAGCCCAGTAATTGCCGGTAAGGCATTGGTGAACCAATACGGCAATTGCGTAAAAACACACTGAAGTTTCCAGAAAATAAATGATACCCACCACCCGGTGTTCGGGCAACAGCAGCGCGGGCACCAGCATGAATAGAAATATCTGCAAAAAGTAGAACGTGAATCTTTCCAGTCGCGGTAGCCGGCTCCGCAGATCCAGAAAGCGAATAGCAAAACGGCCGGCAAAATACATGGTTAGCAAGGTTCCAACCATATACGCTTTCTGATTTATTGCCGCATTATTTTGCCATAAATAGAACGAGCCAAAGCCGTTGATCGTGCTTTGGTACAGCATCGCGAAGACGATAAACGCCATGTTATACAGATAGGCACGCTCACGCAGGAATGCCCAAACCATGCCGTTATAAAAGGCCAATACGAACATCATTCCAAAAAACAAACCGTAAAAAACCTGAATCTTCGCTTCTTCAGGAAAGAAGGCCTCGGGCCTTTTAAAGTCCACCGGAAAAATAATCGAGCTGGTAGTGCTTACCCGTACAAATACCTGGTAATCACCCGGCTGCCTAAGGTTGGTCGCGAACAAGGGAAAGCGATGTTTGAGCAAGGCATTGCTGTTACCGAGCTGATCACCGGTAACGCGCGAACTCAGGACGCTTACCGCACCATCCTGGATTTGGGTGAGATAGAATTCCACCTGATCGAGATGGGATGAACCCAGTTCCATCAGCAATTGGATGTTTTGGGGATGGAATGCTTTCACATCGAAGCGCAGCCATACCGGTTGCTGCTGATAACCCAGGTTGACTGAGGCTTGGGGCCGATGAACCCAGCTTCGTGATTGCAGTGCCACCCGTGAAATAGCATCCGCATTTTGTCGCGTATCAATCCAGTAAGAATAACCATCAGCCACCCGGAATAGAGGCGCACTCCTGCTGCTGTCCCCATAGGACAGGCACGGGAAGATAATAAATATCCCAACAAGACTGAAGACCAAACCCCAAAAACTGCGACTGCTCATTATGTGAATACTTAGCGGTTAAATAACCAAAATAGTAATATGCCTAAACAACTCATATTATTCTTTAAAAACCATAGCCTGATACACTGCATCACGGTATACATATAATGTTTATTTTGTTAACCGTGTGTAATTTTTGATCAGAAAGGACGCTGGCACGGCAATTGCGTTAATTTTGCTCTAACAGGGCTAACACGTCAGCAGCCTGCTTTTAAATGGAGCCGGGAATGGGTCAGGTGGAACACTGTCTGAATACTGAAAAAAACAAGGAAAAAGGCACTGAAGGGGGCACGTTGGCGCAAAAGCTGTTCGATATGCACACACGGCGCATTGCCCAACAGGATTTGTTAGTCACCAATTTAAGCCTGGGTCGGTTTATTCAGCGCCATCGTGGTGCAACTTTGGCACTATTGGGGGGCGACGCCAGTTTCCGTTCTCAGGTGGATGCACTGCAAAAACAAACCAATATCCAGATTGAATATCTGAACTGCCTGAACTCATCTTCAGGTAACCCGCTTCCGGACACGGATTATCAACAGTTAACACTGAGCTGGCTGACCATCATTAAGGACTGGGAAAACGACGATATACACCACAGCTTCGAATTCCATTCTCACCTTATTGAGCTGATATTGCGCATAAGCCGCCAACTGGCCGAATCAGTGCTCCGCTCACCTGAACTACTTATCAGAAACGAGGCCCTTAAAAACCGGTTTGATATCAGCTACTTGCAGCCGTTAACGAGCCTGAGCCAAACCTGCGTTATAGAATTGTACGAACTAGTAGAATATCTGGCGCGCATCCGAGGTTTGGGCACCCACATGGCCGTTATAGGCGCCAGCAACCCAGACATGGGAAAACGGGTTTCTTTCTGGCTACAGGAATTTCGATATCGCAAAGAACGCTTCGATCAAAACATCCAGTTGATTGCCAGTAACTATCTGCCCTGCATTCCCGGTTTAAAACATCTGCCCAATCTGAATATGAAACTGAATTATTTTACCAGTTTGCTCGGCCATGAAATGACCTCTGAAAGAACGTTTCAGGTACCAAGCCATAAACTGTTTCTGATGGGTACAGAGATCATTGATGGCTACCTCGCCGTCATGGATCAGGCCAATGCGGTCATCCGCGACCAGCTCTATCATATGAACCAGGTGTGTATTGAACGCTTATCCACTGACCCGGAGGGCATTTCGGATCGGGATTAAGCAGGCACCAGCTCAAATCACGTACAGAATCAACACGGGTATGGTCACAAACGAGAGCAAAGTGGATATCATCACCATGCCCGCGACCACCTGGGGTTCACGCTCATAACGCAGGGCGAATAGATAATTGAATACCGCGACCGGCATGGCACTCTGCAAGATTAATACGCCGCGAGCAACCCCCTGAAGGTTGAATAGTTCAGCCATGCCCCATCCGGCCGCCACACCGATACCCAACCGCGTTAATGCGAAATACAGGCTCTTTCCTAAATTCTGAATTTTAAGCGTCGCCAAACTGACACCCAACGTTAGAAGCATTAACGGAATCGTCATATCCCCGAGCAGATTAACGGTATTCTGCGCCCAAAGTGGTAACCGGTAATCCGTATAAAGCATAAAAATCGCAACGGCAATGGAATAGATTATCGGATTACTGACGAGTTCACGCAGCACACTGCGCCCACTGACTAACGCGATTCCCAACGTGAAGTGCAATAGCGACAGCACCATAAACACCGCCAATGCCAAAACCAGGCCACGCTCGCCGAAGGCAAACAAACACACCGGCAACCCCATATTTCCGGCATTAGGAAAGACCAGAGGCCCAAGAAAGGTTCGCAGGGGTTGCCCTGCAAGTCGGATTAAGAGAGCTGCAGCGAGAAGACTGGACGCAATCACCGACAAGGTTACCCAGAACATTTCCTGAAGAATGCTATGTGAAATATCAGACTGCGTCAGGGCAGACACAATCAGACAAGGTGCTCCGATACACATAACCAACCGGGTGATCATGTCCGTGTCATAAGGCCAGTTGAACTTGATCCATAAAAAACCGATCAGTACGCACACCATAACGGGGCCGGTGACCGGCAACAGAGTGTTTAACATAGACTGCTCTCTCAGGTTATTGGTGCACTATGATATGATGCGACGCCGCAATATACGAAACTTTATAACCATCCTCATGAACCACGACGACATCCACAATCACCCCATCCAGGTAGCAGACATTGATTGGCAGGACGCGGCACCCTTGTCCCCTCGTTTTGGTGACGTCTACTATTCCCGTGACAACGGTATTGAAGAAACCAATCATGTCTTTCTGTTGCAGAACCGGTTACACGAACGCTGGCAGCAAAACACGACCGATCGCTTCACCATCGCCGAAACCGGCTTTGGCACCGGGCTAAATTTTTTTTGCGCTGCTACGCTTTGGTATTGCAGTCCAATGCAGAACAAACACCTGCATTTCATTAGCGTCGAGAAGTTTCCTTTGTCATTAACAGATATGACATTTTCTTGCGCCAAACACCCGCAGTTCGATTGGATTTCAGCTTCACTAGTAGAACAATACCCAGCGCCGGTAGCCGGTAGCCACCGGCTTTTTTTTGCTGAGCACAACATTACGCTCACTTTATTATATGGTGACGCCGTCGACTGCATGAGGGAGCTGGATGGTTGTGTAGACGCTTGGTTTTTGGATGGATTCGCACCGTCAAAGAACCCCGAGATGTGGAACCAGGCGCTCTATGACAGCATGGCCAAGTTAAGCCACAGCGACACCACCTTATCCACTTTTACTGCCGCAGGCGAGGTTAAGCGAGGTCTGCGCCGGGCCGGTTTTCAGGTTGAGCGTTGCCCCGGTTACGGCAGAAAACGCCACATACTGCGCGGGCGGTTCGGACAGTCCCCGGGCAAACCGACGACCGCGCCTGCGGAGCAAAAACCCTGGTTCCAATTCCGTTACACGCCGCAGACAGCCAGGCGAATAGCGGTTATCGGAGCCGGATTGGCTGGCAGCAGCGTGGCAAGAAAAATGGCTGAACGCGGCTGGGACGTTACCATTCTGGAAGCGGAAAGCGAGATTGCAAGCCAGGGCTCAGGAAATCCCACCGGCATCACGTTTACCAAACTCAGCATTCATAACACACCCCAGAACCGGTACTACCAGTCCGCCTACCTCTATGCTTGCCGATATATTCGAAGTCTGTTTATGCATCACCAGGTTGCCGAGGGTGATGACTGGTCTTTGCAAGGGGTTTTGCGCCTGGCCTACGACGATAAAGAGAGGGATATCCAACAACAACTCATTGCCGCCCGGTTCTGGCCGCAAGAATTGATGGTAGGGTTGAGTCCCGAGGACATCTACCATCAATTCGGTATTGTTTCACCCGTATCGGGAATACTGCTTAAAGGTGGCGGCTGGCTAAACCCTAGACAGTTGTGTGACACATTGCTATCACACAAAAACATTAGTCTGGTCACCGATTCCCGCGTTACCGGACTGCAACAATCGGACACCGGTTGGAGCATTGAAACGGAAGGCCAGTCAACCCAAAACCGTACTCCTTCACCGGCTTCGTATGAGGCTGTAGTACTGGCAAATGCCTTTGGTTGCCAGCAGTTTCAACTCAACGGGTATTTTGATTTACGCGCAGTACGCGGGCAGATCAGCTATTTGCCTGCGACTGAAGAGAGCCGTGTCCTGCCGGTACCGCTCAATTACGAAGGCTATGTGAATCCGGCACGCAATGGCTTCCACAGCGTTGGAGCCACTTTCAATCCGAAATTGGACGATCCGCAGGAACGGGTTCAAGACCACAAATGGAACTGCGACCAGCTACAAAATACCGTTCCGGATCTGGCACGGCAACTGAACCTGCAACCTGCAGACACGCTGCGGGGGCGCGTGGGCTTTCGCTGCCAAACTCCGGACTACCTGCCTTTGGTGGGCCCGGTTGCAGACGCCCAAGCGTTTCAGCAGCAATACCGGCAGCTGGGAAAAGGGTTTTTAAAGCGAGAGTTCCCGGTCGCACCGAACTTACCGGGATTATACATTTCCACCGGGCACGGCTCGCGCGGTATCACGTCAACCTGCTTCGCTGCAGAAATACTGGCAGGTTACCTGTGTGGCGAACCGCAAATTATTGATCGATCAGTACTGCACGCTATTCATCCAGCGCGCTTCCTGATACGTAAAATCATCCGCCGACAACTATGAAACAAAGTGATTAAATAGGTTACTAAGCACCATCGAAACGTCACCAAAAAGCGGTTGCCGGATAGAAAATAGCTTGGCAAGATGATCCGACATGTCCAATAAAGTTAAAGGGAATTTGCATTGAATCGGTTACAACCTGGTGGGGTTCACGGCCGAAAAGTTAACTTTAGCCAGTCTGAGCAGCATGTGAAAAAAAAAGATAACCAGAAATTCACTGTTCTCGTGGTGGATGGAGATCGCCATTCCCGTATTACTACCAGCGAAATCCTCAGCCAGGCTGGGTTTAATACCGTTGAGGCCAGAAGCGGAAGACTAGGCTACCTTTATTTTCATCAATTGCAGCCCGATATGGTGTTGATGAATCTGATGTTGCCGAGAACCTCTGACGGTCTCGATTTGTGCCGCCAGATTCGCAAACACGCCAAGGGTGGCTCGGTACCCATTCTCATCATGTCTTCCTATGTCGAAGCGGATTCCATAAGCAGTGCTTTTGATGCCGGAGCCACGGATTTCATCACCAAGCCAATCAATCATTTGCTATTGATCCAGCGCACTCAGTATTTAATTCGCGCCTATCAAACACTGCGTTCGCTGGAGAATCGTGAGCGGGTACTTGAACAGGCTGAACGGATCGCTAACCTGGGCAGCTGGGAGTGGAGCAGCAAGAGCAACACGCTTTATGTGTCCAAAGAATTTAATCGAATTCTGGGGCTGGCGGCAGATGCACATCCGACCATAGAAGATATTCTGAATCTGGTTCCAGAGACAGAACGCATCAAATTAATTAAGTCCTTTCGCCGCAAGGACAGCAAACACCAGGGCACAATCACGATCAATCACAAACTGCATACTGAAGCCGGTGTTATGCGCATCTTACGCCATGAAGCTCAGTTCAAGTTACTCAATGAGGTGGATTATTCGATTTTCGGTACCATTCACGATGTTACCGCTGAAGTCCTGCACAAAGAGCAAATACTACAACTTGCTTACTACGATTCACTTACTCGATTGCCCAACCGGACTTTCTTTAAAGCGCACCTGGAATTTGCAATCCGGGCTGCCAGAAAATCAGGTAACTTGTTAGCCATTCTGGTGTTCGATCTGGATTTATTTGCCCGTATTAACAATTCATTGGGGCACGAGGCAGGCGACGAGCTATTAAAGAAAATTACTGATCGCTTGCAGCACACCTATCCTGACAAACATTGCACTAAGCTCAATATGAGCGCCATTGATCCCATGGCACCCCATGAGCATATGAGCGATAAAATTGCTCGCCTCGAGGGCGATCAGTTTGCTGTTCTGATTCACAATTTCACCCGATTAGATGCCGTTATATTGGCAACTCAGGCCATACTGCGGCAGGTTTCAACACCGTTTTCCCTGCGCGAAAATAATATTGTGCTTACCGCAAGTGCGGGAATCGCGCTGTACCCCGTGAATGGGCAAAGTGCAGAAACTTTGTTGCGCAATGCGGACGCTGCAATGCACTTCGCCAAATCCCAGGGGCGCAATAATTTTCATTTTTATTCCAGCGAAATTGATTTTAAATCCAAAGAGCAATTGTCGATTGAAAGCGATCTGCGCCAGGCTATCCGCCACAATGATCTGGAATTGTTTTTCCAGCCAAAAGTGCATCTGAAGACCGGAACGATTCGCTCAGTGGAAGCGCTGGTCCGCTGGAATCACCCCAGCAGGGGGGAGATTACCCCGTCTGACTTTGTACCCATGGCGGAACAAATTGGTCTGATCAGTGAACTGGGCAATTGGTTAATAAACAAAGCCTGCCAGCAAGCCCGTAGCTGGAATGATGAGGGGTTGCCTCCGATAAGGGTCGCGATTAATCTGTCTCCCATTCAGTTTCGCAGCGGAACGTTAACGGGCAACATCAAAAATGCCCTTGCCAAACACAAAATTGCTCCGTCCCAACTGGAAGTGGAAATTACAGAAACCGTATTGCTGGAAGATACCAGCCGGGTAATGAAAACGCTGGAAGGTATTCGCAAGCTGGGCGTGAGAGTCGCCCTGGATGATTTTGGAACCGGTTATTCATCCCTGAGTTATCTGACCCGGTTTCCTTTTAACACATTGAAAATCGACCGTAGTTTCGTGTCACGCTGCATTAAACACAGCCAGTCTGCTGCAGTCATTCACACCATCATCCAGCTGTGCAAAAACCTGAATCTTGAAGTAGTCGCTGAAGGCGTGGAGAACGAAGAGGAACTGCGCTTTCTGATGGACCACCGATGCGACTACATCCAGGGGTTCTACTTTAGTCAGGCTCTCAGTGCCACAGAGCTAAGCCGGTATATTAAACGACAATCGTGGGAACAGTTGCTGGGGCAGTTCAACTAACAAGTACAATGTCTGACAGCGAAATCAGCCCCGGAACGGCCCCGGACAAATGTGCGCGCTGCCCTCTTCCTGATTAAATACAATAACGTATTCCTTACATTTAATGCCCTGAATAACCTGATTAACCTTGGTTTCAGACGACACTTCATGCTCGCCATAGTCAGTGCCGTCACGGGTAACGAATTCTTCTACCAGACGGTAAAAAGTGTCTTCAGGTAAGTCTTGCCAGGGAATTTCAAGTAGATTTTGCAACCGCGCTCTCTCCTAACAAATCAAGTATGGTGTCTTCGCCGAACGCTTCGATCAACTTGGTGCGCACCTTCGCATCCAGAATACGGATGTTTTTAAGGTTAACCATGCGGCTCAGCTCTTTATCGATCTGGGTAAGGATCTGAGTGCGCGCATAATCTTTGTTGTCTGCCGGAATGGCATACCAGGGTGCAAAATCTGCGGCTGTTTTATTGAGCATGTCTTCATAGGCTTCCTGGTATTGATCCCAGTACTGCCGGCTTTCCAGATCGGACGTGGTAAGTTTCCAGCGTTTAGTGGGTTCTTTCACCCGGTCCATAAAGCGCTTTAACTGCTCCTTTTTTGAAAGGTGCAAATAAAATTTCAAAATAATAACACCGTCGTCCGCTAACTGGCGCTCGAATTCAAGGAGTTCACGATAAGCCCGCTTCCATTCCGGCTTTTCTGCAAATCCTTCAACACGCTCCACCAAAACACGACCATACCAGGAGCGATCCATAATGGTAATTTCACCTGGTTGCGGTATTTTTTGCCAGAACCGATACAGATAATGGCGTGCCTGTTCACTTTTATCCGGTGCGCCAATGGGCCACACCCGCACTCCCCGCGGATCAAGGTGCCGGGTTAAACGACGGATTACCCCACCTTTACCTGCAGTATCAGTGCCCTCAATCAGAATGATGACACGCCGTTTTTCCCGGAAAATAGCCTGCTGAACACGCAATAAACTGAACTGTAAACGGTGTATTGTTTCTTTGGTGTCTTTCGGCTTTTTAGCCGGCTTGGTAACCAGATCTTTTAGCCTGATTGAGTCACCCGTCAATTTAATTACGCTCATTTTCGCTTCCTTTTTGCGTTTGCTCGTTGGAGAAAGGTTTAAATAACAAGGGATATAAATAACTTTGAAAGTCTTCAAGCATCCGGTTCATCGTTGCCTTATCTTCCAGCACCAAACCATCATGCTCTACTTTATCCGAAAGCAGTTGTTGAGCCAGATTATGATAAATGGCAATACGCTTCTGCAGGTAATGCCGGCCACCCTCTTCCAGAAACGGCTCTAATGCATAATAGGACTTGGCCAGTTTTTGCAGCGAATCCTCCAGCAGTTGCTTGTCTTTCCGATTGACGCTAAGCCAGGTATCCGACAACGCCGCCATGAACTCCGCATAGTGTTGTTGCCGTGCCATAAAACTTTTTTCGAAGCGGGTCACTCGGGCTTGTTTATCCAAGAATCCCGCGTATTGTGCCTGGGCTCTTGCCAATGCTTGTTCCTGCACTTGCTGCGCCTGAATAAGTTGTTCCCCGGATACCCGACCGGTTTTATAGTTCAGATAAGAAACAAAGCCGGTCATAACGATGGCAGCTAAAACCAAAACAAAGCCGAACAAAATAACACGGTTCTCTTTATTAGCGAAGGTCGGTGACGTTGATGAGCTCTGCTTCGGCTCGGAGTATCCTGACATTACTGCCTCCGTTAGGTTTGAACAATGCCGTGGTGCTTGAGTAAATTGATAAAGTCGGATTCCGTTAACACCGGAACGTCCAGACTTTCCGCTTTGGTTAATTTGGAACCGGCTTTTTCGCCGGCCACCACAGCGCTGCTTTTTTTAGACACACTGCCGCTTACTTTTGCTCCTAATTTCTGCAAATACGCTTTGGCTTCATCCCGGGTCATTTCAGCAAGCGTTCCGGTTAGCACGAAGGTTTGCCCTGCCAACGGCTGCTCACCCTGTTCCGCAACCTCAATGTCTTCCCACTGCACGCCCGCCTGCTGCAGTTTTTCAATTACATCCAGGTTGTGTGCTTGCTGGAAAAAGGTCTCAATATAATCTGCAACGACCGGCCCGACATCCTGTACCTGTAACAGGGTCTCGTGATCGGCCGACTGCAACTTTTGCAGGCATCCGAAGTGCGTTGCCAGATTCAATGCTGTCGCCTCCCCCACTTCGCGAATGCCCAGGGCAAACAGGAATCGAGGTAACGTCGTGTGTTTACTGGCTTCCAGCGCATTAATCAGGTTCTGTGCGGATTTTTCACCCATGCGCTCCATAGCAGCCACCTGCTCTGCGGTCAGCAGATACAGATCGGAGACCTGGCTAATCAATTCCAGATCCACCATTTGCTCCACCAATTTGTCGCCCAATCCATCTACATCAAGCGCCTTGCGCGAAGCGAAATGTTTGATGGCTTCCTTAACCTGTGCCCGGCAGAATAAGCCACCGGAACACCGTGCCACCGCCTCACCATCGGCTTTCACGATATCCGACTGGCACACCGGGCATTGTTGCGGTAACTGCACCGGCTCTGTTTTTTCAGGTCGGCGTTCCAGCACTACTTTTACGACCTTCGGAATAACGTCGCCGGCGCGGTGCACAATCACCGTATCACCCACCCGAACGTCCATTCTGGCGACTTCATCCATATTGTGCAGTGTGGCGTTGCTAACCGTAACTCCGCCGACAAACACCGGCTCTAACCTGGCAACCGGAGTGATGGCGCCCGTGCGTCCAACCTGAAACTCAATGCCCAATAGCTGGGTCAACTCTTCTTGCGCCGGGAATTTATGTGCGGTAGCCCAGCGTGGCGCCCGTGATACAAATCCCAGCTCAGCCTGCAATTTCAGGCTATTGACCTTATACACTATGCCGTCGATTTCATAGCCGAGCGCGTCTCGTTTATGCAATATCCGGTCATGATAGGATTGCAACGCGGCAGCGCCGGTGACCCGCTCAACCTCGGAGTTAATCCGAAAGCCCCACTGTTTTAATTGTATTAAATTGTCATAATGGGTTTTGGTGAGCGCACCACCTTCTACGAAGCCGACGCTGTAACAATAGATATCCAGCGGGCGCAAAGCCGTGATTCTGGAGTCCAATTGACGCAGACTGCCAGCCGCTGCATTACGCGGGTTAGCAAACGTTTTTTCACCTCGCGCCGCTGCCTGGCGATTAAATTCGTTGAATCCATCCAGGGGCATAAACACTTCTCCACGCACCTCCAGCAGATCAGGATACCCCTGCCCGCGCAATCGTAAAGGCACGCTATCGATGGTCCGTATGTTCTGGGTTATATCTTCACCTGTTTGACCATCGCCGCGGGTCGCAGCCTGCACCAATACACCCTGCTCATACAGCAGGCTTACGGCCAATCCGTCCAGTTTCGGCTCACACACAAATTCTATTTCGTCTTCTGTGCCGAGACGTTCACGAATACGCCGGTCAAACGCCACCAGCTCGTCGGCATTGAACACATTATCCAGAGATAACATAGGGAGGCGGTGCCGGATCTGATTGAAAGCCGTGAGCGGAGTATCCCCTACCCGCTGCGTTGGTGAATCCGGCGTAATTAAATCCGGATTCTCTTGCTCCAATGCTTTCAGCTGCTGAAACAGGCGGTCGTATTCCACATCTGGAACCGAGGGATCATCCAGAACATAATAACGATAGTTATGCTCGCGTAATTGCTCGCGCAGTGCGTCAATCTGCTGGGAAATTGATAGCATAGAAGAATCCAATCCAGTCGCTAAACCAAAAATCGCCGGTCAGGATACCGGCTGTTGCAAGTGAGTTACCAGGATCGGGATTATACACCCAGGGCGTTGTATCGACGACGCCCTGGGTAAGGGGAATACTAATATTGCCGCTTTCCACCGCGATAAGAAAGCAGCTTGCGCTCAAAATCGAGCACACGCTGGCGATAATGTTCTGCCGTTTGCTGGCGCAGTACATTATGGTTCTCGTCTTTGATATCTGCATCCAGCAACTTGGAAATTTTGCGCGCTGAATCCATCATGATCTCAAATGCGTGAATAGGACGTTTGGGGCCGGGCAATTTCATGAAGATACAAATACCCGGTGTGCTGAATTCTGACATGGTATCCAGATCAAATACGCCGGGCTCCACTACATTGGCGGCACTGAATAACAATCCGCCTTTTCCACTATGCTGTTCATAGCGATGGAATATATTCATTTCACCGAACCGGAAACCACAAGACAACATCACCCGTAGTAACTCGGCACCGTTCAATTCGCCCTGCTTCGCCATCACGTTAATAACGAACACTTCCTGCAACGACGGGTCAAGTTCAACTTCCGCCGGGGCTGGTTCACGCTGCCGCGCGGGGGCTGTCTTACGATTCAATTGCGCTTGCTGCTCGGCACGGGATGCCACTAGCAAATCATCATCGGTAAACAAATCGGATTGGTCTTGCTCGACTGGTTCCGGCTCCGGCTCATAGCCGTCGGTGTCATAATCGTCCGCTTCATACGCTTCATGGTGTTCAGCATAGGCCTGCTGATATTCTTTATCGTCTGCGAGCTTACGCCCCGGTATCGTATAACTGCGTTTCTGAGGGCGCTCATCGGGCATCCCCGGATCTCCGAACGCCAGTTCAGCGTCGTCGATCGCAGAGCCGAAACCATCGTCGTCCTCAGCCCGGTTAGAATGATCTTCACCAATCGATTGGCGCACACTCAAAGGAATTTTACGGGCACCCCCATTGGGCAACTCTCCGCGGAAATATTCCCACTCATCTTCGCAGCTGCCACCCAGCTCTGAAGGCAGCTTGAGTTCACCAATTCTGGATTTCCGCATTCGCCGGTATCCGTCAAGGGCAATCCCTGCAATAACTACTAACCCTACTAATATAAGTACCAGTTGTAGGTCAAATTCCATCAGTCGAATCCTCGCGTATTCTCTGTGGCTTCTGATAGATCAAGCCCTGATCGCAATTTTGTCACTTCTATCAAAAACATAGAGCATATCCATTAAAAATAAAGCCAATTCGTCAATATTTTGCTAATTAGGCAACCGCCATCGCTGCGGCTTGCTCAACATCCACCGTTACCAATCTGGAAACACCTGGCTCGTGCATGGTGACCCCCATCAATTGATGTGCCATTTCCATCGCAATTTTGTTGTGGGTGATATAGATAAACTGCACTTTCGCTGACATTTCTTCCACCATGCGGGAGTAACGCCCCACGTTGGCGTCATCCAGTGGTGCATCCACTTCGTCCAAAATGCAGAACGGGGCCGGATTAAGCTGGAAGATGGAGAACACCAACGCGATTGCAGTGAGCGCCTTTTCACCCCCACTGAGCAAATAAATGGTGCTGTTTTTCTTGCCTGGCGGGCGAGCCATAATGGCAACACCGGTATCCAGCAGATCATCACCGGTCAACTCCAGATAGGCATGGCCACCACCAAACACTTTGGGGAACAATTCCGACAACCCTGCTGAAACTTTATCGAACGTTTCCTTGAAACGGGTGCGGGTTTCACGGTCGATTTTGCGAATTGCATTCTCCAGGGTTTCCAGAGCCTGCATTAAATCCTCGTGCTGTGAATCCAGATAATTCTTGCGCTCGGACTGGGATTTATATTCGTCAATTGCCGCCAGGTTAATCGCGCCCAAACGGGAAATTTTACCACCCAGCCGGTCCAGCTCGGCAGACCATTCCGCTTCGTTTGCTGCTTCGGGTAATTCATTCACAACGACCTCAATATCAAATTGAGATTCGGTCAATTGGTTTTGCAGGTTTTCACGCTGCACCCGCATCCCCTGCCACTCCATACGGTTCCGCTCCAGTTGCGAGCGCACCCCTTGCGCGGACTGTTCGGCTTCCGCACGCTTTTTCTCGGCAGCCCGTAATTGATGGTCACAATCTTCCTGGGTACGACGCGCGGTAGCCAATTCTTCTTCCACCAGCAATCTTGATTCCAGCTTTTCTTCCAGCTCCGCCTGTAGTTCCACAAACGGATCATCGCCCAGCGACAGCTGTTCTTCGATTGCCGAGCGCCGTTCCTGTAAGGTGGTGAGCTGTTGTGTTAACCGTGCCAACCCCTGTTTTACGGAATCGCGCCGGGACTGCAATTGCTGAACCTGCAGCGCCAGCTGGTGGGCTTTATCTTTGCCGCCCCGCGCAGCTTGCTTTACCTGATCCAAGCGCGCTCTGTTTTCATCACGCTGCTTTAATAATTGCTCGCGCTGATCGGTGTCCGTGGCCATCAAATCCATAGCGTCCTGCAACACCAGGCGCGCTTCTCCCAATGCTTCCTGCTCAAGGGTTTGTTGCTCTTTGCACTCTTCCAACTCCTTGCTGATACGCTCACGGCGCATGTTAAATTGTTCCAGGCGTACTTGCTTGGCACTCAATTGGGCTTTCAGGTCTGACAACGAACGATTGAATTCGCTCAATTCCCGTTGTGATTCTTCCCGACGTTCTTCCATCGCACGCAATGCTTCACGACCTTCGGTCAGCGTTTCGGTGAGCTGTTCGACCCGAGCTTCCACTTCCTCCAAGCGCAGATTAGTGTCTTCCAATACTTTCTGGCGCTTCAGAACGCTGTCTTCTTGAGAGGAATCTCTTGCTACCCGCATCCAGTTGGGTCCGATCCAAATCGAATCCGGAGTTATCAGGGACTCACCGGCATTCAGTTGTGAACGCAGTTGCAGGGCTTGTGCCAGATCCTCTGCTATATAGACTCCCGCCGTAAGCGCTTTAGCTGCCGCTTCACCTTGAAGTTTGCCGGACAGAGGAACCAGTGTCTGATTACAGATCTGATTCGGCTCCGTGCCGGTTTCCAAAAACGATACCACCCCTTTTTCCAAGCCGCTGACCACCGCAGTTACCGCGTCCAGCCCATTAATGCACACAGCCTGCAGATAGTCACCCAACACCGTTTCTACGGCTTTTTCCCAGCCACTTTCCGCCTGAACTTTTTGCGCCAGACGAGGTTGCTCGTTCAGTTGATGCCGAGTTAACCATTCCACCAGATCAGACTCACCCATCGCCGCTTGCTGCAACGCTTCCAATGAGGCATGACGGCCTTTCAAAGTTTGTAATTCGCTTTTGGCATTATCCAGTTCCAGATTGATCTGGTTGTTGGATTCACGGCGGCTTTTCATCGTTTCCTGGATCGTCAGCGCACTGCCTTGCATGTCTTCGATTTTCATATCCGCTTCTGCCATACGCTCTTCCAGCATCGCCACTTCTTCTTCCAGCGGTCCGGCGGACAAGGTCTCACGCTCACCTTTCAGGCGCTCGATGCGATCCCGTAACCGCTCAACAGACTGCTCCAGATGCTGGATCCGGGATTGCTCCACCTGGGCTCTTTGCCGCGGCTCATTTGCCTTCTGGTTGAACTCGTCCCATTTATGTTGCCAGTCCTGCATCTTCTCTTCGGCATTATGCAGGTTATCATTTGCGGCATCGGCTTCTGCTTTAACCAGTTCGTATTCCGGCTCAATTTCCGCTAATTGGATATTGGCCTCTTCCAGCTGCTCCTGGTCTATACGCTGCTGATCCTCACCCTGACGACAGGCTTCGATGGTTTGCTGCAAGTCCTGGCGCAACTGGTTGCCGCGTTCTTTGGTGTGTTGGATGGTTTGTTCCACCCGGGCAATATCGGCTCCCAAACCATAAAAGCGACCCTGGACTTCATTGAGTTTATCGCTGAGTTCATGGTGCTGTTCCCTCTGCTGCTCGATCGTGGCGTCCATTGAGCGCTGATCCGCCATAAAGGCTTCCAGTTTGACCTCCAGATCACGAATGGTGGATTCGCTGTTTTCCACCTGATCATTGAGGCTTTTCCATTTCAGTGCCTGCAGTTGCGCTTTTACCAGACGCTCTTCTTCCTTAAATTGTTTGTATTTTTCGGCGGCGGCGGCCTGGCGTTCCAGATGTTGCAATTGGCGGCCTAATTCATCGCGCAGATCTTCCAGGCGATCCAGATTCTCGCGCGTGCGACGCATACGGTGCTCGGTTTCTTTACGGCGCTCTTTGTATTTCGAAATGCCTGCCGCTTCTTCAATAAACACCCGCAATTCTTCCGGTTTGGCTTCTATCAAGCGGGAAATCATGCCTTGTTCGATGATGGCATAACTGCGTGCCCCGAGACCGGTTCCCAGGAAGATATCGGTGATGTCCTTGCGTCGGCATTTGGTGCCGTTAAGATAATAGTTTGATTGCCCGTCACGGGTGACCAATCGCTTGATGCCAATTTCGTTGAAGCTGACGTACTCGCCACCCAAGCTGTTGTCACTGTTATCAAACACCAACTCCACAGAGGCCTGGGTCGTGGGTTTGCGGGAACTGGAGCCATTAAAAATCACATCCGCCATGGATTCACCACGCAGATGTTTGGCGGAGCTTTCCCCCATCACCCAACGTACAGCATCAATTACATTGGATTTTCCGCAACCATTTGGGCCGACAATGGAAGTCAGATTATCGGGGAAAGACACCGTGGTGGGATCCACAAAAGATTTGAAACCCGCAAGCTTGATCGATTTAAGACGCATGAATGGATGCTTATCCTTATTAGAATCGGGGGCCTGTTAAGTCACTGTACAGTTTTGAACAGTTTGGGCCGGTTTGAGGGCCATTCACGGCATCACCCTCGCAATTAAACCCCCTATTGTAGCGAGTTTTATCATGAGCACCAGTCCGCGAGCCCTGTAAAAATACCGAATGTTTATAGGACGTTAAAAGCACGACGACCTGGAATTTCAGTTAACAGCAGCCGATCGGGTGTGTTAGGGTTCGGCCTTTACGGTAGTCGGAGTAAGCGCGATGATCAAAGAGCTACGGGATGGTTTGAGCTATGTGGGTGAAGGCTTTGCGCTGGCACGCCAACCCGGTTTGCGGCCGTATCTGGTGGTACCTCTGATCATGAATTTCCTGCTGTTCGGGGTCAGCGGCTATCTGGTGATGTCTTACGCCTACGAATGGATTGCCGGCTGGGGTGCCGCTGTCGACCTGTGGAGCTGGCTGGATTGGCTGGAACCGGTTATCGACCAGCTGTTGGGGGCGCTGAAATGGGTGATCTTCGCGGTAATTATCCTGGGGTTGCTGTTTATTATGGGCTCAACCTTTACTATGTTTACCCATCTGCTGGTCAGCCCCTTTATCGGGATTCTGGGCGAAAAAGCCGAACTCGCATTACATGAGCCAAGCTATCCCCAGCATACCCTGGGCCAGATCGCCTTGCGCACCATTACCCGCGAATGTCGCAAAATGTTGTACTGGATCGTACGCGCCGCGGGCCTGGCACTTATCTCGGTGATTCTTTACTTTATCCCGGTAGTCAATGCCGCTGTACCGGTCTTGTGGTTCCTCTTCGGTTCCTGGATCCTGGCGATGCAATATATTGATGTGGCGGCAGATAATAACGGTATTCCGTTTAAGGATTTGCTGATGCTGATGCAAAAGCACCGAACATCTGTGATGGCGTTTGGTGCGGTCATTATGGCGCTTACCTCTATTCCCATCGTGAATCTGTTTATTATTCCGGTCGCCGTGTGCGGAGGCATCGTATTTTGGGTGAAGAAAATTCAGCCTGCATTAGGAACCGTTGCGCTGCGGACAAAATAACCCATCAGGCGCGTTCTGATGCCGCTTTAGGGGACTGAGTTGAGGTCCGGACCGGAGCGGGGTCCAGACGCGCCAGCACCGTTTGACACTGATGTTTGGCAAACTGTTCCAGCTTAGCCACTGCCCCTTCTGCATCCCGTTGCATGATGCTCGCCATCAATTCACGGAAAAAAACCATTGAACGTTCCCGCTCCTCTTGGCTCAGGTTAATCGCAAAATAATAGGTCCGGCGTACCGCCGGTTGCAGATCTTCCAGCATATCTTCCAAATAGGGGTTATCGACAAAGCGGTAGGCCATTCGGGCGAATTCGAAAGTCGCCTCGTAGAAATCCATCACCCTGTTTTCGGCTGCATAGCTTTCCATCAGTTTCAGTAACTCAAGAAACGGCTGTAGTTCGCCTTCCTTCCACACCAATGTCGCCCGGCGGCACAATTGACCGATCAGAAGAATATTCATTTCGTAGACGTCACGCACGTGCTTCGGGGTCATGGCCGATACCACGGCCCCTTTTCGCGGGACGATATTGATAAGGTAACGACGCTCAAGAATAAGATAGGCTTCGCGTACAGAGCCCCGGCTGACATTAAGCTCACTAGCCACCCTCAGTTCCTGAATCCGGTCTCCCGAGTTAAGTTCACCGTTTACGATTAATTGTCCTAAATGTTGCGCAATTTGCTCAGCTAAGCTTTCCGGGGCTTTAAAACTCATGTTGATGTAACTACTTTTTATGCTTTTAAGGGGGGTCCTGTCGGAATGTCGAGAGGAATGTCAGCGTGGAGTTTCCCCATTGATCCCTGTCCAGTCAAGTAATTCACACGGATTACAACGAACTAATTTTTGACATGCCCTGGCTGGGCGTGCGCTGCCCTAAAACCGAACCTGTATCTCGCAAGTTCACACCCATTTTTTAAATCACTAGGAAAAACAACCGAATATGATCCTGTTCCCGCCAATTCCCCAGTTCGGACATTGTGCTATATCTGCTGCTACCGTTTTAGCGCCAATTGATAACTGAATTTCATAGGGGTTTAGGGTGCTTAACCAAACAAACTGATGAACGAAGTCCGTATTGGGGCGGTGAAAGCGGGCTGCCGGGACGGATGATCAAACTACAACGACGTATCCGTTGCAAATTTGATCCTTCACGCGCTGAATGCGCAAAGCCCCGCGATGCGCTTTAATATGCCGGTTTAGTAACACCCTGGGCATCTGCGCCTTTGGGATGGCCGGCCTTTTCGATCGCCTCCTGCACTTCAGGGGGCACATACTTTTCATCGTGCTTGGCCAGCACTTCGTCGGCCATTACCGTGTTGGCCGAAATAAGCTTCCCATTGGCAATAATGCCCTGCCCTTCGCGAAACAGATCCGGCAGAATGCCTGCGTACTTCACCGTAATGGTTTCGGCGTTATCGGTAATATCGAATGACACATGCAGATCTTCACCTCGAATCACTGAACCGGTTACCACCAAGCCACCAACCCGGATACGGCGCTCCATGGGCGCGTTTCCCGCCACCACTTCAGTGGGGCTATAAAATAAATTAATATTCTCTTTCATTGCAAACATGATCAGTGCGACCGACAGCGCCACCGCAATCAATACGCCCACTATAATGATCAATCGTTGCTTCCGGATGGGGTTCATAAACCTGCCTGCTCCCGTTTTATTTTTCGCTGAATGGTTTCAATTACATTCTTTTTGCGGCGCCGAATGGCGATTAGGTTACCCAAGATCACGACCAGAGTGATGCCATAGGCAGACCATACGAAAGCGCCGTGCTTGCCCATCTGCATAAACGCCTGAAAAGAGTCAAACTCCACCGTTATACCGCTCCAACTGTTTTTTTAACCCAATTGCTACGCTGCTCCCGTTGCAGAACTTCGCAACGGGTTGAATTGATTAACAACACTGCGAACAAGCAATAGAAACCGCCAATGCAACTTAACAACGTGAACAACATTTCCGGGTCGATCGCGGAGCTGGTCATTTTTATCGAGGCCGGTTGGTGCAGCGTGTTCCACCAATTGACTGAATATTTGATAATGGGTAGGTTCACCGCGCCGACAATACTCAACACCGCGGTCGCCCGCGCGGCAGACTGTGCATTGTTAATGGCTGAATTCAACGCCATGACGCCAATATAGAGAAAAAGTAACACCAGCATGGAGGTCAATCTTGCATCCCAGACCCACCATGTGCCCCAAGTGGGTTTGCCCCAGATGGAACCGGTGACCAGACAAATGAAGGTAAACGATGCACCAATCGGCGCCAGGCAACGGGCCACCATTTCCGCCATTTTCATACGCCACACCAACACCACCACACCGGCTACGGCCATCATGATATAGCCACCCATAGCAATACTGGCAGCCGGAACATGGATGTAGATAATGCGGTAGCTGTCTCCCTGATAGCGCTCCGGTGGCGCAAACGCCAATCCGTAGATTAAACCCGGCACCAGCAACAACACGGTAGCAGCAATCAGCCAGGGCAACATTTTCCCGGTCATCTCATAAAAGTATTTTGGCGAACCCAATTTATGGTAAAGCCGTTTCAAAGCCTGGAACACAATCACCTCTATCCGTTAACGCTGATCCGCAGCCCGGTTGCAATGGCAAAGGGAGCGAATGTGAATGCGAGTATTAAGAACGCCGCCAGATAAGCCAACTGCCCTGCGAATGGGTGCCCCATGGCAGCCGCCTCGACCGCGCTGGTGCCGAAAATCAGCACGGGAATATAAAGCGGCAACGCAATCACCGCGACCAATACACCGCCTTTGTGCAGACCGACCGTTAACGCCGCGCCGATGGCGCTAATCATACTCAGAACCGGTGTTCCCAAAAGCAGGCTATAAAGCGTAACCTTGATCGTATTGACGTCCATAAACATCATCACACCCAGCACCGGCGCCACGCAGATTAGCGGCAACGCGGTCACCAGCCAGTGTGCCAGCACCTTCCCGAATGCCAGAACAAAAAGCGGCTGCGGGCTCATCAAGGTTAATTCCAGAGCACCGTCATCGAAATCCTGACGGAACAAACTATCCACCGATAATAAGGTAGACAGCAAAGCGGCGATCCAGATCACTCCCGGGGCAATTTTTTGTAGCGTACCGGGTTCCGGCCCCATGCCCAGCGGAAACAGCGCAATGACCATAATAAAGAAGAACAGCGGGTTCACCATGTCGCCGCGCTGACGAAAAGCAATCACAATGTCCCGCTTGATAATGGCCAGCATCCCGGACCACATCGCAGGTTCTAATTGATTTGCCATGCACCTCTTCCCAGGCCTAATTGCAGTGATCGCAGGCCATTCAACTCCAGCGCATGGTGACTGGTGATTAGTACCGATCCACCCTTGGCAGCGTGCCCCTGAATCAGGCCTTCCAACTCAGCCACACCGTGGCGATCGATTGCAGTAAAGGGCTCATCAAGCACCCATAAGCGAGCAGGCTCTACCAATAGACGAGCCAGTGCGACCCGTCGTTTCTGTCCCGCCGACAGGGTGTATACCGGCACATCCTCGAAACCACCCAGACCGACGTCATGTAATGCCTGATCTAAACTTGGTTGGGCCGGGGCGTCAGCAGCGGATACTCCTTTTACCTGAAGAATCCAGCGTAGGTTTTCTCTGGGGGACAACGCCATCTTGATGCCGGTAAGATGCCCGCAATAAAGCGTCTGCCGGCGAAAATCCGCCTCCACCCGACGCCGCGGCCGGCCACACCAGGTCAACTCCCCTTGGAACTCGTCAGACAGCCCGCACAGCACCCGCAGCAACGTGGTCTTACCACTGCCATTGGCTCCTTCCACCTGCAGGATTTCGCCGTTATATAGCTCAAAGGAGAGGTTTTTGATCAGCACCCGGTCGTCCCGCTCACACTCTAACTGTTCGACTTGTAGTAAAGGTGCTGTCACAAAACCGCCTAAGTATTTCATTCTTCGGATGTTATTCTTGAAAAGCGGCACATTATAACCAATCTTTATTCGCAGTGCCGATTTGCTTTGCCTTAAAATACCCAGGCACCGGGGCCTCACCATTGATGATGGATACACTGTATATTGTTCTGTTAATCGTTTCCGGCATTGTCGCGGGTTTTGTCAACACGGTGGCCGGCGGCGGTTCGATTTTTACCCTTCCGGCGCTGATGTTACTGGGTATGCCCGCCGATATCGCCAATGGCACCAACCGCGTCGGCGTATTCCTTCAATCGCTGGCCGGTGTGCGAGGATTCCGCCAGCACGGCAAACTGGATCAGAAGGCCATTATGCCGATTCTGCTGCCCACCGTGGCAGGGTCACTGATCGGATCATGGGTTGCATCCGTCATCCCGGTGGAGGTCCTGAAGCCGGTTTTGCTCGGTACCATGATCGCCATGACACTGCTGATCGTTTTGAAACCCGGCACACTACCGGCTGTTGACGAACAAATTCTGACACTAAAAGAGAAACCCATCGTCAACCTTTGGCTGTTTTTGGCGGGCTTGTATGGGGGCTTTGTCCAGGCCGGAGTGGGATTTATTCTGCTAACCGCACTCGCGGGGGTCCTGCGCTATGATTTGGTGCGGGCCAATGCGCTTAAAATGCTCTGTACCCTGGTGTTTGGAGGCGTTGCCCTGCTGGTCTTTATTGTTCAGGGCCAGGTTCTGTGGGTGCCGGGGTTGATTTTGGGGGCCAGCACCATTATCGGTGTGCAACTCAGTGTCCGCTTCGCTATCAGTGCCAAACAACAAACCCTGAAATGGATTCTATTGGGGATGGCTTTGCTGGTGTGTGTCGCGGCCCTGATCAAATAAGGCGTCGGGATCAACGTCTATACTGTAAGCCATACTTCGCATTGCTCCCAGGTAGTCATGATCGAATTTCCATCCAACCCCGGAAAAACCACCCGTAACCTGGAGACCGGACTCTCTAACGCCGCAGCGAAAGCGTCAGCGGGTGCAGACGTGAATGCAGCGAAGCTGGCGCAGCAACAGGTAAAACAAACGGTTGAAGCCGTTGTATTGCAGGCCAAGTTGATTGAACAGTCCGGCACCACACAAAAAGCAGTGTATGAAATGCTGGTGCGCGTTTCCGCGCAGCCGGGCACCACTCAACCCCCGCCCGCGCAATTGCCTCAGCCTGCACCCACGACGCAGCCACCGATTCCGTCAAGCACCTCCACACCCGTTACCCGAATCACCGCCGACGTACTCCGGGCTTTGCAAACAGGGCAGACGCTGATCGTGAAGGTGTTGTCGGACTTTTCACTGTCCCCATCCACTCGCCTATTGGCCACGGCCTCCATTGACCGGGGATTGCAAATACACAAGACCGATGCACCGGGACTGATCTCGACCCATGGCTCCGCCTTCAAACAGCTGATTCCACTTCAGCGTAGTCTTGCTCATCTTATGGGGACCCTGGAAATGGTCTCGCAGCCACAAAGCGGATCCGGCAACACCCAATCTTTACCGTTACCTGTTCGTTCCGCACTTCAGGAATTGGCGGCGCTGTTGCCGCGAATTAACCAGATTAGGGAGCCCGGCTACCTGCAAAATAGTATTCGCAATAATGGTACGTTCTTAGAGAGCAATCTGAACGCAGTGATTAGCCCGCACCTTGCCAAGTCGCCAGACAACCGCAGTCTCACCGATTCCCTGCGCAATCTGACTCAACGGCTACTGGATTCGGCTGGCGGCACCAAACCCGTCGCGACGAGCCCCAACGCCGCTTCCCCGGATAGCCCGAAATCGGTAGAAAACACGTTAAAATCGGCCCTTGCCCAGGTAAACGATGCGGATTTTAAATTGGCGTTACAGCGGGTGCATCAGGCGTTGCAGCAAGCTTCAAGCACAGGAACCGGCGCCCCTTCAGGCGCTGCGGGTATTACCGCAGAGGCAGCAAAGGGAGCCACCGAGGCCGGTGAAAAAATCAAACACACAGCCTCCCAGGGTCTCGATGTTAATAAACCCAATGCAGGCCAGAAAGCGGAAACATCCCCCCCAAGCCGGACACAATTAATGCAGGGGCGCCTGGATACCCAAATCAGATTGGGCGCATCCAGCATCGCAGATGAGAGTATTAAACCTCACCCGTCGCTGCGCCACTACAGTCAGTCCGCCAGTGCCAGCCCGTCGGTAGCAAGCTCAACGGCATCCGCATCGGCCCAGGAACCCTATTTACTGCCACCGTTACCCGGCCAGGTAATGATTCAGCCGCAATCCCGACAACTCTCGAATTCAAAAAAAGACGATATGGCACAGGCATTGGTCGCGGTTTTATTGAAGCAGGTAAAAGGGGCTTTAGCCCGTACCACTTTGCATCAATTGGCGTCCCACACGCGACAAACCGACAGTTCACCAACACCCACCCTGCTCAGTTTCGAATTGCCTTTTTTGCATAACCAGCAAATTCAGGTTTTTCAATTCCGTATCGAAGAAGAAGCCACTGGTGAGACCAGCGAAGAGAAAAATCAACAGAAGCGCTGGGTGGTGCAGATGGGATTTGATATTGAGGGCATGGGCCCCATGTTGTGCCAGATAAATCTGGTTGGCGTCAGCGCCTCTGTTTCGTTCTGGGCGGAATGGGAGCATACCCTGGAACACACAAAATCCCATTTTGAATTTCTGCAGAAAACGCTGACCGATATGGGACTCAGGGTGGATAAATTGCAGGGGCATTTGGGTATTCCTGTGAATGAACGCACCCTATTGAGTAACCAATTGGTGGACATTCGTTTATGACCCATAAGCCCTCATCCGAATCCAATTCCGCTCATAACCCAACCCAGGCAGTGGCGCTGAGTTACGATGGTCAAAGCGCGCCATTTATCAGCGCTTCCGGCGGCGCGGACCTGGCAGAAGAAATCCTGCGTATCGCGCGGGAACATGAAGTGCCGATATACGAAAATCCGGAGCTGGTGGATATTCTGGCGCGATTGGAAGTAGGTGATGAAATTCCTGAGCTGCTGTATCGCACTATCGCCGAAATCATTGCATTTGTTTATATGCTGAAAGGCAAGGTGCCGGAAGGTTTCGGCAACCCGCGCGCTGGTGATACACACAAATCTATAGAATATCGAACAGAGCCGGCGCAAAGCCATGATCCGGAAAGGCCTACTCCGGAGAGCCCTGCCCCGCAAAGCAATTCGGGCCAGAACCCGGATTAGTTCAGCTTGAGTTTTGCCCGATTCGCCACAACACACCACACGGGTCTTGCAGTGTAAAATCCCGCATTTGCCAGGGTTGATCCGGTACCTTCGACAGCCTTACCGCGTACTTTTCGGCAACACCGGCCTGCGCTATTCTCTGGTGCCAGTGATCCACATCTTCCACCAGAAGATGCATCATCAGATTATTCGCCAACTCTGCTTGATAGAAATTTTGTAATAGAAAGCCGGTCTATCCCAGACGCAAATGCGCAGCCTATTAGCGTACAACGGTGTCCGAGGATACCGTGCGTCCTGCCATTTTCAGGTTCACCGGCATATCAGCCGCCATCCAGGAATAAAAGCCTTCGCGAAAATAATACACATTGCTGTATCCCCAGGTTGAAGCAAAGTAGCTGGCCATTGCGCTGCTGGGGTTGAGAGGACTGCTGGTGTAAAACACGATCGGGGTACTGCGATCCAGCTCTTCCGAAATATACAATACTGCGAACTCAGAAGCATTGAAATCCAGATTTACAGAACCTTCGATATGACCCAAACTCCAAGACTGCTGATCACGCACATCAATGAAAACAGCACCTTCATCAAATAACGATTTGGCTTTATTAAGGGTAACGGTTTCGACTCCATTCACTTCTGCAGGCGCTTCTGCCAACGCCTATGCGGAACACCATGTCAAAGCCAAAACACTAACTATCTTCGCAACTGCCTTCATACGATCTACCCGAACCGGCTACTGATTTATTATTTAAGTATAGTTGTGCGTACAGTGAAGGGATGGAACGATTCGCTCTAAAAACAAAACGCCCTATTCACAAGATATTGATTTTTATGATGTTATAGAGAAACAAACGCCAATGGTATGGCTGTTCTAAAAACCTTAGTTATTGTCCTGATGCTTTTTTCCAACCAGTGCCATTAATTTGGCTTCCGAGCGGGTTACCGCGTCGCTTTCCTGAACGTTGATAGAGCTGTTTTTTAGTAGCCGGTCTGCCTGCCTACGATACAGCTGTTCGCTATTGTTGTGCACCAGCTCGTCTTGTTTTTCCAAACTATGGGTTAGCCGTTTTTCCGTACTCATCAATCGCTGACCCAAGCCGAGCGAGCCGGCGTTGAGAAATTCGATTTTACTTTGCAGTTTCTTGAGGGACGTTTCCAGCATCAAATTCTGCTGCTGCAATTCGAGTTGGATTTTGCTGACCTTTTTGGTCTGCAAAAATGTATAAATGGACAACGCCAAAATGACCACGGCGACAAGCAGACTGACACCAATAATCAGATACGTAGACTCAGTCATAATTGCCTCGTTTAGCCATTCGCCTAAAAACCGATTGCAACATTCGTCATGCTGGACTTGGAATCGATCATCCGTTCCAAATCAATCAGTATCAGTAACTCATCGTTTTTGTTGCACACGCCGGTAATAAATTTGGCGGTTTCTTCATTGCCCACATTAGGGGCCTTTTCAATTTCCGCGGCTCGCAGATACGTGACTTCTGCAACGCTATCCACCAGCATACCCACGACTTGTTTATCCACTTCAACGATCACAATACGTGAGTTATTATCGACGTCCACCCGCTGCAAAGCGAAACGGGTGCGGGTATCGATGACCGTGACGACGTTACCCCGCAGATTAATGATGCCTAGAACATAATAGGGCGCACCGGGAACTGGAGTTATCTCGGTATAACGCAACACTTCACGAATACGCATCACATCAATGCCATAGATTTCCTCACCCAGGCGAAAGGTACCCCATTGGGTAACCTGATCATCCGCTTTTGATTCGTCTCTTGCCATCGCCGGAAAGCTCTCCTAATGTATTGCGCCAATATAACGTCAGTTGAACCGCGTTCGTTATATATATGCAGCTAATGTGCCAAACATTCCACGGCACCACCTGAACCGATTTACAGCGAATCCAGTTCCGACCATTCTTCATCGGTTAACAATTTTTCCAATTCGATTAAAATAAGCAGTTCGTCGTCTTTGTGGCAAACCCCCTGAATGTAACGGGCGCTTTCATCGTTGCCCACATTCGGCGACGTTTCAATTTCTGATTGCCGCAAATAGACGACTTCTGCAACGCTATCAACCAGTATGCCGACAACATGGGAACTTGCTTCGATTATCACAATACGGGTGTTGTCGTTGGTCTCTTCTTGCGGTAAACCAAACCGCAGACGGGTATCAATGACCGTGACTACCCTGCCCCGCAAATTGATGATTCCCAGTACGTGGTGAGACGATCCGGGTACTGGCGCGATTTCCGTAAAACGTAATACTTCCTGCACCTGCATTACGTTAATACCGTATGTTTCACCCGCCAGACGAAAGGTAACCCATTGAATTACCGGATCATCGCCGGTGCGGGTTTGCACTGAATTAGCCATAATAATACGCCACGAAAATAGAAAGATTGGAGCTGCGATTGACCTGCCGATTGGGTACTTAATGTAACTATAGTGCAGAGGGGTTTAGATGTCAGATGATGAACTGTTGAAAGCCATCTGTATCCACCAGCGAACACATATATTCCACAACGGTACCGGCCAACCAGGGGCGCTTGCTTCGCTGGGTACGCCACTTCACCTGCTCTGGCTGCAAGGTAATGGATTTTTCAACCGTATCGCAGGCCAGCCCCCAGGCAAAGCCATGAATGCTGATGACGTACTGCAATGCACTGCGACTGTCTGCCTGGTAACGTTCCGGCATCACGCAGAGCGCAGTATTCAGCACCTTTAAATTACCCTGGGCTGTGTCCGGTAAAATTCCCATAAACCAATCTGGCTGTCCCGGCAGCCCGGTTAGTTTTTTATTCAGTGGCTGAATAGAACCAAGGCTGATTAGCGGCACCGCCAGTTTAAGCCCGTTCACTTTGAATATCAGACATTCGAAGGCTTTCTGGGCCCACACCGGTCGACCGTTTTCACACCAGGGTTGCGATTGCGGAATCGCTTCTGCTTGCGGCTCCGGTTGAGGAGTGTGTTGAGCAAGATCGGTCGTAGCGTCCGTTTGCCTAGCTTCGACAGAAGGGGTTTTGGGGGGTTCCGGCTTTTTCGATTCCGAAGACGAAGGCTGATGAGCCGCCGTTAGTAACGACGGTGACAACCAGGACGCACGTTGCAGCCCTGACCCGGATAAGTCGATTGTCGCCACTTTAATATCGCGGTTTGATTTAGACCCGGCCCGCGCGCCGATGGGCATTTTGTTCCCGGCGTTACCAGCCTCCGACTCGGAACCCGCCACCGCAGGTGCACTGCGCAGCGCTTTACGGCCTGCGTCGAACACATGAACGTTATCGGTTAATTTGTTTTTATCAGAAGCAGAAACCGGCTTTTCCGCCGGCGCAGACGAACCTGCCGCCGGATCATGGAGCAAGTCATCCAGATATTCAATCAGCGCCCCTTCACCGTCAGGGTGCGGGGCGGTCTCGTGCTTTTCGTCTTTCATTCTTTTGGTACAACCCGGTTCGCTGGCTGATGCCCTCGCCTAAGCGGTTTTGCAATTCAGGCGATTGGTTCGCGAACCACCTCCAAAGGTGCATGTGCTAATAGATATTTTAGCAGAGAGCTGTAAGCTGCGACGCCTCGTGCTCCAGGTTCATAAAAATTAGGCGCAACCCCGGCTTTGCTGGCATCCCGGAACCGGGTATCCACCGGAATGGCTGCAGGCCAGATATTGCCTTCATAAGTTTGCCGGAGCACACGCAAGCTGTTTACCGATGCCTGGGTTCGCCGATCAAACATCGTCGGAACTACCCAATAGGGCAATCTGCGTTTTTGCGACCGCATCACCATTTGTAATGTTCGCATCATGCGTTCCAGACCTTTAATCGCCAGGTGCTCGGTTTGAACCGGTAATAACAAAGACTGGCAGGCAGCCAACGCGTTAATCAGCAATACACCCAGAATCGGCGGCGTATCCATGAGCACAAAATCGTAATCGTCCCATAGCCAGGCCAGGGTTTTGGATATAACCAGGCCTGCTCCGCCCTGACTGATCGCCTGCCGCTCCAGCATGGCTAATGATGTGGAAGCCGGCATTAGATCCAGGTGCTCGACCCCGGTGCTGTAAATCATTTGCGCCGGTAATCCTTGCGGTACTTCACCCCGGTGCTGAAATAACTGGTAAACAGATCGATCCAGCTCATCGGGGTTAAGTTGGAAATAGCTGGTGAGGGAACCATGGGGGTCAAGATCGATCATCAGCACACGCTGTCCTCCAGCGGCCAGTATGCCGCCAAGTGACACCACGCTGGTGGTTTTCCCGACCCCGCCCTTTTGATTTGCTGCTGCCCAGATCTTCACCGCGCCAACCTATTCCGCTGTCGGATTTTGAGATGAAAACAACAGGCCACCGTCCTTGAGCCTGATGATACGCAAAGGTACTTCTGCTTCTTTTCGCTGCCGATTCTGAAGGCCGCTGGCGGCCGGCTTTTCTTCGCTAGCACCCATTTTATAATCCGCTGGGGCAGCACCCTTGTCTGGCGTTGCTTTTACGGATTCATTTTTTGAAATCACCAACGCAATACGCCGGTTTTTACTGCGCCCGTCTGCAGTATCATTACTGGCAATCGGGTGAAATTCGCCATAGCCTACGGCGGCCATACGGCCAGGATCAACGTCCATATACGAAAACAGGCGCACCACACTGGCCGCCCGTGCCGCTGACAACTCCCAATTCGATGGGTATTGCGCGGTTTCAATGGGAACGTTGTCGGTATAGCCTTCGACGTGAATGGGGTTTTTCTGCCCTTTCAGGATGTCTGCAATTTTCTCCAGCACGGTTTCTGCTTCGGCGGACAACGATGCGCTGCCGCTGGGATACAGCACGCTGGCCCGGATGTTGACTTCAATCCACTCATCGTTACTGCGGATTTCTACATCGTTGTTTGCGATTTGCTGTTGCAACGAAGTCGCCAGCTGATCAGATATTTTCGACAATCGGGCCACTTCGTTATCACGCAGTTTTCCCTGCCTGAACGATTTGGATTCGACGTCATCAAAAATACCTTCGATTCCATATTTAAAGTCATCATTACTCGGGTATTCGCCAGGGATCGGTAATTTAATCAAACTGTCGTTACTTTGTTGAAGATCCTTATCGCCCACCGACGTTGGATCGTAGGTTTTTGGTTGGGCATTAAATACAGCAACCAAGGAATCCGATAGAACTTTGTATTTACCTTCATTAACTGACGAGATCGAATACATGACAACGAAGAAAGCGAACAACAACGTAATAAAATCCGCGTAGGAAATCACCCAGCGTTCATGGTTTTCAGGTTCTTCCGGCTCTCGTTTTCGTATCATGATCTGCCCCTCACTTGTTGAGGTAGCCTTCGAGTTTCATTTCAATGGTACGCGGATTTTCACCATCGGCAATGGCGATCAAGCCTTCGATAATCATTTCCCGCAGATTACTTTGCGACTTGACCGTCGATTTTAATTTGGCAGCAACAGGCAGGAATAGCATATTTGCAAGCCCCACACCATAAATAGTAGCGACGAATGCAGTGGCGATTCCGGCCCCCAATTTACTGGGGTCGGCCAGATTACCCATCACATGTATCAGCCCCATAACCGCCCCAATAATGCCAATCGTGGGTGAGTAACCACCCATCGCTTCAAATACCTTGGCCGCATGCAGGTGCCTGTCTTCCTGGGTAATCAATTCCACTTCCAGAATACTGCGGATGGATTCAGGTTCACCGCCGTCCACCAGCAATTGCAATCCCTTTCGGGAGAACTCATCGCTCTCGGTTTCTGCCAGCGCCTCCAGACCGAGCAATCCTTCTTTGCGCGCAGTAGTACTCCAGCTTATAACGCGGTCGATACTGCCCCGCATATCCAGTGCTGGAGGGAAAACAATCCATCGCGATACTACGAACGCGTGACGAAAGGTTGCCATCGGGGTTTGCAGCATAGCGGCGCCCAACGTGCCCCCTAAAACAATCACCGCAGCAGGACCGTTAGCCAAGCCGGACAGATGGCCGCCCTCCATCGCATTACCACCAACTATGGCGATAATTCCGACTAACAACCCGACAACACTCAATACATCCATAGTAATTAATGTAACTCGCTGATAAGCGTTCCCATATTCTTAATATCGATAACCGCATCGGATAAACCGGCAGATTCCACGGCCATCGGCATTCCGTACACCACGCAACTTTGTTCGTTCTGGGTCCAGATTGTTGCCTTTCCCCGTTTTAATAATTTACACCCTTCCCGGCCATCACTGCCCATTCCGGTAAGCACCACCGCAAGAATTTTTCCACGTACGCTGCGCGCAGCCGAGCCAAAGGTGACATCCACACTGGGCTTATATTGAAACTGGTTATTACCTTCGATGATCGATACGCTTTGGCCGTTATCGCTAACCAGCATCTGCTTGCCACCGGGGGCCAGCAGAGCAAGACCGGGGCGAATTTGGTCGTTTTCTTCCGCTTCTTTTACCCGTATTTTACATAAGCGATCGAGCCGCTCAGCAAACGCTGAGGTGAACGTGCCGGGCATATGCTGAACCAGTAAAATCGGTAATGGAAAATTCGCCGGTAGCGCGGTTAGAATGTTCTGCAGAGCCACCGGGCCGCCGGTTGAAGCACCAATCAGCAGCATCCTTAAACGTTCACTGCCCAGCGAATCCAACGGCGATCGCGAGCGACGCCCTGCTTGCGCAGAGCTAACGTCTGTGGTGACCGGGTTTACCTGCCTGGGCGACGGGCTGGCGGTTGACGTGGACGTTATCGTGGACGGTGCAGAACTCGCCACTGGAGCGGATGTTGTAGCAGTATTATGACGCAGATAAGAACGCCGCCCTGCAATAGCAATGACCCGGTCTTGCAACAGTTTGACGCTGTCACAAGCATCGCCGGACATAGACTCGAAACTTTTCGGCAAATAATCCAGCGCGCCCGCCTCCAACGCATCCAGTGTCACCCGGGCACCTTCATAACTCAGCGAAGAAAACATTAATATAGGCGTTGGCATTTCTGCCATGATGACCCGCACAGCACTGATGCCATCCATCATCGGCATCTCGTAATCCATGGTAATCACATCGGGTTTTAACTGCTTGACCTGGTCGACTGCTTCTTTACCGTTTTCAGCAAACCCCACCACTTTTAAATTGGGGTTTTTTTCAAGAATTTCCTTTATACGGCGACGAAAAAATGCAGAATCGTCAACAACTAAAACACTAATGGGCATTCATCATCTCCGGCCTACACCCGTTGGGCATAAGCTTTAAGCATACTCGGGATGTCCAGAATCAGTGCGATACGACCATCTCCGGTTATAGTGGCACCAGCCATTCCCGGCGTACCATTGAGCATTTTACCGAGGGGCTTTATAACAACCTCTTCCTGACCGATAAGCTGATCCACCACGAAACCCACTTTTTGGGTGCCCACGCTGACAATGACCACGTGGGCTTGCTGATTCTCACTTTCGACACCGTGTATGAGCCAGCGCTTTAGATGAAACAACGGCAATGCTTTCTGCCGCACCACCACCACTTCCTGCCCATCCACCACGTTGGTGCGTGATAAATCCAAATTAAAAATTTCGTTCACATTCACCAACGGCAACGCAAACGCCTGCTTACCGAGCATCACCATTAACGTTGGCATAATCGCAAGCGTCAGAGGTACTTTTATGGCAATACGTGACCCCACCCCTTTTTCGGAATGAACTTCAATAGTACCGTTTAACTGGCTGATTTTGGTTTTCACCACGTCCATGCCGACGCCGCGGCCGGATACATCGGAAATCTGGTCTTTGGTGGAAAAGCCCGGATGAAAGATTAGATTGAAGGCCTCGGTATCATCCAGGCGGGCAGCGGCCTCTTCGTCCATCAAACCTTTATCAATGGCTTTTTTGCGCAACATATCCGGGTCCATACCACCGCCATCGTCGGTGATTGAGAGCACGATATGATCCCCTTCCTGCTCCGCAGACAACACCACTTTGCCCATCCGGGGTTTGCCCATCATCTCCCGCACGTCCGGTGCTTCGATGCCGTGATCAACACTGTTTCTCACCAAATGCACCAACGGATCGGCCAAAGCCTCCACTAGATTCTTATCCAGATCGGTTTCTTCGCCTTCCAGCTCCAGGCTGATTTCTTTTTTCAGGTTGCGGGCCAGATCGCGAACCACTCGCGGAAAGCGTCCGAATACTTTCTTGATCGGCTGCATTCGGGTCTTCATCACTGCGGTTTGCAAATCGCCGGTGACCACGTCCAGATTCGCGACGGCTTTCGACAAATCTTCATCCGCGGTCCTTAAGCCCAGACGCACTAATCGGTTACGCACCAACACCAGTTCGCCCACCATATTCATGATTTCATCCAGGCGCTTGGTATCGACCCTCACGGTATTTTCTGCCGCCGGAGCGGATTCTTTGCCCGCAGGCGGGCGCGCGACCGGCTTTTTCTCGCCGCTTGCAACGGCTGCTTTGGCTACCGGCTCTGACTTGGCTTCCGGCGTCGCATCAGGTGCAACTTTGGCCGGTTTGGGAGAATGCGCGGCCGTTGGGCCTTTGCCTTTTCCATGCATTTGGTCGAGGATCGACTCGAATTCGTCATCGGTGATTTCATCAGACGATGTCGCACCGGTTTTCGGTGCGGCGGCGGCTGTTGAAGCGGATTTTTTCGCTGCTGTTTTGGGACTCGCCTTAGCGGCCGTTTTCGATTTTGCTTTTGCTTTTGGCTTGCCGCTTTCCGCTGCGGGTACCCCGCCGTGTTTTCCTTTGCCGTGCAAGTCATCTAGTAATTTTTCGAATTCGTCATCGCTGATCGAATCCGACGCCGCTACCGCTGTATCGGCTTCTGATTTTTCCTTACTGGCTACAGCAGGACCACCAAATTTTCCCTTACCATGCAACTGATCAAGTAGCGCTTCGAATTCATCATCCGTGATCTCGTCACCGGCGCCGGTACCCGCAGCCGACGGAGTTTCCACAGGTTTACTCTTTTCTTCATCCAAGGCGTCCAGAAATTGCTCGAACTCTTCGTCTGTAATATCGCCTTCAGAAACAACGCTCTCCGCTGTGTCTGCATCCGGGATCGCAGCAACAGCAGGTGACCCGCCCTCCAGAATAGCGTGTAACGCATCCATTAAAGCCGGATCCGCTGCATCGGGGTATTGGCGTGCATGCACTTGAGCGAACATGGAATTGACGGAATCCAACGCTTGCAAGAAGGTGTCCATCAACTCAGCATTGAGTGATAGCTTATGATTACGAAGTAAATCAAAAATGTTCTCAGCGGCGTGACAAAGATCTACCAGGGTATCGAGCTGCAAAAAACCCGCTCCCCCTTTTACCGTGTGAAAACCGCGAAAAATCGCGTTCAGAAGATCGGCGTCGTCAGGGCGATTTTCCAGATCCACCAATTGCTCGGATAGCAGTTCGAGTATCTCACCGGCCTCGACCAAAAAGTCCTGTAAGATTTCCTCGTCGGCGTCGAAACTCATACCTTACTCCTTAAAATCCGAGGCTGGACAACAAGGCATCGACATCATCCTGGCCGGAAACCACGTCGTTGCGTTTTTCCGGTTCCATGATCGGACCTTCCGGCCCGATATCAGGTGCGTTTGCTTTTTCCGTGTTCGGGGTCAGGTCATCGTGCTTGACACCGGTGATCTCATCAATGGAACCGGCCATAGCGACCAGGTTGACCAGTTCCACTTCAACTTCCTGAACCAGCTCAATAACCCGTTTGATTACCTGACCGGTTAAATCCTGAAAATCCTGAGCCAGCATAATGCCGGACAGATTGGCATTGATCGTCGCGCTTTCTTCCGTGGCTGTTGTCAGGAAAACGCCGACTTTTTTTGACAGCTCGCGGAATTCTTCCGGCCGCATTTCACGGCGTATTAAACGATCCCACTCTAACTTCAACGCTTTTGCTTCATTCGCCAATTGCGCAGAGATCGGCATGGTTGACTCAACCATGTCCATGGTTTTATTGGCTGCACTCTCTGTTTTTTCGATTACATAGTTGAGGCGCTGGGAAGCATCTTGCATTCGCGACATCTCTTCGCGCATTTGTGAATTGGTGGTATCTATGGCAAAGTTTTTTATCGATTCATGCAGACTTCGGGTTAACCGTCCCACCTCATGAAACAGCACTTGATCACGCTTCTGATGCAGTTGAGCAATGGTCTGCATCGCTTCGTTGGCTTCACCACTTTCGAGCTGTTCTAACAGAGTTTTGGCATACTCGACTAACTGTTCCTGTTGCCCTTGTTCCGTCATGCTGTTCTCACATCTGATGTTCACGGTGACTGTAATCAGGCGTCCACTCGTTCAAATATCTTTTCGATCTTTTCTTGTAGCGCCTGCGCCGTAAATGGCTTCACCACATATCCGTTTACCCCGGCCTGAGCAGCTTCAATAATCTGTTCACGCTTGGCTTCTGCCGTCACCATCAATACCGGCAAACTTTGCAGCTTGGCATCGGCTCGAACCTCTTTCAGTAAATCGATCCCGGTCATACCCGGCATATTCCAATCGGTAATAAGGAAATCAAAATCCGAAGATTTGAGTAACGGAAGCGCAGAAGTGCCGTCATCCGCTTCCTGGGTGTTGGTAAACCCCAGATCCCTAAGAAGATTCTTTATAATTCGTCTCATTGTAGAAAAGTCATCAACAATAAGAATTTTCATGTTCTTGTTCAAAGTTGCCTCCACTGAACCCAGTTCACTACGTCTAATGTGCAAACTACGGTGGTTAACATGCTGTTGGAATCCGTCGAGCAGGCAGCACCCGCTGTTCTATCTCTCAACAGACTTTTTACTAAGTCTAGTTGTAGATCTAGCCGTATCCAGTTTTTGTATAAATATCAAAGCCACTCTTGTAGGCGGGTTCGCAATCGTTGAGCAGCCTGACTGTGAATTTGACTCACCCTCGATTCACTAACGCCCAGTACTTCACCGATTTCCTTCAGGTTCAGCTCTTCGTCGTAGTAAAGCGAGATAACCAATTGTTCACGCTCAGAAAGTTGCTCGATTGCCTTAGCCAGGTGATTGCGGAAATCCCCATGCTGCAGTTCTTCAAAAGGGTTCAGGGATTGCTCTTGTTGGCGCTCACTGTCAATAAAATCGTCCGGCGATTCCATTTCATCCAGGCTGAACAAACGTGTCGCCATGCTGTCCTGAAGCATGGCATGGTATTCGTTCAGGGAAATACCCAATTCGTTGGCGATATCCCGGTCATGGGCATCGGCACCGGTGCGATTCTCGACACTGCGGATGGCTTCCTGGATACGGCGCGCATTACGGTGTACCGAGCGCGGCGCCCACTCGCCCTTCCGCACATCATCCACCATCGCCCCGCGAATGCGGATACCGGCGTAGGTTTCGAAGCTGGCGCCCTTGCTATTATCAAAACGCTTGATCGCGTCCAGCAGGCCAATCAAACCAGCTTGATATAAATCTTCAACCGCAACCGAGGACGGCATTCGACCCATCAGGTGATGAGCAATGCGCCTGACCAAGGGCGTGTACTGCTCCACCATCGCATCCAGTTGAGGTGCCGATTTATCGTTATACATATGCTGCTGTCTTTGACCCAACATTGCTTTTGCCTGTCTAACGGGCGGCTACGCCCTGCACCAGACGATCCACGAAAAACTCCAGATGGCCGCGCGGCGTAGTAGGAAGCGGCCATCCGTCAACTTTATTTGCCAGGGTTCGGAATGCCAATGCCGCTTTACTGCGGGGATAGGCTTCCACCACCGGTTTTTGACGCATCACGGCTTTGCGAAGGTATTCATCAAACGGAATGCAACCGCTAAATTGCAACGCGACATCCAGAAAGCGGTCGGTTACTTTGGTGAGCTTGGCGTAGATTTCCCGGCCTTCCTGTTGCGTGCGAACCATATTGGCCAACACATTGAAACGGTACATGCCGTGCTGTTGATTGAGCAGTTTCATCAACGCATACGCGTCGGTAATAGAGGTGGGCTCGTTGGTTACAACAAAAAGGCTCTCCTGGGCTGCCGTAAGAAAACTGACCACCATTTCGGAGATACCTGCAGCGGTATCGATCAGCAATACGTCCACCTGATCGCTCAGCTCACTGAAAGCGTGAATCAGACCGGCGTGCTCCCGCGTGCCCATGCTCACCAATTCCCGGGTGCCTGATGATGCCGGTACGATTTTAATTCCGCCGGGGCCGTCCACCAGGATTTCGGACAAGCTGCATTCGCCATTCAAAACATGGGATAAGTTTTTACGCGCCGTAATACCCAAAAGGATGTCCAGGTTTGCCAGCCCCAGATCGGCGTCCATCAACACCACCCTGCGCCCCATCTCCGCCAGACACACGCCCAGGTTGATTGAGACGTTGCTCTTGCCGACACCACCTTTACCGCCCGTTACTGCGATAACCTGTACAGAATGATTGCTCATAAAATTTTTGTATGCACCTTGGTTCAGTTTGCTAGGCGTAGGCCAGCTCCGCTTCCGCATCCGAAATGGCATCGCTGTAATAATCTGCCACCTCCGCTTCGTCCATTCTGTACCCCTTCGCGAGTGCAATGGCATGATTCAGAAGACGCGTCGCATTCGGTCGCTGTAAGTCATCAGGGATATTCTGACCATCCGTGGTATAGGCTATGGGCAGCTGAGATTCAATGACCATGCTTAAAGCCTCGCCCAAACTTGCGGATTCGTCCAGTTTTGTGAGAATACAACCGTCTAGATTCAGATGTTTATAATCCGCAACCGCTTTATCCAAAATTCTGCGTTGCGTGGTGGAAGACAACACCAACCAGCGCTGCACGTGATCACCCAGGGTTTCCAGCATATCCATCTGTTCCCGGTGAACCTGGTCTTTGTGGCTTAAACCCGCAGTATCGATCAGAACCAGTTTTTTGCGGGACAATCCCCGTAAAATTTGCTCCAGGGACTGTTGCTCAGTGACCACCCGTACCGGTACGTTCAGAATGCGGCCCAACGTGCTGAGCTGCTCATGACCCGCAAGGCGATAACTGTCCGTTGTGACCAGTGCCAAATTCTCGGCGCCGTGTTCCAATACATAGCGTGTGGCTATTTTAGAAATGGTGGTGGTCTTACCCACACCCGCCGGTCCGACGAAGGCAAAAACACCACCGTGGGCCACAATGTCCGCCTGCATTAACGGCAGATCGTCACTCAGCTCCACCAGGCAGGTTTTCCAGGCCTGTTTGATATCGGTATCGGCACGCACATTACGAACCAGCTTCCGGCACAGCGCCGGGGACAAACCCAGGCGCGCCAATTTTTTGAATACGGAGGCGGATAATGGGTTCTGGTGGTTAAAGCTGCCCCAGGCCACATTCGCCATCTGGATATTGAGCATCTGACGCAACTGGCTCAGTTCGCCGCGCATAGCCGCCAGCTCGCTACCGGATTGCGGTGCTTGCTGCTGCGCAACAGGCGCAGGTTCTGCAACCCGGGGAGCCGCCGATTGGGCCTGCATTCGCTGCCGCGCGCGGGCACTGATTTGCACTTGAGGCTCTTGAGTCGATACACCCGACTCCTGCTGCTGACGTTGCTTTAACAACGCGTCAAATTGCTCGTTAGCCTGACCGCGCCGTTGTAGCGCTGCCATTAATTCTGACTTTTCTTCTTCCGTCGGAGCATACCCGTTATGGGCCTCTTTCAGCACCCGGGCAGGATCACCCATTTTGGGTGGTTGCGCGCTGTTATCCATATAATCCGGCATGTGGTTCGCCTTGCGTTCGCGCTCTTTATGCTGTTCCAGCACCTGGTTGTAATCGACGGCGGCAATGATTTCGATGCCGCTCTCGACCTTGCGATTAGACAGAATCACGGCATCAGCACCCAGTTCATCACGCACCAGGTTCAACGCTTGGCGCATATCTGCTGCTATGAATTTTCGTGTGTTCATGGTTTGTTTCCTCATTTGACCGATCCCGTTTATTGACCAACAGAAGCGGTAATCGTGATCTGTTTATTGTCAGGTACTTCGTTGTAAGACAGGACATTCAAACCGGTGACGCTGAAGCGGAGGAAGCGTGACAACATTGGTCTGATGCCCGCGGATACCAGCAATACGGCCGGGTTACCCTGTAATTCCTGCTTCTGTGCCGCATCTGAAACCGATCGCTGTAATTTTTCTGCCAGCCCCGGCTCTATCACTGCGTCACTTGCGTTACCGCCAGAATTTAGTGCCTGTTGTACTGCTTGTAGCAACAACTGTTCCAACTCTGGCTGGAGCGTGATAACAGGCAGCTCATGGCCCACGCCGTATATGGTCTGGACGATCATGCGGGATAATGAAACCCTCGCTGCCGACGTCAGCGCGTCAGCATCTTGACTCTTCGGCGCGACTTCCGCCAACGCCTCTGCAATGGTTCGTATATCGCGGATAGGTACACTTTCCTGCAACAGGTTTTGCAGCACTTTATGTAGCTTGCTCAGGGGCAATGGATTCGGAACCAGGTTTTCGACCAGCTTGGGTGACGCTTTCTGCAGGTTTTCCAATAGTTTCTGTACTTCTTCAAAACCCAAAAGTTCGTGGGAATGCTTTAACATCACCTGATTAATATGAGTTGCAACCACGGTGCTGGCATCCACCACGGTATAACCCATGGTTTGCGCCTGATCCCGTTGATTCGCTTCGATCCAGGCAGCATCCAGTCCAAACGCCGGGTCCTTACATTCAATACCATTAATTTTTCCGAATACCTGACCCGGGTTAATTGCCAATTCACGATCTGCGTGAATTTCGGCTTCGTCAATGGCCACCCCCATCAGGGTAATGCGGTAGGCGTTCGGCAACAGATCCAGGTTATCGCGTATATGCACCGAGGGCATAAGAAACCCCAGTTCCTGAGACAGCTTTTTGCGCACACCCTTGATACGCCCCAGTAACTGCCCTCCTTGCTGCTTGTCTACTAATGGAATCAAGCGGTATCCCACTTCCAGACCGATGGCATCCACCGGCTGAACATCTTCCCAGCCCAGCTCTTTAAATTCACTTTCACGCTGCTGGGCCAATTCTTCCATTTGCTTTTCTTTCACTTGATCATCTTTGTTCGAGATGCCTTTACTCTCACGCTTCTTATGAATCCAATAGGCACCGCCCCCGCAAATAGACGCCAGACCCAGAAAAGCAAAATGCGGCATACCGGGTATCGCCCCCATGATTCCAAGAATCAATGCCGATATACCCAGCGCCTGGGGCGACCCGAACATCTGTGACATCACCTGATTACCCAAATCCTGCGAACTGTTGACCCGGGTAACAATAATCGCCGCCGCAGTAGACAATAACAGTGAGGGAATCTGAGCTACCAGACCGTCGCCGATGGTGAGTAACGCATACACCTTTAAGGCCTCTGAAAAGCCCAGATTGTATTGCGCCATACCGATGCCCAGCCCACCGACTATATTGATAATCAGAATCAGGATACCCGCCACCGCGTCCCCACGGACAAACTTGCTGGCACCGTCCATGGATCCGTAAAAGTCCGCTTCCTGGGTCACTTCTTCGCGGCGTATTTTGGCTTCGTCCTGATTAATTACACCGGCGTTCAGATCCGCATCGATGGACATTTGCTTACCGGGCATCGCATCCAGCGTGAATCGCGCACTGACTTCGGAAATGCGACCGGCGCCTTTGGTGACGACCACGAAATTGATGATCATCAGGATCGCAAAGACCACCAGCCCCACGGTGTAATTACCGCCGATAACCACTTCACCAAAGGATTGAATTACCTTTCCTGCCGCATCCCCCCCTTCGTGACCGCGTAACAAAACAACCCGCGTTGAAGCGACATTGAGCGCCAGACGTAACAACGTCGCTACCAGCAAAATAGTGGGGAAGATAGCGAATTCCAGCGGCCGCATGGTGTAAACCGAAACCAGCAACACCACCAGCGCCAGCGCAATATTAAATGTAAACAGAACATCGAGTAATACTGACGGCATCGGCAATGTCATCATTGCCATAACCACCAAGAGGAAGATTGGTGCGCCCCAACTGCCCCGTTTTAAGATGCCGCCTGCCTGTGTTAATGCTCCGCTTGCCATAGTACCTACGCTTGGTTAACAACAATATTTTGACGCTATTGAAGGAATTTATCTCCGGTTTTGTTAACGCTCGCAAAGATTGTGCCCAAACAACAAAAATCGTTCGAAATCGCTGTGGTTTCGCTTTTGATCGAGATTTTATCCGGGATTATGAAAACGGCGTGGGGCATGACATAACAACGGCACTGCTTATAAACTATAGCGCTATTACTCGTCTTTGCGCATGTCCTCCGGTACCACAAAGTCAGGCGTAGTACCGGGGTTGGGGCCCTTACCTTGCTGGAATTGCTCCAGCTGAAAAACATACGCCAAAACCTGAGCGACCGAAACATATAAACCCTGCGGAATTTCCCGATCCAGCTCAGAATGGTAATATATGGATCGCGCAAGCGGCGGCGAATTGAGGATTATCACGTCGTTGGCCAGCGCTACTTTTTTGATTTGTAACGCCACAAAATCGGCGCCCTTTGCCACCAGTATCGGCGCTAACATTTTTTTGGAATCGTATTTCAAGGCAACTGCATAATGGGTGGGGTTGGTAATCACCACGTCGGCTTCGGGAATGGCTGACATCATACGACTCTGTGCCATTTCCCGTTGTTTCTGTCGAATTTTTCCTTTAACTTCCGGCTTACCTTCGGTGTCCTTGTATTCGTCTTTGACCTCCTGCTTGGTCATTTTCAATTGCTTTTTGTGTTGATAAATTTGGAACGGCACATCAATCGCCGCGATCAACAGCAGGGAACAACACAAATAAAAAAACGCCCAGGCAACCAATATCACACCGCTGGTCATGGCTTCGTCCACGGGTTGGAACCCCAGGGCCAGGTAGCGATCCCAATCGTACTGCATAATCAGAATCGCAAAAGTGCCGACCAATAAAAACTTAGCGATGGCTTTTGTCATTTCCATCAGGGCCTGTACCGAAAACATACGCTTAAGGCCGCTGAACGGATTCAGCTTATTAAATTTAGGCGCCAGCGCCTTAGTGGAAAAATTAAAGCCGCCAACCAGCGGTGGCACGAATAAAGCCGCAGCAAACACCAGGATATAGAACGGAACAAGTGCCGAGAACGCCAGCTTTGCAGACGCGATTAAATTGCCCGACATCACATCGGGGCTCATTAGCTCATCCCGGGGAATCTGATAATTCAGTTCAAATACCTCCCGACCGATGTCGTACAGCATACTGCCGGACATAATTATGCCTGCGGCACCGCACATAGTAACCGCCACACTGCCCAGTTCCTTGGAGCGGGCGACCTGGCCTTTCTCTTTGGCCTCCTGCTCCTTTTTGGCGGTGGCGTCTTCTGTCTTTTCCTGCCCGTCTTCGTTTTCGGCCATGCTATCTCACCATTTCCTGAAGATAGTCAAAAGCATCACCGCTGAGCTTTTCGTATTGCGGCAACACATTACCCAAACCCAACCAGATGATCACCAGGCCCAGAACCATAGTAAACGGAAAGCCGATGGCAATAATATTCATTTGCGGCGCAGCACGACTGATCACACCGAACGATAAATTCACCACCAACAACGCAATAATGGACGGTAACGCCACCAAAACAGCGCCGGTGAACATCCAGCTGGCAAGACGCACTAGCTCCAGTAGATTCTGGGCCGGTAGCCCCACCGTCGACACCGGCATGTGCTCGAAGCTGCTGCCCAATAAATACATCACCGCAAGATGACCATTCAGGGCGAAAAACAACAGGTTCACCGTCATCAGATAAATCTGACTGATGGATGCCACATTAACACCGTTCACAGGATCCACCAGCGTGGCAAATCCCAACCCGTTTTGCATCGCCACCATTTGTCCACCTACGACAAAGATCTGGAACAACAACTGCAGAACAAACCCCATCGCTAGCCCCACCATAATTTGTTGGGCAATTATTAAAAAGGAATGCAGTGAAAGCAGCTCCACCATCGGCACCGGATCAACCAGAGGCGCTACCACCAAAGTCACCGCCAAGGCCAGACCCAGACGTATGCGCATGGGTACCAGCTGCGTGCTTAGAATGGGCATAATGGTAAAAAAAGCGCTGATGCGGCAAAACGGCCAGAAATACTGGCCGATCCATTGATAGATCTGAGGTACGGTTACGTCAAACATGGATCAGCCGATCAAGGTCGGCATGTCCATCAATAACTTGTTGGTAAAATCGTGCACCAGGCTCCCCAGCCAGGGCCCCAATACCACCAGCGTCATCAAGGTAATTAACAGGCGGGGTAAAAAACTTAAGGTTTGTTCATTGATCTGGGTTGCGGCCTGAAACACCGAAACCACCAAACCAACACACAGGCTGGGAACAATAATAACGGAGACAATAAGCATCGCAATATAAAGGGCTTCGCGCATAATGTCAGATATCACTTCCGGAGACATGGACTTTTCCTCTTGTTCGCAATGAGCTAAATTCCAAAACTCGCGGCCACCGTGCCCACGACCATGGCCCAGCCATCCACAAAAACAAACAACATAATCTTAAAGGGCAAGGATACGATCATTGGAGAAAGCATCATCATACCCATGGCCATCAATACGCTGGCCACCACCAGATCAATAATCAGAAAAGGGATAAACAGAAGAAAGCCGATCTGAAACGCCGTTTTCAATTCACTGGTAACAAATGCAGGGATCACGATGGTAATGGGTACTTCTTCCAAAGAGCGGTAGGTTTGATCTTTTCCGGACAACTCCACAAACAAATTCAAATCCGCCTCACGGGTCTGGGCCAACATAAATTGGCGCATGGGAATACTGCCTCGCTTGACTGCTTCCATTGCACCGAGTTGCTCATTCATATACGGCTGAATAGCGGCTTTATCCACTTCCTGGTATACCGGAGTCATAATAAATACGGTCAGGAACAATGCGAGCCCGATGAGGATTTGATTGGAAGGCGTTTGTTGCAAACCTATTGCTTGCCGTAATATTCCGAACACCACGATAATCCGGGTGAAAGCGGTCATCATCATCACGATAGCCGGCAGGAACGACAGCATCGTCATGAGAATCAGCACTTGCAGGGTGACCGAATAACTTTGCGTACCGTCGTCGTTGGTCACCAGGTTAACCGCCGGCATGGTCAGCGGATCTGCGGCAAATGCACCCGCTGTCATTAACAACATCGGCGCCAGGATAATTAAACGAATCAGCCCCCTTCGATCAACTGTCATGGGTGGTCCCCGCTTTCAACAGCAACTGCATTTTGTCCGAGAATTCACTTTGCTTAGGCTTCTGGTCACCGCCTTCGAAATTTTTAATCAGCGTCACCTGTTGCGGTGTAACACCCAGCAGCAGCTTGCTGCCCTCCACTTCTACCAAAAGCAGCTTTTCCTTCGACCCTATACTCATTGCACCAAGCAGCTTCATATCGGATGTCGCTCCGGGCAAATTCAGATTAAAACGTTTACTGAGCCAGGCCAGACCGGCAATGACCGCTAGCACGGCAAACAGTCCCAGCACCATGTTCAACACACTCTGGCCGCCGTCGGTGCCGGAACGGCTCTGCGGATCATCTTTAAGACGGAATTTTGGATTCAGCTCCGAACCCGGTTGCGATGTGCGATCCGCCTCGGCCTGCTCGTCATGAGTATTTTGCGCAACCGGTGCAGACTGTTGTCGGACTGCCCCTGTCGGTTCTGCCACGGCGACAAGACTGAACAAGCCCCACAAAATCGCAGCGAAACCAGCTCGGGAAAGCATGCAAAGGGTGACAGATTTCACCGCTTAACCCAGCTTCTTAATACGTTCGGCGGGACTGATGACGTCCGTTAATCGGATACCGAATTTTTCATTAACCACCACCACCTCACCATGGGCAATCAGCGTTCCGTTCACCAACACGTCCAAAGGCTCGCCCGCCAAGCGATCCAACTCTATGACCGAGCCCTGATTGAGCTGCAATAGGTTACGGATACTGATGTCGGTGCTACCCACTTCCATAGACAGGGTCACCGGAATATCAAGTATCACATCCATATTGGGACTGTTGGCGCTGGAACCGCGAACACCGGTATCCTGCAGGTTTTCCAGCTCCACCGGTTGTGCCTGCGCCGGTGCATCCACCTCATCATCATCCTGTTCCGCTAACGCAGCGGCCCACTCGTCTGCCAATGCTTCATCATCAACGGGTTTTTCGTCTTCGCTCATCATCTACACCGCTATTTCGTGAATTTATTCGTCATCGAGCTTAACCTGTTCTTTTAACCAGGAAAGCCTCGATTCTTTACCCACTTCCGAAGAGGGGCGTTCAACTCGTCCCACCACTTTCAATGCCAGGTTGCCATTGGCTTCACCCAATTTGCCACGAAATGCCGGAATGCCATTGGCCAGCATTAACAAACTCTCGGGCATTTCTATCGGAATGATGTCGCCTTTTTTCATCTTGGCTAAATCCGTTAAGCGAATTTTTTTGTCGAGTAATTTACCTTTCAGGGTGACCTTCGCTCCCATTACTTCATCCCGAAGCGAATTCATCCACCGCTCATCCTGATCACCGACATCACTCTGCACACCGGCATCCAGCACTTCACGTAAGGGCTCAATCATCGAATACGGTAGGGTCAAATGCATTTCTCCACCACCACCATCCAGCTCGACGTGAAATGAGTTCACCACCACCACTTCACTGGGGCTCACGATATTAGCGAGCGAGGGATTTACTTCTGAACTCAGAAAATCGAATTTCACCGGCAACACGGCTTTCCACGCTTCCTGCATATCAATAAAGGCCTGCTGCAGAACCATTTGCACCACGCGGTTTTCAGTCGGTGTGAATTCACGCCCTTCAATCTTGACGTGTCGTCCATCGCCACCAAAAAAGTTGTCCACCAGTTTAAATACCAGCTTGGCATCCAGAATAAATAACGCAGTGCCCTTGAGCGGTTTGATTCGAATCATATTCAGTGAAGTCGGCACGTAGAGACTGTGTACGTACTCGCCAAATTTCAACACCTGAACGCCACCCACTGCCACGTCCGCTGTCCGGCGTAACAAATTAAACATGCTTATGCGGGTATAGCGGGCGAATCGTTCGTTGACCATTTCCAGGGTGGGCATGCGCCCGCGCACTATCCGGTCTTGCGTACTCAAATCATAGGACTGAATACCACCATCCGGTTCGTCACCGCCGGTTTCTATGTCGCCGTCATCAACCCCGTGTAACAGAGCATCAATTTCGTCTTGTGATAATAAATCCTGAACTGCCATGGCGCGCTGTCGTTACCCTATTGCATCACAAAATTAGTAAACAGAACCTTTTCAATTCCCGGTTCACCCATTTCTTCTGTCAGTATTCGCTGCACTTCTTCCAGCACACTTTCTCGTACTGCTTCTTTTCCTTCCGGTGTCCGTAATACTTCAAAATCCTGTGCCCCCAAAATCATCACCAGATTGTTGCGAACTAACGGCATATGGGCTTGTAATGTTTCGACGACGTTCTCGTCTCGAGTCATTACCGAAATACTGATCTGCACGTAACGTTGACGACCTTTCCATTGATAATTCACAACGAAGGCGGGTTTCAAATCAAAATAAATGGCAGGCTTCTGAACCGGCTCTTCGGTTTCCACCGATGCGTCGCCGCCCTCATCAGAACCGGAAAGCAGGAAATAGGCAGCACCACCACCGCCTGCCAAAATAACAACCACTGCAATAATGATGATCAACATCAACTTTGACTTGGGTTTAGCTGCCTCTTCATTATTATTTTCTTCTTCGTTGTCTGCCATAAACCACCCTGCCGATTGCGCGCCCGATACTTGCCACCAACGGGACACTATTCACTTTATTCACTCTCGTAAAACCTGTATAGCAAGCCGCATACCAAAAAATATTTATCATAACTTTCAGCTGGTTAACTCACCTGCACTGGATCACATCGCAATCCCGCCAAAAAAATGGCCTGCAATAAGCAGTTTAGTCAAGAATTCCGGACACGCCTGTCAAATTCCTGCCAAGTGTCAGAAATAGCTAATAAAAATTTTTACCACGGATTTGAAAGAGAGTTTCGCGGAACCCATATCGAGGGGAAGATTAAAAACAGAAAAAATAGGTGAGGCAGATTTCATCCTTCTTGCGAAGGGCGAACTCCGCCCACTTACCAGGGCCGGACTGAACTGATGTTGCGCGGGCTATTCCGGGCTTGGCTGGCCGGGCCTGACCAAAGGTCTGTCAGCAAAGGATTCAGGTCAGTTTGTTAAGCGTAATAATCCACAATTCCCACCTGCTGAACAGACACCCGCTCAACGCCGGTATCGGCGGCGGCGACTGACTCGTGGTGCTCACTGCGACCCTGCTGTTGCCGATCCTGACGCTGCCCGGATTGATGGGTACCCTGGTCGCGCACATCGGCGTTGCCCATCTCGATTCCGTTTTGGTCCAGCATTTCCCGTAACTTAGGCAACGCTTGTTCAAGCACATCCCGGGTTTGAGCAACCTGGCTGGTGAACACCACGTGAGCCTGATCTTTTTGCATCGATACTTTGACATCAATCGGCCCCATGTCGCCGGGGCTTACTTGTATCTGCGCAGATTGAATCTTACTGCTTACCATCATCATTAATTTCTGGCCCATTTCCCCAGCCCATTCTTTCTGGTTCATGGGCATTGGAATTGACGTAGCCAGCGGCTTAACCGCATTAGTCTGTAATCGGCTTAGCTGATCAACGCTACGCTGGAAGGTACTGCCTTTTGTTGCATCTACAGCTTCACTGGCTTTGCGTTGGAAAGGGGAAGCGCCTTCTTTGGCGGGCTTTTCAAGGGATTTCGCCAGCGCTGCAAGCCGCTCCTGCACCGGGCTTAACAACGTACCTTCATTGTTGGTAGCGGCTTTTTTGACAGTATCTGATTTCGATGCCTCTAGTGCATCGGTAATTTTCTCGCTGGCTTCGGAGAACAAGTCCGCGCCAGCAATATCCGGGTTATTCTGCGCGATGGTATTTGCAGTATCCGTTTTCTGGGGGCTGGCATTGCCATTCATCGTCAGGTTTACTGTCGCGGCCTGACTGGCCTTTTCCGTGGACGCGGCCTGAGTTGCGGGTTGAGATTCCTGTGCCGGATTAGCCAGTACTTCTTCAATCAACGCTGCAGCATCCGCCGTTTTGGAATCGGCACCCCCCTCTACACCGGTATCACTATCCTTAGAAGCCAGATCCTGCTGCACCAAAAGTTCCGTATCCACCCATCTATCGCCATCAGCATCAACATGCGAGTCATGGCCCGACTCCGACAGCTCGTTAGCAACCTCCATCTCGGTCGACTCATTGGCTTCTTCAACAGCGCTGATACCGGCTTTTTCAGATTCAGTGTTGGCTGTTGCTTGCGCGTCTGCGTTGGCTTCTACACCTACTTTAGTGTCGGTGTCGGTTTCGGAACTGGAATCAGAACCGGTCCCTTCTGTATTGCCTGCCAAGGAGGAGGCCTCACCCGGTGCGGCAGGTTGTTCCGCTTCTGACTCAGCCGTGACCGCTTCTGTGGCCACCTCTGTATCGTCCTTGTGCCCGGCTGTGCGGGCCGTCTGATCCGCCGTCTGCTCGGCTTTTTCTGCCGCGCGCGCGTCTTTCCTGGACTCACTATCCAGCTTTTTCTGCTGCCTGTCCTGCAATGCGGCCTGTTGCTGACGTTCTGCCTGGGCTTGCTTCGTAGCCTGGTGCTTTTCTAAACGTTGTTGATGACGGTCCGCCGGCAATGAATTGCCGCTTTCCGCCGGCGTGCTTGCCTTTTTTGACGCAGATGAAGACTCATTATGGCGTTGTGAACCCGCTGAAGGTGTTCGCCCAGCGCTTTGTTGGGTGAAGATCTGATCAAACGATTGATCACCCCGGCCAACGTTAAACAGTTGATTATCCAGGTTAATATTCTGAAATGACGATTTTGCCGTCGTCGCCTTCAGAGTTTCGTTTGAACCATTTTCCGTGCGCATGAACGCCCTCCTTCAAATACTTCGCGAATTGCCGCATTTTTATGTATTTAAAAGGAGAGCAAGGGCTATGCCATTTTTAAACTGGTTGTCGATTTGTTGGGAATGCATCGGTAGCGAACGAAAAGTCTAGAGACCAATTCCGTTTAGGGTGGTAATGATCTGGGATATCACCCGGGCCATCACGGGATGTTCTTCTTCGTACTGGATAACCCGTTTTTCCAGTTCGTCCATAACCCCTTCTTCCCAATGCTCTCGGGATTCGTTCATCATCAGCTCAACCCGGACCGCGAGCGCATGAAGTGCTTCCTTATCTTCCGCTTGAAACTGTCCGTCTTTATCCAATCGAGATCTGAGCTCGGCAACCGCATCTTTAAGGCTGTCTTGTGGCATAAATCACCTCGGTCAATGTGCATTTCAGCCTGCAGTATACGACATAAGCGATGGCTAAACAGAGCCGGACGCCATTTCCCGCCACTTTATAAAAAATAGAATATTTTTACGGTGCGGGTGTCTTTATAGAATATGTCTTAAAACCATGTACCTCAGGAGAACACTATGCCCCTCGCTGCCCGCTTTGGAGACCTGCACATTTGTGGAGTACCACCCCACGTGGGTGGCCCAGTCATGCTTGGAGATTTGACCGTGCTGATTGAAGGGCTTCCGGCTGCCCGTATGGGCGATGTGCTGCTGTGTGTCGGGCCACCGGATATTATTTCCCTGGGGAGCACCACCGTTATGATCGGTAACCTGCCTGCTGCTCGTTTCGGCGATACCACGGCGCATAACGGTACTATGGATCTGTGTTCACTCACCGTCACCATCGGCGGCTAAATACCAGCCCGGCACCCCATTGCGAGATCAGAGCGCATGGCTTGGCGCGCTTAATTCTCGCAGTAGGTAATCACCCCTACCTCGACAGGGCTACCGCCGCAATAGGCCGGTGCAGAAACAAAGTCAACCGGGCTATTCGTTTCCTGGCTCTCAGCGACCTTCATAGAGATAATCCAGGGGTTTGCGTTTGAATCTACCACTTCAAAATAAAAGCCCCCCAATCCATGCAGACTGCCCCGATTGCACACCGCCTGGGGTAATAACATGTACCGCTGGCTATTCGCTTTAAAACACTCCGGCTGTTCCACCTCAAAAGGCGCACTGCCACCCACTCCGTCGTCTGTCAGGGTAACAGTGGTGAATTCGTAACTTTGGGCGGCTCGCCGCGGCTGGGAAACATAGTGTACCAGTACCGGATTGCCCTCCGCGGTGTCGTCAAGGCGGGTTGATGTGGGCAAATAAGACAACAACATATCCGCATTTTCGCCAGCCCCGACCGGGAACAGAACCGTCACTTTGAGCACTCTGCCAATGTCGTCGTCTTCCACACAGCTGAAACTGAGGGTGACATCGGCCATCGCAATATAATTTGCTGGAAATGCATCGGCATCGACTAACGTCTGCATCAAAAACTCGCAGTCGTTCTCTTCCTGGTTCGGCCAGACATTATGGGCGGTACTGACATAATAGGAAACCGATGCATTGGTTATCGACAGGATATCCTGCGCCAGTGCCTCAACGGTATCCCGCTGCACTTTCTCGAGTTGATGCTGAATAAAATAAAGCACCACGACTGAAATCAAAGCCACTGACACCAGTACTTCGACCAGGGTAAACCCGGTGTGTGTTTGCTTCTTCAGTGACATTAAACGCTACTTCTCTTCTTTTTCATTCATGAACTGGTGAAGGCTGTGTGCCGCCAACAAACCCCGTGCTGCATCCGGGATCACGGTATAACGCACTGACTGAAAATTATCATCCGCGTCGTTGGCAATGGAACGGGCGGCAGCCGGAAACTGAATGGATTGGAATCGCGCATCGTCCATTGAGAACGAAACAAAAACAGTATGCGGCCTTACCCTAATATCGAAAAAAGTGCTCTGGGGCCTGTCCAATATTTCGCGGGTCGTGTCCAGATCCCCCAGGATATCCCAAACGTCGCTGCCCTTATTGGCGTTCAGAAACCTGCCGAGATTCCCTTCGTAAATTCCCACATCCTCACTCGAACGACGGGCAAACTGGATAGTGGTGGCAATCACTTTGGCCCTTTCTACCGCCTCACGCGTTCGCTGAATTTCAAAGCTTTCCGCTAAGGAATACGACAATAAGACACCAATCACCGACACCATCAGGATAACGGCGACCAATTCAACCAGGGTCAAGCCCGCTTGTGACGCCCGCTTTAGAGACGGCATTTAGCCCCCGACATTGGAGGCAGCTCCGGCCAACGGCAAATAGAAACCCAGAACAGCCATAACCGCTGCGGACACCATCAAGGTAAAGCCAATACGGGACAAAAACTTTGAGATCTGACGGCTGGTGTGTACATTCTTCAGATGCAACGTTTCTTTTACCGCGGTCAGCAAAAAGTCCTGCTGCTCATCATCCACTTCGTTAAACACTTGCATGGCTTCGATTAAGGAATCGTCCCACTCTTCTTCCGTTAATGCAGAACCTAAATCTTCCGATTTTGCCAGATGGGCATAGACACGCTGATACACACTGCGTAATTCCCCACGGCTGGCGTGCATTAATTCCGCGATAATTTCTGAATCCACATAACCAGCCACCTGCAGCATTTCATAAACGGAAATAAATTCGATGGAGCGTTCTTCTATCCGCTTGCGTTCCATTAAATTGAACAACGGCAAGCGCTTTAGCAGTGCCCACACATAACGGCGATAAAACAAACCCAACACGAAAGCAATGGGGAAAATCCAGCCATAGGATTTAGTAAATTGCCCCAGGCCCATCAGAATATTGGTAAAGCGGTTCGGTTTGATAAAGCCGGATGAGCCGGTGCCCATCAGGGTTTGAAGTGAATGATCCAGAAAGGCCGGCACCAGAAAGAAAAACGCCAGCCCGACACAGATATAGACAATGCCGGTACGTAGCTCGGCACTGACTTCGGATTTGATTTTTTCACGAGCTAACAGGTATTGACCGGAGCGTCTTAGTGCCGATGAATAGTCCCCTGCTTTCTCCGCCGCCCGCGCCATCAATACCGCGAAATGGTCGAAGCGAAACAAATCCAGATAGTCCGCCAGACTTTCACAGCCCTCAAGTTTTTCTTTATCAATTTTGATCCAGCGATTTTTCGTTACCAACTGCTCAACGCTTTGCTTGGCGGTTTTGCCGCTGGATAAGGAGCTGCTCAACGACTGTAAAAACAGCGCCTGGTTTTTGCGGTCCGGACCCGGGGGTTCCAAGGCGAAGGCGATCTGCCCCAGCACATCTTCGCGCACGGTGATAATTCGCCGCTCGGGAATACGGGAATGCCAGCGCGCTTCCTCGCGGGTGCCGGCCTCAATTTTTATTGAGGCCTGTTCGCCTTTGGAGTCGAGATATTGGACGACGTAGTGCATGGGTCAGGAGCAGCTGTAGGTGACAGTTAATCCAGTAGCTTCGTCACTGGTCACACTGATTACTTTACCTACATCGGTCAAATTGAACTCCATGTCTTCAATTATTTCTTTTGAATTTTGCCCACTAACCGGGTATTCAATGATGACTAATTTATCTTCGTATTTTACAGACCAAAAATCATCCCAAGGTGTGGTCGGTGCCAATCCTCGTAGAACCAACCTTTTCTTCATTGCAGTTGCATCGGTATCACCCGTCAATTCAGGTAAGTCTTCGTTTGAGCCTACATTTACGTCATCGAACCCCCGACAACTGCCATTATGCCGGGAACGATAAGAAGAAATAGCCCCGGGCACATTCGAAGCCAGGAACGCCGTCGCCAAACCGACCTTGGCATCATCCGTAGATTGGTTTATCTCGATAGTCACATAGATTGCGATCATGGCAATAATCGCAACAACTGCAATCAATTCCACCAGGGTAAACCCCTGCTCCCTTTTCTTCAGTGTGTTTAAAGTCCTGTTCAATCGCATGCTGCCCATGGTGGATCCTCAAAAAATAATTGGCGGATAAAAGAGTGAAATAATGCTGATTACTAAGCTCGTTCAATCATCGAATCTTCAAACGTTTTTTCAAAGTTGTCTTCTGCCGGTTTGCTGTGACTATCCCGCTTGACGGTTTCCGGCTTCATGCCCCAGCTCACCGCTTTCTGGTCAGTGGATTTGCGGTAAGCCCGGGCAACCCGCAGCGGATTGATCCTGGATTCCAATGCTTCCAGGGTGGTGACGCCTTCACGGACCAACCGGATACCATCATGCCAAAGATCATCAAACTCATTCCGCCGGGCCTGATCACGCCGGATTTCATTGGACGGAACACCTTCTATGATCTGCAACTCAGCGTCCGGCTCGTTCATAAATAATTCGCACACTAAATGCCGACCGGTGTAGCCATAATTACAGTATTCACAACCTTCTTTATTAGACACCACCGGCACTAAAATTCCGGGGGTTTTCAACTCGTTAACGTGTTTATATTTGGCCCAGAGTTCTTGTGACTGAGTGATCGGCACCATGGTTGAGCAATGCTTGCAAACCCGGTTTACTAAGCGCTGGGCAGTGACCGCCATCAGATTCTCTGCCAGCAACGCATTATCTAATCCCAGATTGCGCAGGCGGTTAATAGCACCGTGGGAATCGTTGGTGTGCAGCGTGGTCAGCACCAGATGACCGGTCATACTGGCGCGCAACGCCAGCTCTGCGGTTTCTGCGTCCCGGATTTCCCCCACCATGATCACGTCCGGATCATGGCGCAGCAGCGAGCGCAGTGCTTTGGCAAACCCCATGTGCTTGGTGACCTCCAGGGAGGTAATACCGTCCAGCTGGTCTTCCACTGGATCTTCGATACTGAAAATGGCTTTTTCAGGAAAGTTATCCCGTATATCCCGCAGGATTGCTTTGAGTGTGGTGGACTTTCCGCTGCCGGTGGGGCCGGTCACGATGAGCATGCCGTTGGCGCGGTGCCCCAGGCTCCGCAACTGCTCCACATGAGCTGTACTTAAGCCCAGACTTTCCAGTTTATTAATGCCACGCTGATTATTCAGCAAACGGATGGTGATCTTGGGCTGAATTTCGGAATAGATTTTTACCGGCGCCATCTCCAAGCGCATGCTCACCTGCTTATGCGCAGCCTGAAATACCAAATACCCGCTGGTGGGCTCCAGATAGTTATTCTGCTTGCCGACCCGCTCCATCAGGTTGTTTGCCACCAGCCGAAAACGCTCACGTTCAATGGTCTGCAATCCCGGCACCCGGCACACCTGACAACGGCCATCCATTCGCAGTTTGATCACGCCACCGTGGGATTCCGGATTAATGTGAACATCACTGGCCTTTAAAGCCACAGCCTCATTCAGCAGCTCGTCTACAAAACCTTTAGCCCAGGCGCCGGATACTTCGCTGGTGCTCACGCCCTGATCCAAATTAGCCTGCACAATCAGGTCAGAATCAAAATCCGACATGGCCAGAATACCCAGGCGCTCAAAACGCAACGGATCTTTGGGATCATTCTTGCGGCGCATCAACGGTTCAATTTGACTGCGATCAAAGGGGTTGGACACATACAATACCCGATCCACGATCAACCACGGACAACGGTCGTCGCTGCTGCGCACCAGGCTGTCCCGATCGTGGATCACGCCATTGAATAAATCACGCTTAAATAAATCCGATAAACACTGGGCCAATTTAACATCATCAATGCCCGCTTCCCACAGCCGTGGCACGATGTCCCCGTGTTCCGTGGGCAACGGCAAATTACGCGCCGACTGCTCGGTGATGGCGTTGCGCCGAGTCAGGTGCGTAAGTAATTGTTCAAACTGCTGATGCAGCCTGCTTACCTGTTGTTCTGCCATTTATTTACCAGGCCACATCTATGTCGTATTTCATGCCGTTTTTCTGAAGTCGAACCCCATCGCGTATGCTCATTGACACAATACGGTATCCACCAGGCAGGGTTTGCCCCACACGACCAAAAACCTTACCGCGATCTGTATTAAAGGCTGCCCGATCGGCTTCAATCTGCAGTAACACCGGCAAGCCTTCGCTACTGCTGACCCGGGCCGAGCTAACGGAAGCGGGCTCCGCGGGGCTGGCGGGTTTGCGGGAAGAAGCGATAAACGAGCCCAGGTCACTGGCATCACCGCCGTTCTCACGGATCTGGTTGGCGTACTTTGCTATTTCTGCCCGCTGTTTTAGCAATTCCGCCTGATGCTGCAAACGCTGAACTTCTTTTGCTCGCTCAGCCTCTTCCATCAGAATTTTGGAACCTTCCATATCGGCATGAACAGAGCCCACCGCTACCAGACCGATGCTGGCAGTCGCTGCCATTACCCAACTACGTCGCTTCATATTTGTCACCTACTCACTGCCGATAATGGAAAAGCCCAGTTGCGCTTTGCCATCTTTTATTTGAATTTGATAGAGAAACGCGGGAACCGTTTTCTGAATTTCCAATGCGGCGACCAGCACCGACCCCACTTTACCCGTGATCTCGCCGTTCCATGCGGCTAAGGGACCGTCGTACATACGGTTACCTTCACCATCGTTCTTTAACACCTTTAGTTCCACGCCGTAACGCGTGGCGATCGCAGGAATGTATTGCCATTGGTTTTTGACCGGTGGTAACACTTCCAGCTGGTTCAGGCGCTCGGCCATGGTGTTGAATTCCTGGATGTTTTCCTCGATCACTTCCACCTGATCGGTTTCCAGACCCCGCACCCGCTGCACCTGATTGTCATACACTTTTTTGACTGACAGCACCGTAACCAGAACCAGCAATAACCAGTGCATCCAGGTCCAGTGAGCCCAGAACCCTTTCCGTAAAACACCGCCGTTCATAAGGTGCTTCCTTCTGATGCCGATGTGAACCGCAGAGTCCAAACCCCGCTGGGCTCGTAGCTGGTTTGCAGCCATTTGAGCTTTTCCGCCGGGTCTTCATCCGGCGTTCTGGCAAAAAAAGTAAAATCAGGCTGGGCAAACGATTGGTTATTATCCGTAGACAAGTCCGGATACAGATTCCACAACACGGCCAAACGCTCCAATTCCGCCTTGTTGTTCGGCACTTCCGTTAACCGGGTGGTCCGAAGCTCATCAACGCCGGTCTGCAGGTCTTCCAGCATTTCCGTTTTACTTTGAATTTGTTGATGGGCTGCATCGTAAATGCGCGCCAGGGCCAGGTTGCTGCCAAACGCCACGCCCACCACGGTCACTAATGCAATGGCAAGGTAAGACCAGCCCTTGCGCATCACCAGCTGGCGTTCAAAGCGTAATTCCGCTGCCAACTTGGCTTCTATTTCCGGTAACACAAGCTGGTCTGGCTCTGCTGAGATCTCCTGCGCTTCGTCCAGGGTAAAGCCCGCATCCGCAGCAAAGAACCCCGATTCATAAATACCGGAATAGGCCGCCCGCCCCAAATCGCAATGTATGTAATAGCCATCCTCGGCCGTGACCGGGACCACTTGCAAAGTGCGCTTGACGGACACCAATCCGCTTTCAATTAACACACTCCACAGACCAAATACCGGGTGTTCAGGAAAACGTTCACGGATGTCTTCTATGTCCGACTCGCGCACATGTATGGTCGGGCAGGTATTTGTAGCCACCACGGATTCCACATACTGGTGTTGCTCACTGATGGGCACCGGGCCTACCAGGTCCGCCACCAATACCACTTCACGCCCCTGAATCGTGATCGGACGCTTCATATAATCCGCTAACGACCCCACCGTTTACACTCCCTCGACGATGGTGGGTGTCACTGTCAGAACTAACTCCCGTCGCGACAGTTCGTTGTCTTCCGATTTAAAGATGGGGTTCACGAATGATTGAGTCATCTTATCTTTCCAGGGCAGATCCTGTAGATTCTTTTCAATAGATCGACGGATAAAGCCCCCCAGTTGAATCGGCTTACCGCTTTCTGTGATCACCTCAGTCGACAATTCGTTCAGGGCAATACTCGGCACCGAAAATTTCAAGCCTTCAAAGGTGTATTCTTCTTCCCCGGAAATGGAACTGATAACGGGCCATATTTCCAGCATGATGCGACCGTCATTCAAAATTCGCGGGGTGACCGCCAGGGTGACACCCACCCGCACCGAATTCAGTTTGGCGGTAGTCCGATCGTTGTTATTGTTGCCTTCCTCGGTTTCAATCTCACCGATAAACGTCAATTCTTCGCCGGTAGAAATATAAGCGTAACTGCCGTTGCGCACGGTTACGTTGGGTTGATTGAGCAACTCAACCTCGCCGTAGGTACTCAGGAACCGCAACATCATATCGGCTTTTATGCTGGAGCTTTCATAGTTAACGTTATTCTGGAAAATGCCGTTTGCATTGTTCACTACATTGCGGCTTCCGCCATCGATGCTGCTGAAATCAAAATTAAACGGATTGCCATTCAGTGACCCGTTAACGGTGGCTAACTGCTGCCAATCAATGCCGGCACCACGATCATCGTTAAGGGAGACTTCGTACGCCTGTACGTTAATATTGACCTGACGTTGACCGTTGATAATCAAATTACTGATGAACTGATCCAGAGCGTCCACCCGTTTTGCGTTGCCGCCGACATTAATCGTGCCCACAGAGCGCACGGCCTGCACATAGGATTTCATGGTCTCGGCCGAACCGGCGGTTTTTGCAGCGGATTTACTCACATTCAGAATATCTTTGGCGCCATCGACCAGGATACTCCATTCGTCATCGCTGTAATTGCTTTCAATTTTATTGTCGTTGCCGCCGCTGGTGGTGGTTTCACCCCCTTCTGAAACCGTCGTGTTTTGTGTATTAAAAGTAGAGCCCACTTTTAATTTAACCGAACGGTTAGACGCAAAAGCGGCAACGTTCCATTCACGTTGCACAAACGAGCGAACGGTCACGACGTTGTTTCGATATTCGATATCGTAACCGGTGACCGACTCCAGGTACTGCAGGTAATCTTTCATCAACATATCCTGCGCGAACACCAGAACTTCCTGATTTAGCTGAACGTTCGCGTCACCGGGAACAATATTCACGTCCACCAGGTGCTTTCGGATTGCATCAATCAGAGCGACTCGGCCGGAAAAACTTACCTTACGATTAAAGACCGCTTCTTCCGGAGTCACCTCGCGCAAATAGGTATCACTGCGCTCCACCACCAACTTAGTGGGCTTCGTTTGCAGCGGTTTGTACTTTTCATCGTCATCAAATGGGGTGACCGCACAGGAAGAAACCAATGCAGAACTTAACAAGATCGCGGTAAGCGAGTTCAACTGTATTTTCATTAGATTATCCCGGAGACTAACGCTTGCTGATGACGAGCAATGGACTTTTCACGCCCTGCGCATCTTTTAAGTCGAAGAAGTATTGGTGACGTAACCCTACCGGACCCAACAGATCCCGCAGTGCCTGATCCCGGCTCTTGGTGGATACATACTGGAACCGGCGCTGCAACACGGCCTGATCCTTAACGTCCACCATCACGCGCCAATCACCCGGCATGATTGCTGTTGCAATTTCCTCAACCGTACCGGACGCGATTTCCACTGCAACCCGATGGGTCTGGACTTCAACCGGACCCAGGTCCGTAGGCGCATCATTGACCACCGCATCCTGCCTGATCAGATTGGCTTGTTGTTGTGCATCGGCAACGATCTGCTCGGCCACTTGCCGGGCCTCTTCCACTGCGTGCCGGGCTTTTTCCAACTCCTGGCGGATTTCCTTGGCGCTAAGAGCCGGGCTACCTTGTAGAGTGTCCGTATGGTCCCGATTGGAGGCAACCTGAGGAGCAGGCGTTTCCGGCTCCAGTGGCTCCGGCTGCGCCCGCCTGAATTCATACGCCTCCGCCTCTTCTTCGTATTCATATTCTGCTGCCGCTGCCTCATCATCGTATAATTCCGCGGCGTGCGACATGTCCCCGGGATCGGCATCCGCGGAATGGACGTTATCTTCTTCCGGCGGCACGGGTGGCGCCTCCTCTTCGTATTGAGCAGAATCCTGCGCATATACAGCCACGCTGGTGAAACTCAAGCTGCCCAGCCCCCCGGCTATCGCCCCGATCAGCGTTAATTTCAACGCAAAATGTCCCTTCATTGCCTGTTTACTCCCGGCCAAAATTTTTAACTTTCAAGCAGCCCGCTCGCAGTCCGCTAGGATTACTTAAATAGACTTCACCCGCGCAAATATCGGGCAAATTTCTGCACAATTTATTGAGTATTTTTTAACTATTTTGCCGCCAAAGAAGTGGCTTGTCCGTTAACGCGGATCTCCGGCACTTCACCCATTGCCAGATTCAACGCATTTTGACGATCCACCGCGTCGTCTTCATAGAGGTAGGCGCCAACGTATATGAAATAGCTGGATTTGGCTGGTTTGGAACCACGCCACTTGTCCTGTTCGTTCGCTTCTTCAAGGCGCACCCACATCTCATCCCAGGGCTGCGGCTCGGGGAACACATAAACCAGTGAATAGTTGTAAACCGGCTGCCGGGACTGGGTGTAATTGGTTTGCTGAACAACCTGACCGTCGTAATCCCGCTGCAGGGAACCCGCTACCGCCACCTGTTCGGAGGACTGCACTGTGGCATAGGTCGCTTCGGGGTGCTCATCAATACCGGCAAGCGCAGAATCGATCACCGCCAGCGCGTCATTGGCCTGTTTACGAACTTTCTCAAGGAACGTGTCGGCTACACTGACCTGGTTCTGTGGGGAATGGCGGTCACTGCTTTCAGCTTGGCCTGCTGCGGTGGCGCTGTCGACCGCCTCCGATTCCGAACGGCGCGAATCCAACTGAGCACGCAGTTGAGCGATCTCTGACTCCAACTCATAGAAACGCTTCCAATAAGGGTCCTGATCTGCCAGTGACTTGGGCTCAAAGTACCCGGTCTGCGCATGAGACTCTTCTGCGGAATCCGAAAAGAGCGAACAGGCTGACAGTGAAACCGCTGCCCCCGTAACAACCAGAATCTGCTTCAACATGGGACTTACCTCAATCAATACATTAATCTCCTACATTCAAGACAGAGCGAGGTTAAAAAAAAGCGCATTTTATTGCGCTGTTTTTGTCTATTAAGCAAAGAAAATTACTTGGGAATCCCTTATGTCCAGTGAGTTGATTAGACGATCAGCGCTACCGGCGCTGCTGACTGCCGTTTTTGCCTTCGGTTGTATACTGGCCTTATCCTTTCAGCTGCGCAGCATTCAGCACAGTGCCAGTTACGATTCTTTACTGCAGCGGTTAAAAAGTGGCACCGACAGCGTCATCGCAGAGACCCATAGCCTGCTTTCTGCGGACGGCAATCTGGCTCGTATTCAGGCGCAACACGATCAGAATATCGCGCAATTCCAGACACTGTTGCACGGCAACCTGAAGCAGGGCTTACCCGGTCTGGTGGAGGACTTCGAACCCGTTGGCGAACAATTGAATGGCGTATTTGAAGACTACTCCCAGCTGGCGTCGTCACTCATCCAGCAACGTGGCAACCTGGACCGTTTTCACCGCAACCGAGAGCAGACATTGCAAAATGCGCAACAATTGGCCGAGCGTGGCCGCGCCCTGCTGACCGGTTTAAAACAGATAAAAGCCAATGCCACGCACCTGCAGGCGGCTTACGACAGTGCCTTAATACTGGAAAACAACCGCACCGAAATCCTCGCTGCCTTGCTCGATCGACGCGACGTTCAACCATTGCCCCTGGGCCAACTGGAACAAAATCTGGATTCCATTTCCACTGATAAAGGCGCTCCGGCCTCTGTGGCCATTCGCCGCAGCGCCGCCAATCTGCTGAAAGAAATTGAGTCCTACAGCGGAATCGAGGAAACCTTGCAGCAGTATCATGCAGCAGGCAACGCCATTAGCGATCTGCGAGGTCAACTGATCGACCTGAATACGTCCCTTAACAGCCAGTTTGATAGCGCACTCACCCAAATTTCGCCAGCACGCTGGAGTCTGTACCTGGCGTTGCTGCTGGCATTAGCTGCCCTAACTTCGAGCGCCTACCTTGGGTTTAACTGGGCACCCGAAGCCATGGCCGCCGCCAGCAAACCGGCACAGGAGCCCGACGTCAATGTCAGTGACGACACCAGCTCCCCTCACTTTGCCAAACTGGTGACCGATAAAAACAAATTAATGAACGATATCCGCCCGCTGGGTGAAGGCATTCTTTATCTGAAGGCGGACGAACACCTGGAATCCACTTCGGATCTTGCCCGCTGCCTGAATCAAAGCCGCGAAGCACTGGCACATAAAATCGAAGGATTAAAAAATAAAGTTCGTCAGTTGGAACAGGAAGCGGCACGCAAAGAGGCGCAACCGGATCCCAAAGTTGAAATCACGATTGATACCGCTCCGGTGTCCAACCTGACCTACCGGGCGCTGGCAGAGCTGGAAGGCTTGCAGCGTAAAATCAAAGCGCTGAACCAGCCGGACAATGACGTGGTCAGGTACCTGGTTCAACGCTGTAACAACATCGAGGGTTATCTGGATGAAATCCGTGTGCGGGTGAAAAAAGGTTGGCAGGAACAGATTCAGGAAGCATTGGACACGATCAGCCAACGACCGACGGTAACGGAATCAGCTCAGGTGGATACGCTGGTGGCAGAGTTGGTCAGGCACATGGATGAGTTTCAGACGCAAGCGCCCCAGACAACCCGCCGCAAGCGTTAGGCATTCCTGCGTTTTCTCTCCGGGGTACGGATATTATAACGACTCATTTTATCGATCAGTGTTCGGCGCGGAATCTGCAGTGTCTCTGCAGTACGGGTCTGATTCCAGTTATTAGCCTGTAAGTGTTGCTCAATTACCGAAACTTCATAGGCATTTACTGCACATTTCAACGAAGAGAAACGCTTCTCAACGCCCTGCGGCGTTACCCTGACGCCGCCGGATTTGCCACCCATCATTACCCGGCTGGTGATCTGACGATTAATTTCTTCCGACAAATGCTCACACAGAATGGAGCCGGAATCCTCACACAACAGGACCGCCCTTTCTATGGTGTTTTGCAGTTCACGCACATTCCCGGGAAAAGCATGCTTCATTAATAAATCCAGCGCAGCCGGTGAAACCGATGCTACGGTTTTCTGATAAAGCTTACTGTAACGGTCAATAAAGTGATCGAGCAGTATTTTCAGATCCGCCTCCCGCTCGCGCAACGGGGGCAACGTAATAGGAAACACATTAAGCCGGAAAAAAAGATCTTCCCGGAACAACCCCTGTTGAATTTTCTGTTCCAGGTTGCAATGAGTCGCGGCAACAATCCGCACATCCACTTTGACCGAGGCCAGACCGCCCAATGGACGGATTTCACCTTCCTGCAATACACGTAGCAATTTGCTCTGCAGGGTCAGCGGCATATCCCCGATTTCATCCAAAAACAAGGTGCCCTTATCGGCGATCTCGAACAATCCCTTCTTCTCTGCCACAGCCCCAGTAAAGGCCCCTTTTTTAAACCCGAACAACTCACTTTCCAGTAACTGTTCTGGTAATGCGGCGCAGTTCTGGGTCACAAAGTTGCGATGCTTACGTACACTGTTATCGTGTATCGCACGAGCAAACACTTCCTTTCCTGTTCCGGTTTCACCTTGCAGTAAAATACTGACACTGGTGTCTACGGCTTTATCCAGCAAATTGAACACCCGCTTCATCGGATCGCTCTTACCGATTATCTGATAATCATTACGACGACTATTACGTTCTTTTAGTTGCTTGTTTTCCAGTTCCAGACGACGATTGGTGTCGTCCAGCAGGTCGATCAAATGCTGGTTGGTTTCGATCAACAACGCATTGTTTATACAAACTGCAGTTTGAGACGCAAATGCAGTGATGATGGCTTCCAAAGGGCGGAAGGAAACATAGCGTCGGTTGTAGGCGTCTTTGGCATTGATCAATTCCATTACACCGATGGTCTGATTTTCGTGATCCTTGAGCGGCACCAGCACCATAGACTGAGTGCGGGCGCCGGTATACAGATCATGTTGATACAGGTATTCCAATTCAAAGCCGCTGTAACTGTATATGTTGTCAATAAAAACCACGGCCCCGGTCATCCCGCAATACATCAGTGGATCACTGACATGATCCCCGCCCAGAGTGCTAAAATCACGCTGTCGGTACCAGCTTCCGTCGCTATCCGTCGCCTCATCCTGATAGCCGGCCCATTGACTGACGCGCAACTCCAAGAAGCGCTTTGTGACATCCAGAACATAAATCCTGCCCGCTTCGCAATTTGAGAAATTACGCGCCGACAACAACACCTTGTTCAACAGGTCTGCTACATTCCGTTCTGTGGAAAGTGCGGTTGTTGTCTCTACAAACTCCTCAATAAAGCTTAAGGATTTTACCAGCTGTCCAATATCATTCATGGTCTCAATCTCTTATGAGAAGGCCTGTGGCAGGCGTTGTGAAAGTCGCTCATCTGGTTTCGCTCAGCCTGTCTAGCGGATACTGTAATCAGCGACGCAAATACAGGTCGGGACCGGCACAGCACGACCTTCAGCAACGCCCAACTGAAATGTCCACCCCAACCGTTGCTGAGCTTTCTGCATTTGGCTATCTTCACTGCCCTGCTGCGGCTCCAAAGTGAGATACAAGTCAAAATCCAAAGGATCCTGTAGTGTAAACCGGATCAACTCAACCAACTCGTGGAACAGCGTTCCGTCCGGAAGAAAGTTCTCGTGCTGCTGTGGCGACAGGCGTTCCAGGTGAAGATTGAACTTGCCGGAGCAATCCCGGATTTCGTCCCCCAGAATCAAATCGTCGCCCATTGCGCTGTTCATCAACCCCATGCGATTGCATTGATGATCCGGTACCACAAAATTACGCTCGACCCAGGGTTCTATCCGCGCCATTTTGATACCGAAATAGTATTTCACAACGGCGATAAGGCGATCGGCGCTGGACCCCAGATTCGAAATCACACCGGCGAACGGCAGCAAGCGATGCCAGCGTAATCGGCTGTTGACCTGCAACGTAGCAAGATCCAACCCCATCAACGAAAGCAACCAACGACTGTATTGATCGCGTCCGCCATCTTCATACTGGACAAAGTAGCGGTATTTATTCCAGCATCGCTGTAACAAACTTATCAGCCGGTGATTGAATAAATCCATTAAATCCCGACTGGGATGATCCGCTTCGCCATTCTGGATCACTCGCTCAGTATAATAAGCGGGTAACGGCGACGCCGGTCCGTACAATCCCATAAAGGTGACAGTGAGTTCCAGAAAATCCTGCGCCCCCCCTTCAAGCCACTCGTAGCTATCCACATCGGATGCCGGAAATGCCAGGCTCGGCATCGCACGGTAACGTATATCCAGGCGCTTTTCGTTGATCGTGTTGTGCAGCCGGGTGAAGCGGTTTAATAAATCATTGAGCTGATAGAACGAGAACCCTCTGACAGAATCCAGCTCCGATATCAGACCAGTGGGTGTGAGCCGGTTCGTGGTTTCCATTGATAAATCTCTCCGTGTTCAACACCATAAACAACCAGGTGATGAAAGCTGTTTATACTGCAGCTCAACGCAAATAGCTCATTGAGTACCGAAGCAAACAGGAACATATCCCCTTCATTTGCGAAGTGGCTCTCCTTTAACCGAATCACGGTTTTACGACCCCGTACCGGCATGCCCTGATGCAGACGGTCCTCATATTCGGAAACAACCCCATCAAACGCGTCCAAACGATGCTGGCTAGCCAATGCCTGCTGGCGATCGTAATAACTTTTGTAGTCATAGGTAGACAGTATTGCTTTCAGAGATTTTACGTCGGTCAGCGATAGATAATTAAGCGACATGTTCGAAATCAGACGCCAGTGAAAACCTTGGTCCAGCGGCGGTGCGTAGGATGGCGTCACGTGGGTGATATTTGAAAACGAAGCGTATTCCGGACTGCTGCTGGTGGCCACGCAAATATCCCCCACGCCCAGCAACGTAGGCAAGTGGCGATTAGTACAGGTCAGTTCAACAGAGACGGTTTCGGTTTGCGGGAAGACGCTATGCTCGTACTGATCCACAAACGTAATATAGCTATCCAGGCCGTAGCCATTGACCGATGGTTTTATACGTTCCCGATAAAAACGCATGTGTTTATCGACCGGTGCAGTTTCAAAATGTTCAAAGGATTCGAATTGCCGGAAGCTGTGATTGTGGTGGTCCTGGTGCCCCCATCCCTGCACGCGGTCGATGCTGAACACTTCGTATTGCGTCGGGTTGTTACCCCCCGGCAGCACCCGATACTCGGTTTTCTTATGGTCAGCGCGAATTGGAATGGCTTCGTGTTTAAATAAGTTGGTTACGGGTGTACAGAAAAGCTGAATATTATCCCGGCTGATATTAACGTGTGCATCAAAAGGCCGATCGAAGTGAAAACGCAGTTCTATCTCAGTGGCTGTAGCAACAGCCTCTTCGTGCTGCGCGCGCTTTTTAATCCCGCTCAACTTAATCAGATCGAAAAAATTAAACTTTTCCGGCAGGCTAAAATACTCCTGTACTTGTCGGTATCCATTCATCAATTGCGGGGATTCCGGCAACAAACCATGCTGATTACCAAACCCCACCGGCAACACCGCATCCGGAGACAGCGTCGATATCAGAATATCCTCCGCAGCTCTGCCTTTCGCTACGATCTCAACCCGGTTCAAGTACCGGAATAACCAAAGATAAATTAGCTGCGCCACGTGCACTTCACCGTGCAGGAAGAACTGTAACCGGTCCAGCTTAAAGTCCGCCCAACTCACATTGGCCGTGGTTTTCAGACCGACAGCTAACAAAGCGGAGGTGGGTGTTTGTTTTTGTTGTACTCGAGAAATAGCCAGCGGGTGGATTTCAACATCATAGCAAGTACGGAACACACAGGCTGTGCCGTCTACTTCCCGGGAATCGATCTCGATACCCCGCTTTATGAGTTGTCGCTCCGACAACGAAGGATAAGGATCAAAGCGAACAATTGAGGTTGCTGGAATCGGTCGAAGAAATTGCGGCCACAACAAGGCCATCAGAGAATGGGTGAGTTCCGGCAGTTCATCATCCAGTTTTTGCCGCAAACGCCCGGTCAGGAAGGCGAATCCCTCCAACAGGCGCTCGACATCCGGATCTTGTGCTTCCACTGACAAAAAAGGCGCTAAGCGTGGATTGCGTTCCGCAAATTCCTTGCCCAGTTCACGCAGGGAGGTCAGCTCATCATGGAAATACTTATTGAAAGACACGAATTACAACCTTACCGTAGCCTGACCCGTTCCGGTCAGTACGGTGTCAAAAGCGACCCGCGAACGTAACTCGCCGTAGCGCAGCGTTCCCTCTATGCCGTATTTCATGGTGAGCGGGTTGTCGGCATCAGGAATATAATACACCGACACCCCTTCCAGGCGAGGTTCGTATTGTTCCAAAAACTGCTGGATCGCAAAACGTATATGGGTCACCGCATCAGGAAACTGGGCGACGATATCATTAAAGTCCGGCATACCGAATTCCGGCAATGCTTTCACACTACCCTGGCGTACATTCAGCATATTCTGCACATTGGTGGTCACACTTTCTAAATACGCGTTCCAGTTAAAAGTGGTGCTGTATCCTGCCCGGGTTACGTTATTATCCAGACGGTCCAGAAGACTGAACTCATTGCGCATGTGGTTTGCCTATAAAAAATGGCATCCGAAAAGCCGGTCATCTTGATATGAACGGGCTCCGACTGTTCGCTGCGGACTACATGCACCGGACAGCCGGGCGACTGCTCACCCCGTTACTTAGGATTTTTCGAGTTTGCCTACCAGCGACAGCTCGAAGTCGGCTCCCATGTATTTAAAATGGGGGCGGACATTCAGATTGACACGATAAATACCGGGTTGACCTGGAACATCATCCACCGTGATCTTTGCAGCACGCAGTGGACGCCGGCTACGGGCAGCAGCCGACGGGTTTTCCTGATCAGCAATATAGGAGCTGATCCAGTTATTCAGTTCCTGCTGCAGTTCGACACGTTCTTTCCAACTGCCAATATTCTCACGCTGCAGCACCTTCAGATAATGAGCCAATCGGTTAACGATGAACATATACGGCAGCTGAGTGCTCAGACGGAAATTCAATTCTTTGGCTTTGCCGGCTTCATCGTTACCGAAGTATTTAGGCTTCTGTACTGAGTTTGCCGAGAAAAAGGCCGCGTTATCACTGCCTTTACGCATGGTTAAGGGGATGAAGCCTTCTTCGGATAATTCGTATTCACGACGATCAGAAATCAACACTTCGGTTGGCACTTTCGCTTCCAGGTCACCCATAGATTCGTACAGGTGTACCGGCAGGTCTTCTACTGCACCACCGCTCTTCGGACCGATGACATTCGGGCACCAGCGGTATTTCGCAAATGAATCCGTAAGACGGGTTCCGAAAGCAAACGCGGTATTACCCCACAGATAATCTTCGTGGCTGGCGCTAACGTTTTCACGATAGTTGAAACCCTTGGAGGGGTTTTCTTCCGGATCGTATGGCGCTCGCAACAGAAAGCGCGGCAAGGTAAGCCCAACGTACTTGGCATCTTCAGACTCGCGAAAGCTGCGCCACTTTGCAAACTGCGGGCCTTCGAATATGGAGCTCAGTTCTTTCAGGTTGGGCAAGCCATCAAACTGGTCCAGCCCGAAAAACTTCGGCCCTGCCGCGGCAATGAAGGGAGCATGGGATACCGCGGATACCGCAGCGGCGCTCTGCATGGTTTTCATGTCAACCGAGTTGGGACCGAAATCGTAATTGGCTATGATCGCGCCGACCGGTTCTCCACCGAACTGACCGTACTCTGCGGTATAGGCCAGCTTGTACAGTCCGGACTTGGTGATATCCGGAGCATCCTCAAAGTCATCATACAGATCCTGTTTGGACGCATTGATCATTTCAATTTTGATATTCTGGGTAAAGTCAGTGCGATCCACCAACATTTTCAGTCCGCGCCAGGCGGATTCCAGGTTCTTGAATTCTTTTGTGTGCAGAATGTCATCCATTTGCGCACTCAACTGAACATCCAATTCATCAATCATGCGGTCAATGACATTTTTATTGACCCGCTCTTCCTTATTTTCCGGCCTCAATAATTCTGCTATGAACGCACCCACGCCACGCTTAGCCACTTCATAGCCTTCGTCACCAGGCATCATCTTGGTTTGTGATACAATCTGGTCCAGCAACGAACCCTCGGTGACTTCCAGCGCGTTATCGCCGTTTTTCACCATGCGATCTGGATTTCTCATGACACTCTCCTACCTTAATTTTGATTAACCTTCGATTTTCAGTTCGCCCAATACCAGGTCGCGCTGCTGTTCGTCTTTCAGAATACTTTCGATCGCCTTACGGAAAGCAGGTACGTTGCCCAACGGGCCTTTCAGAGCCACCAGTGCCTCGCGCAGCTCGAGCATTTTTTTCAGCTCCGGAACTTGCTTGGCGACGTTTTCTGGAGAAAAGTCTTTCATGGATTCAAATTGCAGACTCACGCCCAATTCCGAGTCTTCTTCGTTGGAAAGGCGGTTGGGTACCGCAACATCTACACCCACCTTCTGACTTCTCAGCACGTCATCAAAGTTGTGTTTGTCTACACTGATGGGCTTGCGGTCTTCAATGACGCGCTCATCTTCGCGTTGGGTGAAATCACCTAACACCATCATTTTCAAGGGCAACTCTACGGTTTCCTGGACGCCGCCACTTTCGGAACGGTATTTAATATTGATACGCTCTTTGGGTGCTACTGTGCCTTCTTTAGACATAACGTTTCCTTTCTCTCAGAGATTCCAGATTTAATTAACTGCGGTTTAGGTAATAAGTTCAAAGGCCAATGCCAGGTCAAGACGGCACAACCGAGTGTGTAAGTGTTCCATTTTCGCCTGGGTTTGCTCATTAGCGTCGAGCGACCGGTAACAACGCAGCAGCAATTCAATGACCCGTTTGGTCATCTGCGGCTCCCACTGCTCTACTCCGCTTTCAACTAATTGGTGGTCCAGTGCTTCCAGCAACGGTAGCGCTAATTGTTTGAGACCGGCGTCGAAACACAATCGAGCCTGATTCAATCGCCACAAACTCTGCTCTCGCAACGAGGTGGATTGCGCGACGCCGTCCTGAAACAGATTGAGCGCATCCGGTATGCGTTTTTCGACCACCATTTGCTGCGCAAGCTCATAGCTTTCCAGCCAGCGTGGTGACAGATCAGCGGTGTCCACTGTCAAACTGTTACTGCCGCCAGAGTGGCTCTCAGCACGGCTTATTTGCTGTATCCACTGTCGGGTTGCACTGTCCGCATAAGGCGTATCATCAAAAAACGTTAATCCGTCGACACCGGGCAGACGATTTACAAAACCGCTGACGCCCGCCTTCACCGCATCGGCAGCCTCGTTCGCGGCTAACGCCTCCAGCGCTTCACAGGCGTAACGCTGTCCATCCAGCCAGAACGGCGCTCGCGCCAGGCTGGGTTCAATTTCAAGCACCAGTTGTTGCCAGTTCTGCTCTTGCCTGAGTGCCAGCAAACGATCCAGTTTGTCCTTGGCAACCGGGCGGATTTGAGTCTTGTTATTCACTGCTGGCGGCAATTGGCTGACCCCAAGCCAGGTTATAAACCGGTTTATTCGATAAATTTCCGGATCAAGTGCGTTTTTCGCTGAGAGGTATTGGCTAGCCAAACGCAACGGATCCTGCGCTGCCCGGTAAGCCGCCATAAGCTCGCGGTCATTGCCTACGGAACTGGCTGGAGTGGGTGCCGGCGTTTGTACAGCCTGCGGCCGCGCTGGGGGCTTAACTGCGGCGCCCTGGTCCCTGGGTTGCACATCAGGTTGCGCTTTGGACTGAGCGGACTGTTGCGCCTCCAGTGATTCGCGCATGCGACGGAAGGTCTGCCGGAATTCCGCTAGATTGGGAGCAGCGTCGTGCATCTTTTCCAATAGCAATTCATCCAGCACAACCACCGTGTCTTCCAGTTCCTTAATCGCATCCAGATCACGGGGCCGGGGGCGGTATTCCTGCAACAGAGGATGACACTTTTCTGCCAGCCACTCAAAAGCCTGAGCCCGGCCACGCACTCGCTTTTTGGGAGGAAAGGCATGATCCCAATAGGTATCGGCTACCCCATAGGCCAAGCGCAACCCCTGATTCAAGCCAGACACCAGATCGGTCTCGCATAGCGCCCGGGTAAGGTAGCAAACCACCAGGAAATCTTTCGATTGCTGCGCCAAAATGGTTTGCGCATTTTCGGAAATAAGTGTCCAACGGACCGGATGATCAATACTCAGTGCATCCAGTTTCGCGATTTCCTGCTCAATGTCCTCGAACTGACTTTCAAGGCGCACGTTTTCCCCGGCTGGGTGATCACCCGGTACCGGTTGCAACGCCAATAGTTCAATTTGTTCTGCCGACAGCAGGCTCATTACGTCTCCAGGCGGAAATAATTGTGCAGATTTATGTAAAGAGACGGAGCGCTGTTAAATAAAGCAGCCATTCTTGAGAAAAAAACTTCATTAAGTTGCTATACAGTACAAATAACGAACAGGACTATCACCAACAAGACCCTCATTGTTAGTGGACACACACCTGCAGGTAACTGAAAACATTAGCCACCGCCTTCGCGCAGCATCGAATGAAGCGAACCCTGCCGTTTTCACATCTTGAGCTACACTTAGCCTGTTAGGCAGGAGTGGGGTCTATGAGCAAACAAGAAAAATCCATCCGGTATCAGATTTTTTTCAAAAAGTCAGGTTACACCTACGATCAAACGATCACATTAGACGATCAGGAATACGAACACCCCGCACCGGAAGGCGAGTTTCCCAGTTGGTGTGAACTGGAATTCAAAAAATGCCCGAATTGCACGCTAAACAGTATCTGGCATAAATACTGTCCGCTTGCTGTCAGACTGATCCCCTTTGTTAACCTGCCCGCCATACGCTCCTATGATGAAGTCAACGCGCAAGTGGACATGGACAATAAAACCGTCAATTGCGATACCTCCGCACAGGAAGCTTTCAGCTCTCTGCTGGGGTTGGTGATGGCCACCAGCGGCTGCCCACACACGCGTTTTTTTAAACCCATGGCCTGGTACCATCAGCCTTTCTCTACGCCGGAAGAAACCCTGTATCGGGCCTGCACAACCTATTTGTTTTCCTATGCCATGCACAAACAGAACCCCGATAGGGCATTGCGCTTTGATGACCTAAAATTGATCTACAAGCATATTCATACAATTAACGTGCACGTTGCGGCGCGGATAAAAAACTACTCCGAAACAGATTCCGCCATTAACGCCATCGTGCTTCTGGACCTGATCACCAAGGACTTGCCAATTGCTGTGGATGAAGACTTCTCGGAACTGAAACAATTATTCAACACCCACAAAAGCCTATTCGAATAGTTGCCGATCTTTACCTCCTGACTGTCTAAATAAAGATATTACAAACCTTTGGAGTCCCCCCATGAAGTATCTGGCAGGCATCGGCCTGATAGCCCTTACAGGCCTGCAAGCCTGCAGCACCAATACCAAAGTAGACGACGGCTCATACCGCGCCATCGGCCACCAGGAACCACGCCAACGTCAGAATCATGCGGCAGCCTACGCCGGAGAAGCGGCCGCAGATAAGGCCGACGCCGCCTATGACCACTATGCACCGGAATCGGAATACTCGGACGACGCCTATCAGAATTCAGGAATATCTGATATGCCCGGCAAATTAAACAGCCGGTCCGAGCCTGGCAACGCTAAAACCGATGCTCGTAACCAGCATCTGTATCGTTACGGGCATCCACGCTCGGTCGAGAAAATCGTACAGACCGCGGAGATACATTGTCGTCAGTTGTCCTATCAAATTAGCACCAAAGCAGATAGTTTCTGGGGCAAGGGTAAGGGTGCATTGACCCAATGCAGTTATCAGTTTCCGCAATTTTGCGGCGCCCATCGCTTTTCTGTGGTGAGCTACGAAGAAAAGCGCATTCTGATTTTTCAACCCGAAAAACAAACCCACTACGTCATTGACACTCTTGAGGGGACTCCCAAGTCGCAACCGGGACTGTGGGACCAGGACGACCACCTGGGTTCCGCACGCAACAATGCTAATTACTTATTCAATAGTGATTACAATCAGAATTACGACGATGGCAGCATGACGTCTTTAATCAATCCGGTATCACTGGGTTGGATCATTAAAGCGTCATTAAAAGATGAGCAGGAGTACGGCAAGCTTTACCATAAAGCGGTTAAAGAAAGCACCGCTTGTTTTTGAACGCTCGATCATTACTGTGTCCGCAACGGGGCTACTGCCAGACAAAAGGGTCTTAATAGAAAGGGGACTCTTTGCGAGAGAGCCCCCTGTTCACTAGCGTATCGGTGCCCCTATTGAGCGCCAATAATTACGACTTCAATACACGCCAGTCATCTTCACCCGTTGTACCGGAGACCTCATGGGTCCAGGTGATTTTACGATAGGTCAACGAGACGTCTTCCAGATGCGTGAAGTGTGATTGACCGGGATCCTGACAGTTAGGCATGTAGGCTTTTATATCTACGATGATGGCGTCTTCCAGCTGAATAGTGAAGTAATGCTCCTGGGTGCCGGTTGAGGATGTTCTCCACCATTCGATAGTGCATTCGGTCATGCGCTCACCGGATGTCAGGGCTGCATACAGCAGCGGGGAGCTCTTATCGAATACTTTCGTTATGGTGACCGGTTGATGCACCCGTTGCCCAGTAGGCTGACCACTCTGGGGGTCACGCGGCAAAATAATGTTGTGCTTGAATGCTTCAACCAGACACTGGTCTTCATGGCCTTCCTGATAAATATTCCCCACACTCGGCTCGGTGAAGTTACCTGCAGTGATTAATCCCTGACGCTCACCGGTGATGCTCATATACGCTGGAGTTGGCATTGTCGCTTCCCTATTAAGTAAATCATGTACGTGAATGGTTGGTGTTGCTGTTGTGATTAAACCAACGCTATGTTGGCTTTAACCAATACATATCAAACAACGTGCCATATCACCTATCCTATTGTTTTATATGTTTTTTTTGGATTTTTTTCCCATCCCGATCCAGCGATCACACCGCCTGCCCTGGAATTGTGAGCAATTTGCTGCACAACCTTTTTTAAATTGTGCAGCGCACCGCCAGTCCATCGCGGATGGTTTTACCGCATTTAATTTTTCAATTCCCGCACCAGCCGAAACCCCGTCATAGGATCACCTTTGTTTTCGCCATTCCAAACCCGCTGCGGATGACATAGGCTCATATCCGTTGCCGCACTTCCACCGACGGCAGCTACACCGACCTCCATCTGCACCCACTCCTGCGCATTGCCGATCACATTCACTACGCCCAGGGAATTCTGGTATCCGATGGCAGCTGACCTGAGTGTACCGCCGCGCACCAAACGCCCTCCCGCACGCACGCGGCAATTATGATCCTGCACTCCGGAATCGTCCCTCGCGTAACGCTGCCATTCCCTCCAACGCGGCAGGCGGTATTGATAGCCGGTCATTTCCGTCAACCAGCGCGCGTAACGGTCTGCCTGTTCGACACTGATATCGACTACCGGTAGCGTACGCTGAGAGGCCTCGGCGCAGGCGTTATATAATCGGCAATACAGGTTAAAATCCGCGACGGTAATTTCGTGGCGGGTCACCGCAAATGCAGGCAACGGCGGCGCGGAGGAAATGACCACCAGCGCGGGGGCATACTCTTGAGCAGTCAATTTATCCTGACAGCGATAGCCCGGGTTGTGACCCTGATTAGCGTAAGCGGAGCGACAGGGATCAGCCGGCTTTCTCGCAACAGAAACCCTGGGTTTAGCAAACAACGCTTTTTCAAGACCCAAAACAGCAGGTGACGGGGGTTTTGAGTGAGCTTTTTGTTGCTGAATAAAAGCCTGCAGGCTTGCAGACAACAGACTGTGCATTTCCGGCTCGTCTTCACTTAGTTTTTGCAAAAACTGCTTTAGACCCGCTGTCGTATTGACGTCGTATTCTTTAATAATGTCTGCCGAGCGGGCAAGACGATCTGCTACTATCTGAAGGCCGGTAACGCGCGTCGCTGATTCGGTTTGGTTGCTGCCCTGCTCTCCTGTTACAGCCTGAGATTGCTGTTCAGTCCGGCTTAAAATCTGCCTGAAACGTTCCGCCTCGGACGGATACAGCACCAGTGCCTGCTCAATAATGGCTTGTGCACGCTTCTCTTCCCCCAGGTAATGGGCAACACCGGCATCTCTTGCCAACAGTGCTTTGATGTTATGCTGTTGAAAAAGCACGTGTTGCGGGTCTATCACCTGCAATGACTGCACCTGATCGCTGAACGCTGCTTCCCCGCTTATATAATCTGAAGCAACTATTCGCTTTTCGATAACTTCCGCCAGATTCGTTAAATAATATTGACGCTTGCTCTGATAGCGTTGATGCAAATCTTGTAAGGTTGACGAGTCCGCATAAAATGGCAACAGCAATGCAAACAGCCTATCCAGATCACGGTAGTTTTCGGCATTCTTGGATTGGTCCAGCTGTTGGATCTGAGCGCCACAAAACTGCAGCAGACTCTCTCTGGACTTATTCAGCACTACCAATTGATCTTCGGCAGTTAACTCGGGCAGCTCAGCGAATGCCGTAACAATTCTGGCAGATTGCTGCGAGCTGAGTTGATCCACCATTTGACGTATATTTTTGCTGGACAACCAGTTGAAAAACAAAACGCAGACCAATACCAATGCAAACAACCCGGCAATACCAAGCCCCAACGCCGGAGTGGAGCGTTCATCGCCGCCAAAATACAGATGTTCGAACCCGGCTGCCGAACTGTCCTCCGGTGGCTGAAACGCTAACAACCCCGTTAAGGCGCTCCATTGTTTACGGTTCAGACTTTTGATTCGAGCTGGTTTTACATTTTCTGCATCCGCTTCGGTTGCCTTTTTACGGCGGAACGGATGCCGTCCGGACAGCAACCCATACGCAATACAACCGAGCCCGTAAAGATCATCCACTGCCCGCAGATCCCCACCCTGCAACATATTTGCGCTGGCATAGGTCGGCGTCAGCGCACCCAGACTGCGGGTATCAAAATGATCGCGCCCTTCCTGTAAAGCATGGGCGATGCCAAAATCCAGCACCTTGACCTGCCCCTGTGAAGTTACAAAAATATTGGCGGGTTTCAGATCCGCGTGCACGATGCCCTGATCGTGTGCATAGACAATGGCGCGTGTCAGTTGCCGCAAAATGGCATCGGCTTTTTCCGGGGCTAACCCGTAATTATTTTTTTCGATTAGCTTATCCAGGGAAATACCCTGCAATAACTCCATCGTCATGAAAGCAATCTTGCCATCACGATCAAAATCGTAGGCGCTGATAATATTGGGGTGGGTTAGCCTTTGGGTTTTTTTCGTCTCCTGCTGCAACACAGTGAGCGCACGCTCGTGGCGGGAAAAGCTTTCGTTGATGACTTTAACGGCAATCCAGGGGTCAGAATCTCCCGCCTCCACCTGGCGCAGGTCCCGCGCCCGATACACCGTCCCCATGCCGCCCCGCCCAAGCAGTTCAACCAATTCAAAACGGTCTTTAAGGACAGTGCCCACCGTCACCCTGGCACCATCGGCAACACTGGAACCCGGCGCCGCATGAAGCACCTGGGTGGGCAATTCGGCAACCGTATTCACTTCGGTGTCTGGGTTAACAACCGAAGCGGCATTAAACGACGTGGTTTCTTCGCGATCCGACATCAGGCGAACGCCTTACTGGTTAACTTCGATAACACTGACGGTCACATTATCACTGGCCCGCTGCTGCAGGGTCTTTTCAATTAGCTCAGAAACCTTGTAGGCACTATCACCGGGTAAGGATAAAACGTGCATAATGTCATCGGGTGTCAGTTCCGAATACAAACCGTCGCTGCAGAGCAACAGAACGTCACCAGCCTGTAATTCAAAATAAATCACTTCTAAATCCAGGTGTTTGTCGGCACCCACCGCGCGGGTAATCACATGGCTTTGCGGATGTTGGCACGCCTCTTCTGTCGGAATCACTCCTTTATCGATAAGTTCCTGCACGACACTGTGGTCTTTGCTCATCTGGAACAGACTGGCGTCCCGATATAAATAAAGCCGGCTATCACCGGCCCAGATACAAGCGCATTCAGCTTCTGATGCCAGCAATACCAGGACCGTGCTGCCCATCATCGAATCACAACCGAGCCGCTGGTGGGTCATTTCCCGGTTGGCCTGCATAAGCGCATCGCACACCAACACTGCGGAGTCTTTCAGATCAGCCACCGGCGTCACGGCAGCCACGGCGTCAACCACCATCGACGACGCAACTTCACCGGCATCGTAACCCCCCATACCGTCCGCCAAACACCAGATTTTCTTTTCTTCGCAGGAAAAAAAAGCGTCTTCATTCAGTTCGCGAACGTTGCCCGCGTGAGATTTAACGGAAGAACGATAGGTTAAATTCATGCTACAACGCATTCGGTAAACGATAATTGCCCAGATAATCTTGGATAAACGGATTCTGCGCGCTACTGGCGTGAAGCTCGTAGACCGCTTTCCGCTCTTTATCCTGTACGGTTAGTTTGAAGCGATCCGAATAACCTGTTTTCAGCAGCGGGAACTGATCCAGAAAACGAAACAACGCCCAGGTGCCCTGAACCTGATCACTGAACTGCACACCATAGTGATCTTCAAACAAATATTTAATGCCACCAGACCCACCTTGTAACGGCCAAGTCAGAGTATCAACCCGGGCAGGCCCGTGCCGGTACTGCAGACGCTCTCCCAGCAAACTTAATTCAAAACGATTTATATTGGCGTCCAGATAGATCGCGCGCAAGTTGAAACGTATCTGAGGCGCGTCGCCATTGGCGAAAAACGCTTTACGGATATGGTTCGCTTGCTCAAAGCGCATCAAATTCGTTTTACTGACCGCCAGCCCCTGGCCATCGACTATGCGTGCACGCCAGGGCGACGAGCGGGTATCAACGAACGGGGCAAGATACTGTTTAAAAAATTGGTGTTCTATGCCATCGGGCTTAAAAAATTCAGCAAAGTCGGCCAGGGTAATATCAACTTCCGACGATTTCGCAATGGGATAACGGCCGTCAATGCTGCGCTCATAGAACGGCTTTACCATAATATTGTACTCTGAGGTCACGTGAGCCCGCGCCGCGCCCAACGTGTGCGACCAGGCCCGGTTAGCCAACGACTCTACCCATTGTTTAACCGGCTCCGGTAAATGGCGTGCCTCCAGTTTAAGCTTGCCGATGGGATCTGTGCGGCCATTACTCATGCGCTTAATGGCCGCATCAAACGCGGCCTGATTGCTCGAGCCACCACTGGATATGCCTTCCAGATACACCTGCAATTCCGTTAACGAGGCGTAGACCCGTTCAAACGGCGCTGAGCTTTTATTGTCTGCACCCATTAAATCGTGCAACGGCTCAAAACGTTTATCCACCAGCGTGGCGGGAATTTCAGGCAGTTTCACCAGACGGTTCTTGCCCGCCAAACTGGCGATACGCGCAATTTTGCCCGCCTTCGGGTGTATCTTTTGCGCCAGTTGTTTTGCTTCAGTTGCGTTTTCGGTTAGCATCGCAGGGTCGATCAACGGCTTCGACAACTGCGTATGAGCAACGGTTTCGTCCAGCACCCGCCGCAATGGTGAACTGCCGGATAGCATTTCGTTCAACAAGCGCACGTGCTCCTCCAGGCTATTGCTGGATTGCAACCGCAGTTGCGAAATCGCAGAACGCCAGTAACCGATGTAGTCATCCAGATATCGCTTTTCAATGGTGGCTTTTATATCCGCCAGATCCATATCGTCCATATCCTGATTGCGGGCTCCCACCACCCAGCTGTCTTCGGCCAGTTCTTCAATCAGATTATCCTGCTGGGGCTTGAAGAAATCGTGATAACCCTCCGCTGTGAAAAGCCAGGGTATAGCGACAAACTCCCCATTAAACACGTGATGAATATCGTTGCCGATGTTGCTATCGAAACGATATTCCTGTGGCATTTTCTGCTGGGCTTTGTCTTTAATCGATGCATAAATCTGATCCGCTAGCGGCAGCTTACGTAAAATAAAACGGGTATTCTCCACTAACTGATCATCCGCCTGCAGCGCCGACCACTCCAACTGCATCAAATCGTCCATACGCGCATTCAGGGCATTTAATGTTTCCGGTTGATCTGCGTAACGATTCATCCAGTCCGCCCTTACCCAGGTGCTGACGTATTCCTTCTCCAGACGTTGCGGCAAGCTCAGCATCAGGTACGCCTTTAACGCCATATGCAAATATTCAGGTACACCCTGGTTGTCGACTAATTGCTGGCTTATATTTTTTTGAATGGAGCGATAAAACTGATCCTGCAGAACCAGTTCATATTCGTTTTCAGCGGCTATATCAATAGCATCCCCCTGGTATAGGCCCACCCCCATTTTCCAGCCATCCTGCGACGGCTGATAGACCTTTCGCAAAGCCAATAGCGGTTGCATCGGCTCCATCATTTGTGCCGGGTATTCATCGCCGTGCAATTTGGCTTGCTGTCCGACATATAAATTCAGTTGTTCCTGCGTTCGATTCAGGGACGATTCATTGAGGCCGTAACTGGTGGACCAGACCGCGGCCATGCCCACCGCCGAGGTCAATGAAGCGCCGTAACCCAGATTTCGAGCCCAGCGCAATTTCGATTCGTAGCCGCGATTGGCGCTCACCAATTCCGCTTCCGGAAACACGACCTGTTGAAACAGGTTGCGCAGAAAGTAGCTTTTACCCTGAGCTGTCTGCCCTAACAACGCTTGCTGTGAAAACCCCATCTGACCGGCGACGTTTTGCATCATGCGTTGCATTCCCGCCGCTTCCTGAGTTCCACTGGTATAGTATACCCCGCGCAGCAAGTACTGATCGTGGAAGCGGGATTCACTAAAAGTACGCCCGACAAAATCCGCCACCATCGGTTTTAAACGTTCAAATTGACCCGGAAATGACAGAATCGCTGAACGCCGGGTAACTTCCCGCTCAAAATGGAACTTAGTCATTACACCATCGTGCAGTCGTTTCGACAGCAGATCGTGCTCGTCTTCAAACATCTGTTGGTGGGTAAGATTGGATTCCGGCTTTTCGCTGAAAGTCGTACCCCATACCTGCGCCCGCTCTTCTTTACCCATCATGTCAAAGTATTGAGTAAAGCCGGGTATCAGGTCGCATTTTGTCAGCAATAAATACACTGGGAACTTCACCCCCAAATGGCGGGTAAGTTCCTGCAATCTGGCCCGCACTGAGTTCACATTTGCGCTCAGTTCCTGCTCGGTTTGACGTGTCAGTTCATCTACACCAATGGCAATGACCACGCCGTTGATCGGCCTGCGTTTGCGATATCGTTTCAACAGCATAATGAAATCAATCCAGGCTTTACTGTCCTGAGTCGCATGGCTGTCTTGTGTGGTATACCGACCGGCGGTATCAATCATCACTGCCTGGTCCGTAAACCACCAATCACAATGACGGGTTCCGCCCACCCCTTGCACCGCACCGCGCCCGAATTTTTCCTCCAATGGAAAATTGAGGCCGGAATTAACCAGCGCGGTGGTTTTACCGGAACCCGGCGGGCCGATCAGTATGTACCAGGGTAATTCGTATAGATAATTTTTGCTGTAGCGATTGGATGTGCCACTGCTGCGACGCAGGGTTTCAATTGCTTCCTTAAAACGATCATTCAGAACATGGGATTCTGCCCCCGACTCATTGCCTAACCCGTCAGCGGCAACGGCTTTTTCGGTCTCGCCCTGTAAGTCCTTAGCCAGTTTCTCGTTACCGGAGCGGGCCTGCATACTCAGGCGTAAATTATTCAGCCCCCACAGCAGCACCAGCGCCATAATCACCAGCAGACGCACCACTTCGCCTTCCAGAATTTTCTTTTCCGCCACGGCGATATAGGGTCCGGCAAACCAGACCAGAATGGAAAGTGCAATCACCCCGATTAAGGTGACAAGCCATTTGTATTTGGACATGAGTTATTCCTTCGAACTGTTCCCGTTAACAGGGACCGGGTCAACGCGGCTACTTAGCGGCTGACCTCTGTTTTCCAACTGACTGAGAATGGCTGAGCTGCGCTCGTTTAACAGATAGGAGAAGCCGGAAAAAGTGGCCAGCATAATAACGCCCACTACCGCCACCACAACCCATAAAGGCAGGTAACGGGTTAACGGATTGCGTCGCGTGGTCACTCGCTGCCAATGGGGTGACAAATCGCGCTCGGGCTCGCCACGCTGCATGCGGATCAGATGGAACAGATTGTCACGCAGCTCTTCCAGGTGGGCGTAACCTCGCGCGTCGAGGCTGAACTTACCCTCGAAGCCCAGACCCAGACAAACGAACATCAGCTCCAGTAAAGGCAGATTCTTGGCCGGGGTTTGCTGCAAATATTCCAGTAACTGAAAAAAGCGCTCGCCACCGCCGGTCTCTCCGTGAAATTGACTGAGCAGGGATTGCTTACTCCAGACCCCAATGCCCCACGGCGTTTTATTCACTAATTCATCCATCACCGTACACAATACATAACGTGCATAGTGACGCGCCTCCTCCGCTACATCCTGCTGCAGACAGCGTTGCTCGAAGCCTTGAATTTGCCGGGTACACCAATCCCGAAACGCCAAGGCATCCTGGGTCTCATGGCGGGCGGCTAATTGCGCCATCTTCGACAGCAGTTCTTCTGCCGCGGCCAACAACGGATTATCCAGTCCGTAACCTGCCGCCACCGGCAGAGGCAGAGCGACAGACGCCGGCCCCGGTAACGGCTGATTGTTGTTAAAACCCGCTGGCGGGCTATTTTGTGCCGTCGCTGCCGCCGTTGCACCAAACCCGTTATTAACCGGTGGCGGCGCACTGCGTCCACCCGGATTCGGCCGAGCGAAACCGCCGGCAACCGGTCGTGATGTTTGCGTTATGCCTTCAGCGTTTTTGAACTGGACTACGGTTTTTTCATCGTTGTTCATGCCATTACTACCCTTTCACCGCCCACAGTTCCAATTCCAGGCCGGGCACTTCTCCGGAAAAGTGGAACGCAATGCCGCCGGACGTTTTCAGGTGCGCCCAATTTTGCGGTGATTTTTCCAACTGAAAATAGGTGAAATTCGATCCGTAAGGAATTTGTCGCGGCGCCACCGGCAACGCTACCAAACCGATACCTGGTAACTGCAGGTTCACCAGCTCCCTTAGTTGCTCGACACCGCCTGCTTTTATCACAGTGGGCATGCGGCTGCTTACCTGCTCTTTGCTCCAGTCACACCGAATAGCCAGATAGAACTGGGCCTGATCCAGCAGCGAACGATCGTGGATAGGGGCCACGCGCACACCAAAATCGCGTTCCTGTAGCGGCAACGCCAGCGCTGTTTGTTCAAACACCAGGCTCAGTGCCTGACGAATATCGCCCATCAGATGATTGAAACACAGGGTCAGGTTACGGTGATCATAGGGGCGCTGCGGCTTTGGCTGTTTGCTTTCTTCGGTGAACGTTGCTGTTTCACCATTGAGCATTATCAACACCTGATACAGAGTTTCCGGATGCACATACTCCACTTCTGCATGGTGTTTTAGGAGAGCACTGTAGCGATTCACCATTTGTAACAGCAAAAAATCCGCCAGATCCGTCGAACCACGCTGCCCACTGCTGCCGTTCAGGCGTGTGGAAATGGCCTGAGCCCGGTGCGTCAGTAAGCTCAGCGTTTCCTGCATAAAATACGTTAACCGGCCGGACACGCTGATCGACAAACAGGGGGGGATGAAATACTGATCCAGCTCAAGCCGGCCATCGGCAAAGCTTTCTTTGATCCGCGCAATCGGAATACGGGTAAAATCGGCGCTTAGCTCGTCTTCCAGCAGCAAACTGAATCGCGGATTCGCCAAGGTAATATTGACCCGCTTACTGCTACCCTGATTGCTGTCCAACACATCTTCATCGGATCGCACCCAGCGGGTAAGACTGTTCTCATCGTTCTCATCCGCGGCTTCATCGGCGCCTTGCAGTGCTACCGGTAATGCCAGATAGATCAGCACATCCTGCTTGCCCGGAGGAATTTCCCGCAGCAGACGGTGTTCCTTCGAGTGGCAATGGAACAAGGTGCCGTCCGGCATAATGCCGTCGCAATGGACAATGGCAAACGCCCCTTGCTGCAGAACCTGGTCGTCCACCTGGAATTTCCGTATGCCCCAGTCAAACGGGCTGGATAATCGGTTGCGGTCGCGAAACTGGGCGTCAACATAACGATCTTGCTGCTGCAGATGCTGAGGCCGGAGGAACATGCCTTCGCTCCACACCACTTTTTTCTGATACGACATATCATGCAAGGACATGAAGCGGCGTCTCCCTAAACGTCAGTGCTTGTTGCCTAGAGAGACAGCGGGCGGATAAAAATTCAGCCCGTCAGTGTGCAAAAAATTACACTATTTCGGAACGCCCCTAACCGGATTCTTCATCGGGGCGTTGCTAATTCGATACCGCGCCGGTTCAATAACACGGTTAATTCGTTCTTTTCCTTGGTTTTCAACGGCAACACCATGCGCCAATTGACCTTATCCAGGTGCCGGTATGCCGCCAGTATCGCGACGTAGTTGGAATCCGGGTTTAATGCAAACTTGAGATCCTGTACATCGCCTGGCTTAAATTCAAACTCTTCACTGGCCACCATATCGGAACCCAGGGTCTGGGCTTCACTCTGATACAAGGCAAAAAAATCAGAACTTTCGAAACCGGAGGGTGATTTCAATTCAATCACCCGCACGACCACCGGCGACGGTCTGCCCGTGTCATCCGGGTTCACATCTCCACCGGTGACAATGCGCATATCGACCTTGGTCAGATCCGACATAAAGTAACTGCAGCCACTGGCCAGCCACAGTAACCCGGACACCAACAGCAGCCGAAGTAAACCGCCCCTGAATAACCTTACCTTGCTATCTGTGCTCGTTGAATTAATCATCCTGCTTCCCTCTGCTGTTGCGGGCGTTTTTTAGTTTTCCCACCTGCTCGTCATAAGCCCGGGCAAAGGGCTCTGCAAACAAGCTGGCGAAAATATCGTCTTCAGCCAATAAATCCTGATGCAGCTCCCGATAGGCCTCCCAGTATCGGGCGCTCCTGGACGCCAGACTAAGTCCGCCGGTTTTACTGCGGTCAAAGCGCTTTTCCAGCGCCACCGGGGACAACGTCTCCATCAATTCAATAAAGGCATTCTGCATGCCTGCCATCATGGCCAGCTGATGCTCCTGAACATCGGCAAAGCATTCCCCCATCGCCTGCTCCATCGGCATAAAGGAACCCGGCTCTTCCGACAGCATATGGCGCACCACCTGCTCATCATTGGCCGACAATTTTATCGGGTTATTATCTTTGGTATTAACCAGCGTCATATCCAACCGGAATTCATTTTTCAGGCTGGCGCGGGATTGGGTCGCGCTGACCATGCCCTTCAGGCACGTGCGCAATAGCATACCTGCTTTTTGTAGAAAAGCCGCACCGCCAGCTTGCTCAATATCCCCTACGCTGACCCCGAGTCCGGCAGCAAAAGCGGCTGTCTCGACGGAATCGGCACCGCCCGGGGCCGGTACCCTGAGCGGCGGTAGAGGGCTTGGCGAATCCGCAACCGGCGGGGCAGCGGCCTCCAAGGGCCGGGGCTCGGCCAAGGAAGCATCAGGCCCAGGGACCTCACGCTTCCACCAATCCTCCGGCAAAATATCGTGGCTGGCCGCTACCGGAGGTTGCGCCGCCTTCGGCACCGGCTTCGGAGGGTCAAAAGGCTCCCGGCCCGGCTGCACACTATCGGGCATGGATTGCGAACGCTGATGCCATTGGTTTTCTGCCGCTTGCGCCTGCTCACGGGCAACCTGGGCAGCCCACTCATCGACTCGTGACATGGGATTCTGAACATCGTTAATCGGATTGTTCATACTAAACCCGGGGGCACTGTTGCCACCGGGCCTGGGAATCTGATGGGCAGAAATGGCAGGAGAAGACTGTGCGCCCTGCATGTGAAGACGGGCCTGAAAATGGATCTTGCCCATCACCAGGCGGTCACCGTCGGAAACTACGGTGGCCTTATTTTTTTCCAGCGCCATGGCGCCATTCAGGTGGGTACCGTTGGTACTGATATCCGTGACATAAAATTGACCGGCTTCAAAGGAGATGATGACATGACGCCCTGATAAATGCCGGGTCTGATCCGGTATGACCCAGTCACATCCGGCAGAACGTCCGATCACCCCGCCCGCCGGCAGAAACGCATGTTGATAGTTATCACCCAGTAAATGCTTCTCTGAGCTTGTTATTTCCAGCACCAATTCCATTTTAAACCGTCCAAACCACTTCTTATAAATCTATTAAAAACATCCTGGATTTTACGTTAGCCGATGAAAAACAGGGGGATATTTTGTGTTTCGTCTGTCTTTAAAGCAAACCACTAGCCGATTGCAGGAAGTCTATGCCAACACCCACGGCGAATACCAGCCGATTCAGTATTGCCATTGACAGCGTCAACATTCCACTCCGACTTGTCCGCCTGGAAGGCCGCACCCAAATCAGTGGCCTCTTCTACTATGACATTCGCTTCGCAAATAAAAGCATAAATTTCGAGCTGGAAAGTTTGATCGATAAGGCCGTTTTGGTGACGGTGCACGATCCCCAGTTCCGGTTTATACGGGGTTACATCAACGAAGCCGGCTTTGTCAGTCACGGAACGCAATACAGCGAATACCGCATTCAGTTGGTGCCGCGACTATGGCATCTGACCCAGCGGCTTAACCAGCGTATCTTTCAGGACCAGAACAGCAACGACATCATTGCCCTGATACTGCAAGAGCACGGGATTTCCGGCGACCAATTCCTGGATCTGACTATACCAGGCCCCAAGCGGCCCTATTGTGTGCAATACCACGAAACGGATTTCGATTTCGTACAGCGCCTGATGCGTGAAGAAGGGCGCCATTTCCATTTCCAGAATAACGCCGATCTGCAGATTTTAGTGATGGCGGAAGACAACAATGCCTTTGCCCCGAAGACCGCCAGCCCCACTCTGCGCTACGAACAGGAAACCAGCCGCCCCCAGGATGAGGAATGTGTGCACCTTCTACATGCCTGCCAACAAGTGACCGCTGGTGCGGTGCGCTTGAATGATTATTTTTTTGAGGCTCCTGAGCGGGAACTGAACCAGATCAAAGAAGGGCTCACACCCCCCCTTGAACTCTACCACTATCCCGGTGGCTATGCTGAAGAAGAACAGGGTGCCGCGCTTGCGCAATATGAACTGGAACAGATACAAGGTCAGCAGGCTTTGGTGGAGATGAGCACCCACACCCCCCACTGCGATGCCGGTCAGTTTCTGGCTCTGGAGAAGCATCCGGACCCGGCGATGAACCGGGAGTATCTGGTGGTCGAATCCGAGCTGCTGATCGAACAGCCGCAAGCGTTGGATGAAGGATCGGATGGCGGCAGCGGCCGCTGTATATCGCAATTACGCTGCATGCCTTTCGAAACCCTGTTCCGCACCGCTCCAGGCACGCAGGGTCGATTCAAAAAGCCGGTCATCAGCGGCCTGCAAAACGCAGTGGTAACCGGCCCGCCCAATGAAGAAATATACACTGACCAATTCGGCCGTGTGAAAGTACAGTTCTTTTGGGATCGTGAGGCAATGGCGGATGAAGCGACCAGTTGCTGGCTGCGGGTGAATCAGCCAGTCGCCGGGCTGGAATGGGGGGGCATAGCCCTGCCCCGTATTGGTCAGGAAGTGCTGGTGGAATTTGAATTTGGTGATCCAGACCGCCCCATAATGACCGGGCGCGTTTACAACGGGCAGAATCAAGTGCCCTACGCACTACCACAGCATAAGAGCCGCGCCGCTCTGAAAACCCTGTCCACTCCAGGTGGGGGTGGATACAACGAAATCCGGATTGACGACAGCAAAGGTGCTGAACAGGTTCTGCTGCGGGCTGAAAGAGATCTGGATATCCGGGTGCAAGCAATGCACCGACAACAAACTGTGCACGACCAGCACCTCAGCGTGACCGGCTTGGCTTGCCAGGAAACCGGCAAGGATTGGCACCAGACATCAGGGGCCAATGAAACCGAACAAACGACTCAAAACCTGTCGCTGAATGTGGCAGAAGATCTGCAACTGCAAGTGAATGGAGCACACGTTGTAGACGCCGGACAATCTGTCCATATCAAAGCCGGCAGCAAAGCGGTGATCGAAGGTGGCCTGAGCCTGTCTGTTAAGGGTGGCGCAGGGATGATTACCCTCGACACGTTGGGCGTGGCTCTAGTGGGTCCATTAATCAACATCAACGATGGGGGCAGCACTGGCGAATCGGTCGAACAGGCAAACCCCTCGCGCCCAGGCACACCGGCGGAAGCCGATAACGACCGCCCCGGCGCCCAACTGCGTGCTGCGACAGCATCGGTGACGCCACTGCCCGCCGCAATTGACTTTGAACAAATCGCTGCACAGCGCGCGGTGATGGAAGAGGCTAAGTTAAGTAACGCCCTGGCTGCCGAGGATTGCCCCGCTTGCGCACTGACTGCAGCCACGGCACCCGAAGAGTAGCATGAGAAAATGGAGTTTAAGTCTGGGCTTCGAAAGCGCAGAATGCATCGGCGGACCGGATCAGGGAATGCTTTAAATCAATTCCCTGCGACGGTATTCGCCGCCTTTACCAGGCCACGATATTGATCTAACGCCAAATTCACTTTAACCACGTATTCCATGGTTTCTTTATACGGGGGTACGCCGTTGTATTTTCTTACGGCCCCTTCGCCTGCATTGTAAGCCGCCAGAGCCAAGTCCAGATTCTGTTCGTATTTTTTCAATAAACGGCCCAGCAGTTTACTGCCTGCCATTATATTGTGTTCCGGCGAGAACGGATTGCTCAGTTCCAGCCCCTTCGCGGTGACCGGCATTATCTGCATTAAACCCTGCGCACCAACGTGAGAAACCGCTAACGGATCGAAACGGGACTCCGTTTGAATAACGGCTTTAATCAACGGCGCTTCAACCCCGTAAGTCTCACTGGCTTTGCGAATAAAGTGGTCATACTTGCTGGATACATTACCCCGGAAATGCAACGGACGCTGGGCTAATTTTAAGTCCGTTGCAACCACCTGCTCCTGATCTTTCAACACTTTCAGGTGTTCGGTGGAATAGCGATAAAGGCCACTTTCGTTCTCGACGGTGTAGTAGCGCTTATCGATGCCCACCAGCCGTCCGCCGTCCGGCAGCCGCGTATTGACAAAATAGACCGCACCTTTCTTATCGGTAAGGTAGGATTTTTCACCCATCTTAAACGCCACTATGGGATGAATCAGTTTACCACTTTGGATTGCGTTCGCAGTTTCACGGTGCTCAGCCGAATCCGCCTGAACCTCTCCCAACCGCGTGAAGACCATCAAACTTGCTTCACCCACGCGGTTCCCCGGTACCCTCAGGCCCGATTGTTCAAATGCCTGTTGCAAGGTTAACCGCGGGGCCGATTGGATCTGCGCTGCGTCTGTGTTGGATGCAAAGCGTTCAGGAATATAGGACAAGACCTCATCCGAAAGGGAAGACGGCCAGCTTGCCGACACCATGCCGGTTAATTGTTGCGGAACGGACTGGCCATCCGAAAACCCGCTATTGCCCACCAGTGCATAGCAGCTCGCCCCTACCAATATTAATCCTGCACCGAAAACGGGCAACCTAATGGGCAAACGGCGCCTTTTGCTCGGACTATTGGCCTGAAGTGAATGTCGTCGTTTGCTTTTTATCGGCTGATCAAGGTTATCGAAACCCTTTCCGGGAAGGATGCCCGGCACGTTGTTTGCCGGGTGCCCCTGCACCTTGACCTGAATTTTCACCTGGGTTGAATTATCAGTAGCCACGCTCAGTGCCAATCGCACTTTGCTTTCGCCCAATTTAATGTGGTCTCCCGGTTTCAGCGACACCGGATTGTGATGATCAATCGCTTCATCGTTAACCGCAATTTGGCCCAAAAGCGCGACGACGGTGATGGCGTCGCAGGTGGTTTCCACCAAGCAATGCAAGGGTTGAACGCCGACTTCATTTAATACCCAATCGCACTGGGTGCCCTGCCCTATTAACCATCTGGCTGGCTCGTCCACAGACATCTTTTTACGTAGCCCGGTTTGGCCACCTGATAAAAGCGTTAGGTAATACACAACCATTCCCTGTTACAACTTCACACTAAATCGACTGTTTTGAATCCCGTTATCCGCGAATTCACCCCGTAACCGACAGCCTACCGATAGATCGAAGCGGCATGCTATCGCTTTTTCTCTATTAAATAAACCTGAGTCCCGCTCTGACGATTTGTAGCCGAAACCGGACTCGATTTGCTCGCCACAAAAGATCACATTTTAATCTAAATGCCTAAATACAATACAAATAACAATAGGATGCTATATTTATTCAATAACTATTCAATACCGGATTGCCCGAATTCAGCCCATGGAAATCAATCACCCATCTATATTACATAACTCGCAGAATTTAGATCAGTCTTTGATAAACGCACTACCAGTTTGTGTTTTCCGCACCGATAGGGACGGAACCATCACCTTCGTGAACCCACCATTGCAATCCAAACTGCAATTACCCCTGAGTGATATATTAGGCAAAACTGTTTCCGAACTATTTCCGGATTATCTGTGCAGACAACATCACGACGACGATCGTTTTGTTATCCGTAGTGGAGAGATGATTCGCAAGATTGAAGAAAATGTCAATCCGGTGACAGGTGAAAAGTCCTATATAGAAATCATTAAAGCCCCCATCTACGGGAATGAAGACCCTTTGACTGGAGCGTGGACCGAAACGTCCGGCACAAAGCGTGACGAATCTGATCAAGCGAAGGGTGAACAGGTGATCGGCGTGCAGGGTGCCTTCTGGGACATCAGCGCAAAAGTTCGCGTAGAACAGGCCACGGCCGAGCGGGAATCCCTGCTCAAGGTTATCGCGAGAGACTCGCCGGACCAGATTATATTACTGGATCAATCACTAGAGGTGCTGTACGCGAACCGGGGAATACCGGGCGAAGAAAAACACGACCTGCAGAATAAACCGCTCTCGGAAGTGTTTAAAAGCGATTGGCCAAGGATTCGTGCAACATTGACAACCACTCTCCGGGAGGGAACCCCAGGCAACTTCGAAACCCGGATGACCGATGCCGATAATGTTGTGCATTATCTTGAAACACGCGTGCTCCGATTACCCCCCGGCATGTCCGGCAGCCCGGCCCGGCTCCACCTCACCACCACCGACACCACGCAACAGAACCACCACCAACAAGAGCGGCAACAAGCATCCGCGGTGTTCAACTTTGCCCGGGAAGCCATCGTATTTATCGACCGTCGCGGCAATATCGTAAACATCAACCGCGCCTTTACCGATATTACCGGCTATCGGTTGGGAGAAATTGCAGGCAGGTCACCGCGTTTTCTCTTGTCGAAATCCATATCCCGAGAAAAATTCAGGGAAATTCTGACCCAGGTATCCAGCAACCGCTACTGGCAAAATGAGCTAAAAATAAAAACCAGTGATGGCCCGGACATTGATACGGTAGTGGCGGTGAGCGCAACCAGTGATAACAGTGGGGCAATTGGTAGCTTCGTTGTTCTCTTAACCGACATTTCCCGCCAGAAAAAACATCAACAGCATTTGGAGCACATTGCCCATTACGACCCCCTCACTCATTTACCGAATCGTTTCTTATTGGGGAAACGCCTGAATCGGGCCATGTCACATGCACAGGAAAGCGGCTCACGTCTGGCTGTATTGTATATTGATCTGGATGGTTTTAAAGCCGTGAACGACCGTCATGGGCACCTGATTGGTGACAAACTGCTGGTTGATATCGCCAAGCGGATGCTGGTCAACTTAGACCAGCGTGACACCATCGCCCGCCTTGGCGGTGATGAATTCATGGTGGTAGTGCCGGACATTGATTCCCGCCCGCGCAAGGAAAAATATTTCGAGAAGTTACTGAAATCCATTTCTCAACCCGTACACAGTGAAGTCGGCGTGATTGAAGTTTCGGCCAGCCTGGGCGTGAGCTACTATCCACAACAGGATGCACTGGAAGCCGATCAACTGATCCGCCAAGCGGACGTCGCCATGTTCAAGGCTAAAGTGCATGGTAAAAACCGTTTCGAAATATTCGACACCATGAAAGAGCGCAGTCAGCGTGACACCCGGCAACTGCATGCGGAACTGGAACAGGCACTGGTGCATAACCAATTGCGGCTTTTTTTCCAGCCTAAAGTCAACATGAAGACTGGCACCATCATCGGTGCTGAAGTATTGCTGCGTTGGCAGCACCCTATCCGCGGGTTACTGGTACCGAAAGATTTTTTGAGAGCGGACCTCAACGAACAGTTGGCAATAGACCTGGATAAATGGGTGATCGACCATACACTGGAACAAATCAGTCGTTGGAAAATAACCAATCAGGATTTCGATATTAGTATCAACGTTTCCATTCCCATGCTGGAACAGGAGGATTTCTCCACCCGGCTGGCCCGTCAGCTACTTCAACACCCCGAGATCAACCCTTCCAGTATCACACTGGAAGTACTGGAAAGCAGCGCAGTGCAGGATGTGGATCAGATTTCGCTGGTAATGCGAGCTACCAGTGCATTGGGTATCCGCTTTTCCCTGGATGATTTTGGCACCGGTTACTCCACACTAAACCTGTTGAAAAAACTGCCGGCAAAGGAATTGAAAATCGACAGGACCTTCGTCAAGGACATGTTAATGGACGAAGATGACCTCACCATCATACGCGGTGTAATGGGATTGGCATCCGCTTTTGATAAAACCGTAATCGCCGAAGGCGTGGAATCCGAACAGCACGGTCTGGCTCTGATCAAAATGGGATGCCATTATGCGCAAGGCTATGGTATTGCCATCCCGATGAATGCCGATGACTTTTCCGCCTGGGCAAGGCAATGGAAAGCCTACCCCAGCTGGCTGAAAATAACCGCGCCGGCCTAATACTCATACGGTTTACGGGCCATGCAAACGGGCCTATCCGTACACGTGGCAACCACCCTGCAATACCGCCCTGGCCAGGATCTATGCTACGATGCCCTCCTTTCTTCCCATTCTGTGAACATCACTCAGGAAGGCTTATATGCTGGACTATGTTGCCCTCTTTTTACTGGTTTTTTCTGCCACTGTCGTGTTCTACGGCATCATTGCGATTCACGATATCCCCTATGACATTGCCCACAAACGGAATCACCCTCACCAGGATGCGATTCATGTCGCCGGATGGGTCAGCTTGCTTACCCTGCATGTGATCTGGCCTTTTCTCTGGATCTGGGCCACGCTCTATCGCGCAGACCGGGGCTGGGGATTTAAAAACGAGGACGGTGAAACCGACCATCACCAGTTGGGCAATCTGGAACAACAGGTGCGTGAACTCAGCCACCGGATTCAGCAATTGGAACAACAAGGCGATCCGGCCCTTGCGACCGCGATTCATCCAACCACGCGGGAAGGTGAATAAATATGGATCTGCTATTAATACTGACCTATAGCGCCCTCTGTATTGTTATTTTCAAAGTCTTCAAAGTTCCCCTGAATAAATGGACCGTGCCCACCGCCATCCTGGGTGGAATCGTATTGATTGGTGGCTTGTTTATTCTGATGAATTACAACCACCCTTATGCAGGAAAAGCGCGCAAATATTCGCTTTCGACACCGATCATCCCGACGGTGCGGGGCCGCGTGCTCGAAGTGAATGCGGTGCCCAATCAGATGATGCAGGCAGGCGACATCCTATTCAAATTGGATCCGATTCCATTCCAGGGCAAAGTGGATTCACTCACCGCTCAGGAGGTCGCTGCCAAAGCGGATCTGGAACGGGCCGAAACCCTGGTAAAATCCGGTTCCATCAGCCAGCGGGACCGTGATATTGCCCGTGCCCGCTACGACGACGTGCAAGCTCAACTGGATATCGCCAATTTCAACCTAAGTGAAACAGTGGTCAGGGCTCCGACCTCAGGCTACGTTACTCAGGTGTTCTTACGTCCCGGCATGATGGCGGTCAACCTTCCGATACGTCCGGTGATGGTGTTTGTGCATGAGCAGGAAGATGCCTTTGTCGGATGGTTTATGCAGAACAGCCTGCTGCGTTTGCAAGTCGGCGATAGCGCAGAAATTGCATTCGATGGCATCCCCGGAGACGTATTTTCGGGCGAGGTGGAAAGCATATATCCTCTTCTGGCCGAAGGACAGCTGCAACCAAACGGCAATCTGGTAACCGAATCACTGCCTCCCGGACTGGTTCCGGTCCGTATCCGGATTACTGACCCGGCATTCGAACCCTATCGAGACAAATTGCCCGGCGGCGCGTTCGGCCAGGCCGCTTTGTACAGTGAACACCTGCATCACATTGCGTTAATTCGGAAGGTATTATTGCGAATGGCATCCTGGATGAATTACCTTTTCCCTATTCACTAACAAGAAAATCCGGAGTGAACTATGACGACGATTGATTTTTATTTCGATTTCGCCAGCCCGCCAACCTATGTCTCCTACGAACGGCTGAAGTGGTTACAGACCCAATATAAAATGCAGTTGAACTACAAACCTATGCTGTTAGGCGGTGTGTTTAAGGCGACCGGCAATCGCGCCCCTATCTCGGTCCCCGCGAAAGGCAAGTATCTACTAAAGTATGAAATGCCCCGCTTCACTAAACGCTACGGAGTCGAATTCAGACTGAACCCGCATTTTCCGGTGAATACACTGACCTTAATGCGGGCCACCTATGTGGCCATTGACGAAGATTGTTTCGATCAATATTGCCAGGTTGTATTTGATGCCATGTGGAAACACGGTGAGAACATGGCGGACCCGGCCGTTGCAAAAGCGGTGTTGGATAAGGCGGGCCTGGACGGTGAAAAATTACTGTCCCTGGCAGGTGAGCAACAATATAAAGATAAATTGATCGCTACCACACAGGAAGCGGTTGATCGCGGTGCGTTCGGCGCACCCACTTTTTATGTCGGCGATGAAATGTTTTGGGGCCAGGATCGTCTGGACTTTATAGAAGAAATCCTGCAACAAGCGGGTTAAGCTCAGCTCAATGTCGGGCGCAATAAAGCCGCGTACTTGCGAGTAACGCGGCTTTATTGAATAGGACTGATCAGGGTCCAGTCGGCGTACAGTCACCGGTCAGGGAGTTAATCCAATCTTCCACTACTGCAACCCCTTGCCCATGCACCACACTGCGTCCCAGTTCCGGCATTCTTACCGCTGGGTCCGTTGCATGCATCCGATAGACCAGAATTGAGTTATCTGCATCGCCAGGAACGATATCCCACTTAAGCCCACCAGAGCCGGTTCCTGCAGCAACCGGCGGTTTGCATAACCCGTAATTCGCATCCAGCGCTTGATCCGCCATCAGTTTCAAACCTGTAGCACGGGCACGACCGCCTTCGCTATGACAGTGAGCGCAGTTTATTTCCAGATAGGCTCGCGCGCGTTGCTCCATGGTACCGTCAGTCGCGTCGTTCCATATCGGTAAACGGGGCGCTTCGGCGGGCAATGGCGCGCCGGTTAACAGTCCTATTTGTGTCCAATGCAGTAACTGATTCTTGAGCTCACCATGGAAAAGGGAATCCCGATTTAACCATCGCGCTTTGGGCCCGATGGGTTGATTGAGAAAACGATCGTCGCCTTCCTCCTTAACCCCATGGCAATTGGTACATTGATTCGCATCCGGTATCCGATAATCCACCGTCACCAGGTTGCCGTCGCTGTCCAACACATTCATTGCAACCGCTCCACCACCCAACGCCAGAGTCGCATCCGTCATCCCCTCATCCCAAATATAGGCCACCCCCTGCCAACCGGAAGTTCGATGAATCAACAAGCGGGTTTCAATAACTTCCTCTTCGCCGTACTCGTTGTTCAGGGCGAACGTTTTCGCAATGATTGTGCCCACCGGAAAGGTAAACACATCTTGCTCCTGATATTCAATGGTTTGTCCGGGCGGCAAAAAAACCACTCGATATTTTGCAGCATAATCACTGAATAACGGCGACGTTAAATCATAAGGCAAACCGTGATCCGTATTCGGCTCAGCGGCTGGATCATTGCCAACAAATAACCGATATTCCGACAATTGCGGACAGTTCACTTGATAAGCCGCCCAGTTCACTGTATTGCTGTCACCCCCTCCACAGAGCAGCGCAATTTCCTGTTCGGTAAATTCTTCGTCGGGCTCGGGCACCGAATCAAACACCGACATATCCAATGCAACGGGACCAAAATCCGGCTGCGTACAGTTAGTTTCTTCAGGGTAACGGGTAATTGGCGGTGTACCAGGGGCACCGAGCAGACTCACCAGCCAATGGGTTTTATTCAGTTGCAAATTACCGAAAGACGCCGCTCTGCCCCCGGGCCGCATATTGTCGTGGAAACACCAGTCTGCCGCAGTCAGATCAGAAGCAACCTGCCCGTCCACAATGATATCCGCGGTCGGGCGCAGTTTCAGAATAAACAATAAATTGGTCAGAAAATTGAATTCACCGCCATCAAAATACCAGTTACTTTGCTTCTTCATTATATTGTTATGAACATAGATATGTTCCGGATACGGATCGTAGCCATCGGGCAGCGGCGTACCATCCAGAATAGAAACGGACTTAAAACTAAAAGAAGTGAAGTTTACGGTTTTGTTACCGGTAATCTCATTATCAAACACATGTACCCAATCAGTAGATAACACCATCACCCCGGTTCCGGTGGGAACCTTGCCAACAATATTGCCCTCGGGAGCGAAGTTTTTGGTGTTGTTATCAATTACCTGATTATTGAATACGCGAGTATGATGGCCCGCCTGAGTCAGGTTTGGCATATCGAACACCAGGATACCGCCGGTATTGTGCGTTGCCAGATTCTCGTACACATCGGCATTGATGGAGTTTTCGATTTCGATTCCTGCGACATTGTGTTCTGCCCGATTGCGCCGCACCACGATGTCTCGCGATTGACCCACGTAAATCCCGGCATCGGACGCGCCGATTACCACGCTATCTTCAATCAGTACATTGTCGCAATTGATAGGGTACAGTCCGTAGGCGCCGTTTTCCTCCGCTGGGCCCGCAGTCCACTCCACCCGCACCCGCTGCACCACAACGCCATTGGCATTTTCCATTTTAATGCCATCCCCCGCAGTGTCCTCCACCGCTAGATCCATCACCGTAAAGGCATTGGCCTGAACCAGGATGCCCTGAGCGCCCTGCGGTTGGCCGGCAAAAGAGAGAATGGTTTTATCCATACCCTGTCCGCGCAGAGTGATATGGGACGTATTCAGGCTGATCTCGTCGTCAAAGTGGAAAGTGCCCTCGGGCAACTCAATCACGGTCCCGGGCTTTGCAGACAAAAAAGCCGCTTTCAACTCAAATGGAAGTTCCGCTCCCGGCTCTAGCCTGACAACCCGATCATACTCGGTGGCGTAACCGGCTGACGAATAAAAAATAGCGCTGAAGACCACAACATAAACGAAAATAAACGGTCGACAAACCGAAACAAGCTGCCCCATAGCCTTTCCCCCCCTGCACAGTAGTCTTATTAGTATTCTCAATTCTGCACGTATCCCTGGAACATTAGTACCAGATAAGATCAGAACTAACAACCCGCTGCCATTCGCTCCAGTACCGACGCGAAGTCAAATTCTCCCGCACCGTTATAGCCTTCCACCACCAGTGGCAACTCATGTGAAGTAAAACCCTGTTGTTGTTCCAGTTGCTGGTCCAGCACCGCCACCGTTGCCTCTGACGGATCGTCTCGCCGGGCCTGACGGGCGCGAATCCGTTCTACCAACGTTTGGTAGGGTACCTGGAAATGGACAATCGTGTTTTGTTGGGCGAATTGTTCACCCAGCTCAAGAAATCGTTGGCGATGGCGTGGCGACAAAAAGGTAGCGTCGACAATCACGGGGAAACCGTTCCGCAGGCAAAGCTCAACCAACTGTGCCAGATAGGAAAAGGTTTTTTCGCTGAATTGCGGCGTGTAAATACCCTGGTGTAATTGTGACGGTTCTGAGTCGCTGAGTTGCAATGGTTTCAGCCCCGCCAACTGTTTGCGCACTACATCGGACCGCAAGTGAATAGCGCCTACAATTTCCGCAAGTTGTTTTGCGAAGGTGCTTTTCCCGGTGCCGGACACGCCGCAGGTCAACACCAGCGGCGCTCGTTTTGCCTGGGACTGCTGGCAGGCGAAGTCAAGGTACGCATCAAATTGTTGCTGCAATGCACGCTTTTGCCGAAGATCCAGGTCGGTCTGGCTTTGCCGCAAAATACTCACCTTAGCCCGAACCATCGCCCGGTATGCCATATAAAAACGCAACACCGGCAATAAATAATAATCGCATGAAGTGACCAGATACTGGTTTAACACCGCATTAGCCTGAGCCGGATAGTCGTGAAACTGCATATCCATTATTAGGAAGGCCAGATCACTGGCAACATCGATCCAGCGAAGCTGTTGGTTAAACTCAATGCAATCAAACAACAGGGCATTGGTATCGATCACTGCAATATTACCCATGTGCAGATCACCATGGCATTCCCGCACTTTACCTTCTGCCATGCGTTGTTTGAAACAGGAGGTGAGTTGCTCGAACACACTCTCCGCCCAGGCTGCTTGATGTTGCAACTGTTCACGCTGTTGTTCATTCTGCAACAACGGTTCGATCTGACGAACATTCTCCTGCACCGGATTCCATATGCGCTCCAACCCGCCATGCAAAGTGCCATGTTCGTCCACGTCCACCTGCTGATGGAAAACAGCCAAGTCAGCGCCGAGGTGATAGAAAAATTCGGGTGGCAGCGTCCGGCGCTTCATTTCATCGAGTAACACGGCGTCCGGGTCGAACTGCGTCATTTTAACGGCATAATCCACCACCGTCCCGCGGCCGCAAAAATTCAGCCCCCCCTTTGTGCACCCCCCTTCCCCGCCTGAGTCAGCGGACGCCGAGCCGGAATGGGTTTCAACACAAAAGAGCGGTTCAACAGACAGATACCATTGCGGCGCCGTACGCTGGTTCAAGCGCAATTCTTCTTCGCAAAAGTGCTTTCTTTTTTCCAGGGACGAAAAATCAAGGAAACCAAAATCCACCGGTTTCTTGATTTTATAAACGAATTTACCCGTCAGCAAAATCCACGAAATATGGGTCTCACGCCAGTGCAATGTGTCCACAGGGTGAGGAAAACTTTCGCTAATATCGAAGTCATCTACCATCATGTGCGTACCGACCACCTGCAATGCCTCTCAATCAAACTTTGGGATTACAACTTCAATTTTCAGATATCGGTTCCGGTAGTCTATCCGGGTCTGCCCGGAACGGATCCTGGTGAATTAAAACGTCCGCCCCAGGGTAAGCGGTTTTAATGCATTGATCCACATCATCGCATACCTTATGGGCGCGCCAAAGCGGCATATAGCCATCCAGCTCCAGATGCAATTGAATTATTTTAGTCGCGCCGGATTGCCTTGTGCGCAGTGCATGCACACCCAGCACATCAGCGTGTTCCAGTGCAATATTTTCAATTTTTCTCTGCTCTTCCAGCGGCAGCTCACGATCCAGCAACAATTGAATGGATTCACTCCAGATCCGGATAGCGGTATAACCGATATACAGGGCGATTACGATCGCGAGCAACGCATCTAACTTGGTCCAACCGAAAACACTCAGAACCAGTGCCACAATGATACCTGCGTTCGTCAATAAATCAGAAAGGTAATGCAATGAATCGGCTTTGATCGCGACGGAACGTGTTCGTGCCACGACATAGCGCTGATACGCGACCAGACAGAGTGTCAGCAGCATGGAAATAATCATAACGGTAATGGCTGAATCCAAATGTTGTAGCGGTGGCGGATCTAAAAGGTGGTCGACCCCCTGAGCTAACAAAAACAAAGCCGACAACATTATAAAAACCGATTGTGCCAATCCCGCCAGGGATTCGGCTTTCCCGTGGCCGAATCGATGCTCTTCATCGGCAGGCTGCAGAGCGTAACGCACCGCCATAAAATTGATTAACGATACCAGTGTGTCAATAGCGGAATCCACCAACGACGCCAACAAACTAACCGAACCGGATATCCACCACGCATAGGCTTTTATCAACAGTAACAGCAGCGCCACGCTGACAGAAGCCGTCGTCGCCCGCCGCAATAATTGGTTGCGCCTTTGAGTTACACCAACGACCTCGTTCATAACGTTTTCGAATAACCCGATTGAATTTCCCGACTGTTCCCCCATCTTATGCAATATGTGATTAAATGACGAATTAATCACCTGTAATGGGAGGATTGAAAACAATGAGAGTCATTCGCGAGCCTGCCGTGGCCGGACTTTTTTATTCCGACAATCCGCAGACACTGCGCCATTCGGTCGCCCGCTATCTGCAGCTAGTCGAACCACAACCGGCACCCACAACCGGTCATGAAAACCACGACTACCTGGAGGCAGTGCCCAAAGCCCTTATCGTACCCCACGCAGGTTACGTCTATTCGGGTAATACCGCCGCCAGCGCCTATCGCGCACTGGCCCCGGCGTCGAAATTAATTAAGCGCGTTGTATTACTGGGGCCCAGCCACCGGATCGGATTTAAAGGTGTCGCCTTTTGCAGTTCGGACGCATTCCGTACACCGATGGGTGATGTGCCGGTGGACCAATCTTCCTTCGTTGCAATTTCCAATATTCCTGAAGTTAAACTCTTGGATAGCGCGCACCAACAGGAACATAGCCTGGAGGTTCAACTGCCCTTTCTGCAATTTTTATTTTCGGATTTTACGCTGGTTCCACTGGTCGTGGGTGAAGCCTCGCAGGAAACCGTCGCCCGGATTCTGGGCGCGCTTTGGGGCGCAGATGAAACCCTGATCGTTATCAGCTCCGACCTCAGTCATTTCCACGATTACCAAACAGCCCAGGCCATCGACAAAAAGACCTGTCAGGCGATTGAGCAACTGGCGCCGGAGCAAATCGGATACGAGCAGGCATGCGGCCGCAACCCGGTAAAAGGTTTGTTGTGTGTCGCCCGTCAGCGTGGCCTGGATGTAAAAACGCTGTCCCGTTGCAATTCCGGCGATACCGCCGGTGATCTCCAGCGGGTAGTGGGATACGGGGCATGGGCTTTTTATGACAATGGATAAATCCGCGCAGCAGGAACTATTGGACACCGCCTGGGCATCCATCCACTTTGGCTTGCACCAGCACAAATCACTGCCCGTCACCAGCGCCAAAGCAGGCGCCCTCAACCAATCCGGAGCCAGCTTTATTACTCTGCAAAAGCACCACCAGTTGCGAGGCTGCATGGGCAGCCTGGAGGCGTACCGCAGTTTGCTTGAAGACGTTGCAGACAACGCCTATAGTGCCGCATTCCGCGACCCGCGTTTTGCACCCCTCACTGCCGCTGAATTGGATCAGCTGGATCTGCAGATTTCCGTACTGAGTAAACCCGTGCCAATGCAGTTTGTTGATGAAGTAGACCTGCTCAATCAACTACAGCCTGGATTGGATGGCATCGTGTTCGAATCCGGCGAGCACCGCAGCACATTTCTGCCCCAGGTGTGGGAGCAACTTACTACACCCCGGCAATTCATGGCGCAGCTTAAACAAAAAGCCGGTTTGAGTGCCGATTATTGGGCGCCGCAAGTCCGCATAAAACGCTACCATGTCGAAAAGTTCCGCTAACAATACTGCCCGCGACTCCTTATACTCCCAGCATGAAAAACAATCTATTGCAGGGCGCAGTATACCTGCTGGCTGGAGAGCTGATGCTCGCCATTATGGCCGCGCTCATTAAAGCCCTTTCTCAGGAAATCGCTCCGGAAGTGCTGGTGTTTGCCCGCAACCTGTTCGGTTTGATGTTTATATTACCCGTCGTTGCGCATCAGGGTTGGCGCAACCTGAAAACCGGTTGCATCCATTTGCACCTGGTACGTTCCCTGGTTGGGCTGGTCGCTATGTATTGTTACTTCTATGTGATAACCCACCTGCCGTTGGCAGAAGCCGCCCTGGTAAAACTATCGTCTCCTTTCTTCTTACCCTTGATCGCCATGGTGTGGCTTAACGAACGCATCGACCGCAGAACAATGTGGGCTATCGCTGTCGGCTTTCTTGGTGTGATGGTGGTACTACGACCCGGTACCGACACTTTTCAGCCAGTGGCGTTAATCGGCATCCTGGGCGCAGCTCTGGCCAGTCTGGCCAAGGTGTCAATCCGTCGTATGGCCACCCGCGAACCGGGCTACCGAATCGTGTTCTACTTCGGTGTGTTAGCAACATTGGCTTCAGCAATACCGCTGATCTGGAGCTGGCAAATGCCGCAATCCCACCACTGGCCCTGGTTACTGGCGATTGGCCTGGCGGGAACTTGCGGCCAGTTACTCATGACTAAAGCCTATCAGGCAGCGAACCCGGGGAAAATCGGGCCTTATACCTACACCGCCGTGATTTATGCCGCCCTCTTTGGTTGGGTATTCTGGAATGAGGCTATTATCCTCACCACCTTGATCGGTAGTCTGCTGATCATCGGTGCCGGGGTATTCAATCTGAAGAGCGGATCGAAATCCATTTAACTGTCATCCACTGCAAATGATGATAAATCGGCATCGTGAAACGGCTACCCGCAGCAGGCCTATAATTGACCTGAGGGCCGCAACCGCACTACTCAGATGTCATTGTTTTCAGTGCCCCGAATACGCATGATCATCGTTCAGGATCCCAGTTTAAAGGCATATACTGGACTTACAGGAATCTAAAGGAGACGCCAATGAGTCGCGATCCAATCGGATTAGCCATGGCAACCATGAGCCGTATCGCCAGCTCACCGCTGGTGGAAAAAATGGGGCTTAGAGAAACCATCGAGAAACTGACCTACCAAAGCACAAAAAATGGCTTCAAAGCCATGGGGGCTGCCTCCCGTCAGTTCAAAAGCGTAACTCAACTGCTCAAACCAGAGCGCCTGGAAGCGCCGGCACAACCGAAACGGCAATTCGATCTGTCGCTCACTGAAGAACAAAATATGATGCGCGACAGTGTCAGGGGGTTTGCAACTGACGTATTACGTCCCGCCGCTCCCAAAAGCAACGACGACTGTGCTTTAAGCCAGGATTTATTAACTCAAGCCAACGACTTGGGTTTAACTTACTTCGCCGTTCCGGAAAACCTGGGCGGCGCTGCCACGGAACGGTCTCCCGTCACCAGCATGTTAATAGCAGAAGATCTGGCTTATGGTGATATGGGACTGGCGGTCTCCATACTATCGACCATCGGCGTTGCGAACGCACTGACTCAATGGGGAAGCGCATCGCAGCAATCCAAATATTTACCTGCCTTTCTGGAAGAGAATACATTGCAGGCGGCAATCGCTGTCAATGAGAAGCGACCGTTATTTGATCCCAATCATTTAACGACAACGGCAACCGAAAACAGCAGTGGATACCTGTTAAATGGCGACAAAACCATGGTACCGCTGGTTGAGACAGCAGAGTTGTTTTTAATAGCTGCCATGCTCAACGGCAAGCCGAGGCTATTTATCGTTGAAAGTGGCAGCGAGGGTTTAAGCATTGAGAAAAAACCCAACATGGGTGTGCGCGCCGCCGCCATGGGCGACATACAGCTATCCCAGGTAGCGGTGAGCAAAGACGCGCTACTCGGCAGTGACGATTTTTGCTACACGAGTTTTATCAATCTGGCACGTCTGGCGTGGTGCGCAGTTGCGGTGGGAACAGCACAAGCCGTGTTGGACTACGTTATTCCCTACTGTAATGAACGCATTGCCTTCGGCGAACCCATTAGCCACCGCCAGTCAGTGGCGTTTATGATCGCGAATATCGGGATCGAGCTGAACGCCATGCGTTTAATGGTTAGCCGCGCTGTCGCACTGGCAGAACACGGCAAGCCATTTGCCCGCGAAGCCTATCTGGCGCGGGTACTCTGTGCGGAGAAATCCATGGAAATCGGCACCAACGGCGTGCAGCTACTCGGTGGACACGGCTTCACTAAAGAACACCCGGTGGAGCTGTGGTATCGGGATCTGCGAGCCATCGCGGTCATGGATGGCGGTTTGCATCTTTAGAGGGATAATACGATGAATCTTGAACTACCAAAAAAGTTAAAAGTTCTGGGCGATATGGCCCAAAATCTATCGGTTGAAATGTTACGCCCCATATCGCGCAAATACGATTTAGCAGAGCACGAGTACCCTAAAGAACTGGACCTGGTGTCATCAATGCTCGACGGCATGAATGATGGTGAAGGGGGTGCCGGGGTCGGAGCAGACCAGTCCAAACAAAAAGCCGATAAGAACGCGGGAATACGCAACGGCGCCAATATGGCGGCCGTGGTCGGCATTCAAGGATTTTGTTGGGGCGATGTGGGTTTACTGCTCACATTACCCCGCCAAGGTTTGGGTAACGCCGCTATTGGTGCGGTAGCAAATGAAGAACAATCCAAGCGCTTCCAGGGCAAGTGGGCAGCCATGGCGATCACCGAACCGGGAACGGGGTCGGATTCAGCCAACATCAACACCACTGCACGCCTGGACGGCGATCACTACATATTGAATGGCGAGAAGATTTTTGTGACCGCCGGAGAACGTGCCGATATTGTTGTGGTCTGGGCATCGCTGGATAAACAGGCCGGACGCGCCGCCATCAAATCGTTTGCAGTGGAGCGCGGAACTCCGGGAATGGAAGTCACCCGCCTGGAACACAAACTTGGTATCAAAGCCTCAGATACGGCCTCCATTAGCTTTTCAGATTGTCGAGTACATAAAAGCAATTTGCTGGGTAACCCGGAGATCGACACCAAGCAAGGTTTTGGTGGCGTCATGCAAACCTTTGATAACACCCGTCCATTAGTCGCGGCAATGGCAGTCGGGGTTGCGAAAGCTGCACTGGATCGCACCAAGGCGTTATTGAAAGACAGTACACCATTGGATTACAGCAAACCAATCTATAACAGCAGCGCTGCCGAAGCGGAATTCTACCGCATGGAAGCTGACTGGGAAGCGGCTCGCCTGCTAACCTTGCAAGCAGCATGGATGGCGGATAATGGTCTGCCCAATTCCATGGAAGCGTCTATGGCTAAAGCCAAAGCAGGACGCACTTGTAACGGGATCACCCTGAAATGCGTGGAGCTGTGTTCCGGTTTGGGTTATAGCGAAGATGAGCTGTTAGAAAAATGGTCCAGGGATTCTAAAATTCTGGACATCTTTGAAGGCACACAACAGATTCAGCAATTGATCGTTGCGCGCCGCCTACTCAACCTGTCTTCATCTGAATTAAAATAAGATAACGTTCAACCTTTTTTCAGGGGTCACCTCCGCTTTTCCAAGTGGCCCCTGCCGGAAAATTAAAGCTAAAATCAAAGTTAAATCTTGAACAACCCGTTTTTCGAAAAACCGATTGAGTTAAACCATCACGACTACGAACCAAAACCACCACTCCGCGCTGCACCCGCCTCTCATAACAACGCCGAACATACAACGGATCCCCGCGGCCTCTTTACCCCTAAAAGCGCCTCAAGTTTCGACAATGCCAACCTGTTTCAAGTTTCAGAAAAGACTTGCACATCAGGGCCATTGCTAGATCTGCTTCACACCTTCTGCGGGAACAACTGTTTACCCTAACTTCACTAAACCCGGTAGCGGCAAGTTAAATTTTTATACAAAGGAGGCAGTTTAAATGGATCGAACAAATCCGCCAGGAAAAGGTTGGCGCAATGCGCTGAAATACGCAGGCGGCGTCACCAGCGTCGGTGTTGCCTTGGCAACGTTTTCGAACAGTGCAGCAGCAAGCTGTGAATACAAAATTATTACCGAATGGAACTCCGGATTTTTAGCCAACATCCGCGTAACGAACGACACATCTTCGACAGTGGACGGCTGGGACGTAAACTGGCTCTTTAACGGCGACAACCGCGTAAGAAATTCCTGGTCAGCGATGATCGAGGGTGATAATCCGCAAACCGCGCGCAACCGATTCTGGAACGGTACCCTATCACCGGGCGAATCAGTAACATTTGGTTTTGTGGGAAAATCCGCAGGAGCCACAGAGATTCCTGAACTGAGCGGCAGCTTATGTAACGGCGATCCGGTTGTAGATGATCCTGTTGTAGATGATCCCGTTGTAGACGATCCTGTTGTAGATGATCCCGTTGTAGACGATCCTGTTGTAGATGATCCCGTTGTAGATGATCCTGTCTCCGGCGGAGAAGGTATGTTTCGGGTCAACTCGTCCGGGCAGATCACTAAAAATGGTCAGGCTTTCCCGCTCCAGTGCGGTAACTGGTTCGGCCTGGAAGGCCAGCATGAACCCAATAATGCCGAAAAGAATGCAGGTGGGGCACCGTTAGAACTCTATGTCGGCAATATGTGGTGGGCTAATGGAGGTCAGGGTACCGGTCGTACTATTGAACAAACCATGAAAGAAATTTCAGCGCAGGGTATCAACACCGTGCGGCTACCAATTGCACCTCAAACATTGAACGCGGATGACCCCCAGGGCCAGGACAGTGTTATGAAGAACCATCAATCAGTGCGTTCCGGCAACGCACGGCAATCGATGGAAAACTTTATCACCCTTGCGGATCAAAATAATATTGAAGTCATTATCGATATCCACTCCTGCTCGAACTACGTTGGCTGGCGCGCAGGCCGCCTGGATGCAACCCCGCCCTACGCAGATGCGAATCGCGAAGGCTATGACCTAACCCGTGAAGAATACGCCTGTGGACCCGCCGGCCCAGGGGTGACCGTTCAGAATTACAACGAAAGCATTTGGCTGGATAACTTGCGTGAAATCGCGGGATTACAGGAAAAGCTCGGTGTCGACAATATCATCGGCATCGATATATTCAACGAGCCCTGGGATTACACCTGGGAAGAGTGGAAAACGCTGGCAGAGCATGCGTATCAAGCCATCAATGAGGTTAACTCCGACGTACTGGTTTTTGTAGAAGGAGTGGGTGCTTCCACATCCGACGGCACCAAAGTGCCCCACGGTGACGAGTCCTCAAATCCCAATTGGGGTGAAAACCTTTACATGGCGGGCACACAGCCGCTGAATATTCCCAAAGATCGATTAGTGTTATCACCCCATACCTATGGACCATCCGTATTCGTGCAAAACCAGTTTATGGATCCGGGCCAACCAGAATGTGCGAATTTAGAGGGCGACGAAGCGGGTCGGGCTGACTGCAATATCGTGATAGACCCCGCCAAATCCGAAGCAGGCTGGCAGGAGCACTTTGGTTATCTTAAGGATCAGGGCTATGCACTGGTGGTCGGAGAATTCGGTGGCAACATGGATTGGCCTAACAACACCAGAGCAGCAGAACAGGCCATGTGGAGCCATGTTCAACCCGGTGTGGATCAGCAGTGGCAGAAAACCTTTGTAAACTATCTGGTGGAAAAAGAAATTCCTGCCTGCTATTGGTCCATCAATCCGGAGTCCGGTGACACCGGTGGATGGTACAACCACGCGTATGTACCTGACGTTAATGAATCTGGCTGGGGCACCTGGGAAGGCATGGACCCGCGCAAAACCAGCTTACTTAAAACCTTGTGGGGCACTCAGTAAAGCGCCCTTTGGAATACATAAACCGGGCGAATCCCTGATGCGTCCGGTTTATGCTTTTAAATTAATATCATGATCACCTGGAAACGACCAACCGCACTTGGCACTCTAACCCAATCCCAATTTGCCGAAGTAATCGGCAAGAAAGAAAGCCATTACCAAAACACCGGAAAAGTAGCCGAGATAAACTGTTTTATTACGCTGGTTTAGGTTACCAAAATAGACAAACAGGATAGCGATAATAAAATTGATTGCAGCCCAAAGGACATTCAACACCGGAGAGGATAACCCCACACCCGGCGGATCGGAAAACGGCGAAGGAAAAGGTCTTCCGCTGACACCGTTAACAAAATGCGGTACTACATTCACAAAAAACACCCCGGCTAAAAAAGCTAAAATAAAGTCCTTGCCACGTGTTGCCATCGCCATCTGATACCCCCGCCGAATGATCCGTTATTTTTAATTATTAAAGACCGGCTTCTCGCCCACAGTCCGATCCAGCCAGTTAATCATCTCCCAGGATGCATGTAAAACAGTCTCTTCCCCACGATAAACATGCTCCTCAAACGGTAATTCAACATAGCGAACGGTCACCCCCTCTCCTACCAACGCATGAAAAAATCGCCGGGCCTGAATGGTGGGCGTGCCCGGATTGGGATCAGCACCGCCATGTACCAATAGAATGGGCTTTTTATATTGGTTGGCGCTGAAAAACGGAGAAATTTTCGCATAATAATCTTCTGCATCCCAAAAGGAGCGCGTCTCATGCTGAAACCCGAACGGTGTCAAGGTACGGTTATACGCACCGGACATCGCGATCGCTGTCGCAAAGCGATCAGAATGAATCAGCAAATTAGCCGCTGAAAAAGCACCAAAACTGTGCCCTCCGATGACGATCCGTTTGGGATCACTGATACCTTCCTCTACTAAATAGTCCACCAACGATTCCGCACCGGTGACGAGTTGCGGAAGATAAACATCGTCATTGTCCTGGGTGTGAACGATCGGTAGTTTAGGGTAATTTATTACGACATAACCGGCCAGCGCTGCTGCGACCGGTGACACCCCTTTGATCCGATGATATTGAAATTGCCTGGCGTCCGCCCTTGCAGCCTTTTCGGGACCATCAAATTCGCGGGGGTAAATCCAAATCAACGTTGCTAACGGTTTCTTGCCGGCATTGGGGGGCAGATACATTAATGCCGATAATTTCAGACCATCTTGGCGTTTATAGGTGATTCGCTTGCGAACGATCTTATCCAACTGCGGATAGGGATTCGGGGTTTTGTAAATGGTCGTCGCTTTATTACCTGCTACACGAACCAGCTGCGGAGCATCAGTGGCGCTTTCCCGGGAGGTCAACAAAACCTCACCCTCCTTATCTAGTATGGCTATCACCGGCTCATAAACCCCGGCCTCAGCCGTGAACAGGCGACGTTGCTCACCGCTATGCAGATTGACTTCGGTCAGAGAAGGCCGAGGGGCATCGTGGTTGAGGCCATCCGTTACTAAAAAGATCCGCTGCGTGGTTTCCAGGGCAGGCCCCTGTCGCCCATTCACACGTATCGCATTGCTGCCGTCACCCTGATCCCGTGTGCCCTGCCAAACCCGCCGAACGCCCGCCTTCAGCACTGCGTACACCGCGACCTCGTCCGGTTTGTTTGTGGCGGCAATAAACCAAGGTGTTCCCGCACTACTCCAACCGAATTCCTTTATCGGATAATCACTAATGGCGACGGTTTCCGCCCCATCCACACCCACCTCAAACGGGGCCCGTAATCGCTTCCAAATATAAGTTGCGGCGCCGCTGGCATCCACTCTGCGCTGGATGAAACCCGCGGTAACCGGTAAATTCGGTGCCCACTCAATGGATTTCGGATCTGCTCCTTCCCCACCCTCTTCGTCCGGCTGTAAGCCGAAACCGAATGCCGCGGACTGATACAACCGTTTCGAGGATTGCAAATCCCAGACTTCAACCTGACTCGGAAACTGTTTGGCCGGAACCAGATGGGAATACGAGGATTGTAGCCGGGTGATGATAACGAATCGCCCCTGCGGAGCTGCTTCAAATTCGGTAATCATGCCACCCGCAATCCGCGTCGGCACGACTTTTTTATCTGTATAAAGGTGCGCCAGATCGCTGGCAAAATAATAATCGAATTGTGCCGACGAGGATTGATCCTTTAATAAGTTTGAATAGGTGCGCGTAGGCAGCGCCTGGCCTGTATGTTCAACTACAATCGGCGACACTCCGGTATGCGGCGCTCTCCCCTGCTTCAACGGCCTCATACGGCACAGCAGCGATTCCTCTGTCGTCCACTGGCATGGATTACCCCAAGCAGCGTTCACCCTGGTGGACAGCATCGTCTGCTGACGGGACTCGATATTATAAATCAAAAATTGCGATGGCTTGCCCGGCTCGACTTGCAATGCAGAAAGGTATTTACCCGATAGTGAAAACTGAACAAAGGCGAACCGGGCAGCACTACGTGAATCGCTTCCGGCTCGCCATTGCTGGGGGGATGTGGCTTTCTGAGGGTTGGAGCTGATGATCTCTACCCGCTCCACCAACGCATCCAGACCGGTAATCCCAGTCACCGGATCATAACGATAGCCGGCCAAACTCAGCCTGGGTGTCTGCATGCGCTGTTGGTCGATCACCCCCTCGTAATGTAGCAACGCAATTTTTTCTGCCGCCACATGAATAACCGGTGTGGGCGGTTCAGCCGTTAGCAGTAAACGGCTGATCTCTTGCGCCGGCCGCTTAAATCCTTCCGACGCTGTTCCCGGTGCTGCATCGCTCACCGCCATGAATGTCACTAAAAAAAGTGCTATAGCGGGTTTAAGCACGTTCTTTTTCATCTACCCATCCCTGGATTTGAAACGATTTTTAGCACATCTATTGGCTTATATAGGCATCACAGTCCAGCCGCCAATCTGGTGCCCTGGTTAATAGCACGCTTCGCGTCCAGTTCGGCCGCCACATCGGCACCGCCTATAACGTGCACGGTAACGCCTTGCGCCTGCAACTGATCCGCCAGCTCCCGCAGTGGTTCCTGGCCGGCACAGATCACCACATTATCCACCGCCAGTATTCGTTTGGAGCCGTTCATCGTGATATGCAAACCCTGATCGTCTACCCGATCGTATTGCACCCCTGCCAGCATCTCGACGTTTTTCTTGCGCAATTGAGTGCGATGAACCCAGCCACTGGTTTTTCCCAGATCTTTACCCAACGAGGTCAGTTTGCGTTGCAACAAATATACCTGCCTTGGGCTCTGCGCCACTCGTTCCGGCACCATACCGGAACGATGTTGCAACTGGGTATCGATTCCCCATTCCTGATACCAATGCTGTTGTTCGTCTTCTACAGGCGTGTGCGTCAAAAATTCACTTACATCGAAACCGATACCACCGGCACCAATCACCGCAACTGAACTTCCAACCGGCTTCCGATCTCGGATCACATCGATATAGCTCAATACTTTGTCATGATCAATGCCGGGTATGGGCGGTGTACGCGGAATAATACCGGTAGCCACAATCACTTCATCGTAGGTCGTGAGATCCTGAAGCGTGGCTTTCTTATTAAGCTGCAAATCAATATCCCATTTTTCTATCATGGCAGAAAAATATCGCAGGGTTTCCGCGAAGTCTTCCTTACCCGGAATCTGCTTGGCTATATTAAACTGCCCGCCAATTTTATTATCCGCTTCAAACAACGTCACCTGATGTCCGCGTTCCGCTGCGGCCGTTGCTGCCGCCAAACCGGCTGGACCTGCACCCACTACGGCAATTTTCTTTTTCGATTGGGTCGGCAATAGCCGCAATTCAGTTTCGTGGCAGGCCCGTGGGTTCACCAGACAACTTGCCCGTTTGTTTTTAAATGTATGGTCCAAACAGGCTTGGTTACAGGCGATACAGGTATTTATCTCATGACTTTTTCCCGCTTCGGCTTTGGCGACAAAATAAGGATCAGCCAAAAAGGGACGCGCCATGGACACCATATCTGCCTGCCCTGAAGCTATAACCTCTTCTGCCAATTCCGGTGTATTAATCCGGTTACTGGCACACACGGGCACAGTCACTGCCTGTTTTAATTTTTCGGTGGCAAAGGTGAATGCACCGCGCGGCACCGAGGTCACGATGGTTGGTATCCTGGCTTCGTGCCAGCCGATACCGGTGTTAAAAATATTCACACCCTCTGCCTGCAGGGCGATTGCCAACGCTTCCACTTCTTCCCAGGTTTGACCGCCTTCCACCAGGTCCATCAGCGAAATCCGGTAAACAATTATAAATTCCGGCCCCACTTCCCGGCGAATCGCCCTCACCACCTGCAACGGAAAGCGCATTCTGTTTTCGACGTTACCGCCCCATTTATCCGTCCGGTTATTAGTCCGCTGGGCCAGAAACTGATTGATCAGGTAGCCTTCGGAACCCATCACCTCGATGCCGTCATAGCCGGCAAACTGCGCCAATCCCGCCGCCTTGGCGTAATCGTCTATCGTTCCCTGAATTCGCTTGGCACTCATTTTTGACGGACGGAATGGTGTGATTGGGGATTTGATTCCGGAAGGCGACACACTATAAGGGGTATATCCATAACGACCGGCGTGTAATAACTGCAACGCAATTCTGCCACCTTCATTGTGAACCTTAGCGGTGACATGGCGATGCATCAAAGCCGTCGCAGCGTTGTCCATGCGCGACCCCAACGGCAACAACTCACCCCGTCTATTCGGGGAATAACCGCCGGTAACGATCAAACCCACTCCGCCTCGGGCCCGTTCCGCAAAATAGTGCGCCAGCTTATCAATGTGATAAAAGCGATCTTCGAGGCCTGTGTGCATGGATCCCATCAAAACTCGGTTACGTAAGGTGGTGAAGCCTAAATCAAGCGGTTGAAGCAAATTAGGGTAATGTGGGTTCATGAACTCTCCTCATTCATTGTGGTGCGATTCCCGTTATAGCTATCCTAGCTCAGTAGAGGTCAGCTGTATGCCCTAGCGATTGGCCCGACTGCACAGTCTGATACCTGGACTCAAAGGCAAGCATAACCAGGATCATGATTAATCTGCGGACACAAAAAAAGGCGACCCGGGTGGATCGCCTTTGCCAGCACAGGGCATTATTTACTTCTCGAGAATTGCGGTAACGCCTTGCCCGCCCGCCGCACAGATGGATATCAATCCGCGACCGGAGCCTTTTTCGTTCAATAATTTTGCCAGTGTATGCACAATGCGGGCACCGGTTGCAGCAAAGGGATGACCTGCTGCCAATGATGAACCCTTAATGTTCAGCTTGCTACGATCAATGCTGCCGAGCACGCCATCACGGCCCAGACGTTCCTTGCAGAATTTCTCATCTTCCCAAGCTTTCAGTGTATACAACACCTGGGCAGCAAAGGCTTCATGAACCTCGTAGAAATCGAAATCCTGCAAGGTAATGCCGGCACGATCCAGCATGCGCGGTACTGCGTATGCCGGGGCAATCAGCAAACCTTCTTTCTTGCCTACGAAATCCACCGCTGCAGTTTCACAGTATGTGATATACGCCAGTATCGGTAAGCCACGTTCTTTGGCCCACTCTTCCGTCGCTAGCAGTACAGAGGATGCGCCGTCTGTTAATGGCGTTGAATTAGCTGCCGTCATAGTACCGTTTTCTCGGTCAAAAACGGGTTTTAGCGACGCTAGTTTTTCCAGGGTGGTATTCCCACGCAGGTTATTGTCACGATCCAGCCCCATATAGGGGGTGATCATATCGTCAAAAAAACCTTCATCGTACGCTTTTGCCATATTCACATGACTGTTATACGCGAGCAGGTCCTGCTCATCCCGGGGAATGTTCCATTCCTTTGCCGTAATCTGACAATGCTCTCCCATCGCCAAACCGGTGCGCGGCTCTGAGTTGGCAGGAATCAGCGGCATCAAATCCTTGGGTCGAAGCTTCGCTAATAACTTCAATCTGTCCGGCGTAGTCTTTGCCCGGTTTAGATCCAATAAGATCTTTCGTAAGCCTTCACTTACACCGATCGGGGCGTCAGAAGTGGTATCCACACCGCAAGCAATAGCACAATCAATTTGACCCAGGGCAATTTTATTTGCCACCAGAATAGCCGCTTCAAGTCCCGTGCCACACGCCTGTTGCACGTCATAACACGGGGTTTCCGGTGCTAACTGTGTGCTTAATACCGATTCACGAACCAAGTTGAAATCACGGGAGTGTTTCATAACTGCACCGCCGGCAACTTCACCCATCAACTCCCCGGCCAGCTTATACCGTTCAACCAACCCATTCAGCGCAGCCGTCAGCATGTCCTGATTGCTGGCATGGGAATAGACTGAGTTGGAACGGGCGAAAGGAATACGATTTCCACCAATAATGGCTACTTTACGGACTTTATCTACTTTCATGGAACGGCTTCCTGTTGAAATTCGCCCGATAATACGGGCGTAACTGATTGAGTTGCGTACTAAAAAAAGGTACGGAAAAAAGTCTAATCTAAGTCAGCATCGGCAAGCAAACCACAACCTGGTGATCGATACCTGCTTTGATGGAGGCTAGTGTACATAGGTACAGTCAACTAACATTGGCACAACTGACCCGATCCCTCCTAACACTGGTCAATTCAAATTTCCACACAACTACTTTAATATACCTGCCACTTGTCACACAACGTACTTTACACAGGATCCGACCCATGGCCGACGTTTATGAATCCATGCTCAGCAGCAATGTTGGACGCTCCATTCTCAGTTCTCTGAATCTACCTGTTCCCACTGAATTAGAACGTCACTCACAAGCTCAGACTTCGTTCGTGACGGGCAACGTATTAATTGGCGCAGCCCCCGGCGGACGTATGGCAGAGTCCATCGCCAGCACGTTGAAGAACAGCGCAGCCAGCGTCCAGGTTGCCAACAATGCTTCCGCTCTGCCTGAAATCAAAGCCGCCGCAGAAAAAGCGGAATTGAAGCTGACCGAAATTGATGTCAGCGCCGAATCAGCTAAATTCAAGGCACTGGTATTTGATGCCACCGGTATTGAAAACAGTGAGCAAACCAAAGAACTGTATGACTTCTTCCATCCGGTCATCCGCAAGCTACACAGTAGCGCCCGTGTGGTGATCGTGGGTCTGCCACCGGAATCCTGCAAAGCCAACCCTCGCCAACAAATCGCCCAACGCGCCCTCGAAGGCCTGGTGCGGTCCATCGGCAAAGAGATCGGCAAAAAAGGCGCTACCGCGAATTTGGTTTACGTTGCCAAACAAGCGGAAAAAGCAGCCGAATCGGCATTACGCTTTTTCCTTTCACCCAAGTCAGCCTTCGTTGATGCGCAGGTACTACGCGTAAGTAAAGCGAAAGCAGTGGAAAACGATTTCAACTGGAACCTGCCATTGACAGATAAGGTAGTGCTGGTGACCGGCGCATCACGGGGTATCGGCGAAGCGATCGCAGGCGTGATGGCACGGGACGGTGCCAAAGTGGTGTGTCTTGACGTACCCCAGGCAAAAGACAATCTGCAAAAAGTAGCGGACCGTCTAAACGGCGGCATTATCGCCATTGATATAACCGACCCCGAAGCACCTGCAAAGATCGCAAACACCCTGAAAACCGAATACGGCGGCGTCGATGTTGTGGTTCACAATGCCGGAGTAACCCGGGATAAAACGCTGGGCGGCATGCCGCCTCACATGTGGGAGATGGTCATTAACATCAACCTGTCCGCTGAAGAACGTATTAACGACGCACTACTGGAATCAGAAACCATCAACCCCGGTGGCCGGATCGTTTGCGTTTCTTCCATGAGCGGCATTGCAGGGAATTTCGGTCAGTCTAACTACGCCGTTTCCAAAGCCGGTGTGATCGGCATGGTGGATGCTTTCGCCCCTATACTGGCAAAGAAAGATATTACGATTAATGCGGTGGCGCCGGGCTTCATTGAAACACAAATGACCGCCGCCATTCCGTTCGCAACCCGGGAAGCCGGCCGTCGGCTCAACTCATTAAAACAAGGCGGCTTACCTGTTGATGTGGCTGAGGCCATCGCATTCTATTCCAGCCCTGCTTCCGCAGGTGTGAATGGCAATACCATCCGGGTGTGCGGGCAGAATTTGCTGGGTGCATAAGGTCACGCAGACCGCCTATGTCCAAGTAGCTTGCATTAAATAGTAAACCGTATGCTCTATTACATTTAAGAGGCCATTAATGGCTTCTTAAATGTATCTGTAGACCTCATGACCAGACCCACTAGCGCTAACACTGCCCTCTAACAATCACCTGCTATAAAACAGAAAACAGAACATCACATCATTAAGGCATTTGCGCTGTAGATTATCCAGATAGACAAGCCCACCACCATCACGATAATCAGGGCAGTGAATAGGAAAGCGAATGTATTCACTTTACCTTCTGCGGAAAAATCCAAATGCAGAAAATATTTAAGGTGCACAACAATCTGTAAAACCGCCATAGCGACCACGCTTGCCAGAGTAGCACTTCGCGGCAGTATCCCGGTCATAACTATCCCGAATGGAACGCCGGTCAAAACAACGGATAATAGGAAGCCGATCAAATAGGACTTAATGGCACCATACGATCCGGGCTGCGCCAGCTGATGAGGATGGTGAATCCCTGCGACATCCGTGTTCAGGGGGTTACTGATAACACTGCTGATTGAATCACTCATTGGACGGCTCCCATTAAATAGACGACGGTAAAAACACAAATCCATACAACATCAAGAAAATGCCAGAACAAGCTCAGACAGCTCAGGCGAGTTACAGTTTGATTACCCAATCCTCGCGTCATTACTTCGAGCATCATAATGAACATCCAGATTAAACCCGCAGCGACATGCAAGCCGTGCATTCCCACCAAGGTGAAGAATGAAGACAGAAACGCACTACGCTGAGGTCCGTGCCCCTCGCTGATAAGATGGTGAAATTCATTCACCTCCATAGCAATAAAGACGCAACCCAATACAAAGGTGACCAGCAACCAGAACAATGTGACAGCGCGGTTCTGGTTGTGGGCGCCCAGCAAAGCAAAACCATAAGTGATGCTACTGAATAACAAAGCTGCGGTTTCAATTAGCACATAATCCAGTTCAAAAATGTCCTTACCTGAAACACCACCGGCCGTATTCATATAGAGCACGGCGTAGGTGGCGAATACCGCTGCAAACAAAATACAGTCCGTCATTAGATAGAGCCAGAATCCGAACAGTGTATTACCGCCAGTATCCTGGTGTGTCACTGGTTGGTTGCCAGCGTTAACAGAGCCATAGACGGAGGAAATACGCTGACCCCCTGCATCTCCTGTGGCTACATTCATCGATACCGTGCTCATGATGCCTCTCCCGGTACCTGCGCCAAATGGGCGGATTCGATGTGCTTTATCTCATCGGGTAAAACGTAGTAGTCCACATCGTTGCTATAAGCCCGCAACAAGAAGAAGATGAAAGAGCCGATCAGTCCTGCAATGGCCAACCACCAAATATGCCAGATGGTGGCAAAGCCCGCTGCTGTTATCGCCCCTGCCATTAAAATACCTGCGGAAGTATTTTTCGGCATATGGATCGGTGCGTAATGATCCTGTTTCTGATAGGCGGTACCGGCTTCTTTCATATCCGTAAACGCGTCGATATCCTGAACTACCGGTAACTGCGCAAAGTTATAATATTGTGGCGGTGACGCTGTAGACCATTCCAGGGTATGACCATTCCAGGGGTCACCCGTTGTATCCGGATTCAGTTCACGATCACGAAACGCTACCCAGAGCTGTACAAACTGCAAAATAATGCCTGCAAAGATAATCAGGGCGCCCACTGCGGCGATGTATAACCAGATATTCCAATCCGGATTATTGGTCTGGTTTAAACGCCTTGTCATGCCCAGAAATCCAAGTACATATAGCGGCATAAAAGCGACATAGAACCCAACCTGCCAACACCAGAATGAGGCTTTACCCAACCGTTCATTCAAATGGAATCCGGTGGCCTTGGGGAACCAATAGCTGAAACCCGCGAGGTAACCGAATACCGCGCCACCGATAATAGTGTTATGGAAATGCGCAATCAGGAACAGGCTGTTATGCAATACGTAATCCGCACCCGGTACCGCCAGCAACACGCCGGTCATTCCACCGATGGTAAACGTCACCATAAAACCCAGTGTCCACAACACCGGAACCGTGATGCGTAATCGCCCGCGAAACATGGTGAATATCCAGCTGAATAATTTTACTCCGGTAGGCACTGCTATGATCATGGTCATAACACCAAAAAACGCATTTACGTTGGCGCTCGACCCCATGGTAAAAAAATGGTGCAACCAGACAACAAAACCCAACACAGAAATGGCACCGCTGGCCCAGACCATGGAGGTATAGCCGAACAATCGCTTTGAACTAAAAGTGGAAATGACTTCTGAGAAAATTCCGAACGCCGGTAAAATCAGGATATACACTTCAGGATGCCCCCAAGCCCAGAACAGATTGATGTACATCATGGCGTTGCCACCACCGGAATTCGTGAAAAAGTGAAAATCCAGGTACCGGTCAAGGGTTAGCAGACCTAACACGGCAGTGAGAATCGGAAACGAAGCGACGATCAAGATATTGGCCCAGGTGCAGGCCCAAGTGAAAATCGGCATCTGCATCAGCTTCATACCGGGCGTACGCATTTTGAATACTGTTACCAGAAAGTTGACTCCGGTCAACAGCGTACCGACACCGGAAATCTGCAACGCCCAGATATAATAATCCACTCCGACTCCCGGACTAAACGAGAGCTCAGAAAGGGGCGGATAGGCCAGCCAGCCGGTCTTGGCAAATTCACCCAAACCCAGTGAAATATTGATTAACACGGCGCCAGCGGCTGCCAACCAAAAGCTCAGATTATTCAGAAACGGGAAGGCGACGTCCCTCGCACCGATCTGCAGTGGCAACACGATGTTCATCAAACCGATCATAAACGGCATCGCCATGAAAATGATCATGATGATGCCATGCGCAGTAAAGATTTGGTCGTAATGTTCCGGTGGCAGATAGCCAGGCGAGCCATTGGTCGCCAGCGCCAATTGTGCACGCATCATCAATGCATCCGAAAACCCACGAATCAGCATAACTAAAGCCAACGCAATATACATTACGCCCAGGCGTTTATGATCCACGGAAGTAAGCCAGTCAAACCAGAGAACACCCCACTTTTTATAGCGGGTAATCAAGATAGTTACGCCCAGTCCGACTGCCGCGACAATCGCCAAAGTAACCATAATAATCGGCTCGTGGTAGGGAATGGCATCTAAAGTGAGCTTTCCGAATAACGTCATAATGATTCCTCCACCCTGGGTTGGGCTTGAGCAAGATGATCCATTGAGTGCGGGTGTGCTGTATCTGGGTTGTCGTGCATATATTTCATAACAACCTGTTGAAACAGGCCTTCACTCACCTGGCTGTAATATTGCACAACATTGTTTTTGCTCGGCTCGGCTAATGCCTGATAACTGGCGGGTGTTAAGACTTGATCGCAAGCCTTTCGTTGTTTAACCCATTGATCAAAACCGGATTGAGCGGGTGTCGCTATCGCCTTGAATTTCATGCCGGTAAAGCCCGCGCCACTGTAATTGGCCGATATGCCTTCGAAGCTGCCCGGCTCATCGGCAATCAAATGCAGCTTGGTTGTCATACCGGCCATCGAATAAATCTGACTACCCAACTGCGGAATAAAGAATGAGTTCATGGTGGTATCAGAGGTAATTTTGAACTCCACCGGTACGCCGGTGGGAAAGACCACTTCATTCACCGACGCAATGCCCTGATCAGGATAGATAAATAACCACTTCCAATTCAGCGACACAACTTCGATAGTCAGGTGGTCTTTTTCATGAGTGAGCTTTTTGTAAGGATCCAGCGCCTGGGTCGATTGCCAGGTAATGGTAGCCAGAATGGCGATGATCAGAATGGGTATAAACCAAACCACAATTTCGATTTTTTTCGAATGGGACCACTTCGGCATATACACTTCATGCTCACGACCGTCACGGTATTTCCAAGCGAAATACAAGGTCAGAAGAATCACCGGGATAACAACCAGCAGCATTAATACTGTCGAGAGTATAATTAAGTATTTTTCGTCGGCGCCCACCTGACCTTTGGGGTCAAGCACGCCCCCGCTACATCCAGATAGCACGCCAAACACTGTCGCTACAGCAACATTTTTAAAGTTACGGGTCAACAAAGGGAATTTCCTCTACCCAAGAGGTTTACAACATCTGCAGCCCGCCAGCGAGCAACAGCACAAAAACCGAATTTCAGTCGAGGGGATTCTGGCTAGTCCGCAAAGGGGTTCCGGTTTTTACCTGAACCGATGGGGAAATACAGAATCAGAGAGAAACCGCAGGGGGCGCGCGACACCCGTGTGCGGATTGCGGAACAGAACGAAGATGAGTCGTATGAAGCGACAAACGAGAGGAATAGGTTCGCATTCCGGCACGAAGGGCAGGAACGGGATTGAACAGCTGCAAGCAACCTTCAATCAAATGGGGTTGGAATAATAAAGCCCAGGTAAAACTGAGGGCAATAATAAGATCCGCAGCGAAGAGCGCGTTATCTGTTGAGGCTAAAAGAAATTCGACGATACCAAATAAGCCACCGCAATAACTGAACACCAGATTGACGCCGACAACCAGGATAGTCAAAGCGCCCAAACGCTCTGCAAATGTCCTCCAGTCATGGGAAAACATAGCGTTCCGTAACGTTTCTTTGGCGTGGTTACTGCGTTCAGTCAACATCAAATGAGACGCCCTGCTAATTTATTCACCTGAATAAATAAGGTATTTGTGGTGTGTCAGGTTACTCTCGCATGCAGAATATCCGCGAAATGGATGTTGGTATCAGGATAATTCCGACAAGACTCCTGCGGCGGGAAGCCTATCAAAAATCCCATAACCTTACAAAGCAATTTGTGGGGCTGTTACCACAACGGATCGCTGTAACTCAACAAGACTTCGACAAAAGTAGTCCCATCGGGCTTAACTATCAATTGTTTGATGGTGAAACTATGTAACCGGATTGCCACAGGCACCCAGCGAAAACCGGGTTGACCACGGCTTCAATCCCGGGCTTTGGTTTTGCGGTACTCCACAGGCGTCTGCCCCACCCAACGCTTGAACGCACGGTAAAACGTGCTTGGTTCAGAAAAGCCGGTTAGGTAAACAATTTCGTCGATCGACTCATCCGTTCTGGCCAACAGTTTTTTTGCAAGATTGCAGCGGTAATCAGCCAGTAATTGATTGAAATTGGTATCCACTTCCGCCAGCCTGGTACGCAAGCTTCTGGGCTTGATGCCCAGCCGGTCTGCCACCGTTTCCAGATTCGCATTACCTGACTCCAGCAACTCACCGATCAGCCGATACACTTTAGAAATAAAGTCCTGCTTTTCCAGTTTTGCGACATGCTCATTTGCCAGCTGTTCGTGTAATCTCAGCAATTCCGGCTGAGCATGAGCTGAAGGCACCTGCATACTTTCGGCGGTGAAATAGATCCGATTGGCCTCACACTGAAACTTTACCGGACAGGTGAATACCCGTTCGTACTCAGCCAGATTATGGCCGGCTGCATGTTCGAAATGAATCTCAAGTGGCTTGAACGCGCCCTCGGTGACATAGTCAAAAAACTTCAACACGGCGATCACCACACACTCGGTCAGGTGCCGATAACCGGCGCCGCTGGCAAAACCCACGTTTCCAACAAACAAACCTACTTCGTCTTGATCCAGATTTGCGTTGACGGCATCGCTCAGTAGACGCTGATAATTCAGAGCCCGCTTCAGGCCTTCTCCAAAGGTTTCGCTACTTAGGAACAAATACTCCAGCACCTGGCCCTTGAACACCGGAATTTTCTCACCCAAGTGCAAACCGATATCCGGGTCGTTTGCGACCTCCTCGATCACCGACCAAAAAAGCGTCTGAGCCGAATGAGGTGTGCGCAAATCTTTTTCTTCCAGTTGTTCGTGCTTCAGCCCTATGCGCTGCAGCACAACGGAAGTATCAATGCCCAGATCCTGCATAGCCGAGTAAGCGAGCCGAACCAGCACACCAGAGTCGGTAAGTCCGCTCATTCAATACCTTCTATTAGGAAATTAACTGTATGAATTTCGAGAAAAAAATACGACAAATATTGGGTAATGATAGTCACCACCTAAGCGATTGACAATAGAGACGCAGCCTGTGATTGACTGCAATGACTGCGTTCGATGCCCAGCTGGGCAATTACGGCGTACAATCTGCCCCATATAATCCTAAAAATCTATACCTAAATATTCAACGATCCTATTATATGGGCTTATATACGGGCTTATTTTACTAAACTATTAATCACTCTCAGGAACCCATGATGATGGCCACCATTGAACTGGAAAAAGCACCCTCCACCATGAGCTTGTATTACCGGGCAGTCACCGGCAAAAAAGCCGGAAAAATGCAGGGCGACACCCTTCCAACCATCAAAGCCAATCTGAAAGGCGTCTGCGCCGACCTGAAAAAACTCAACCAATACCGCAAAGTATGTGGCTTTCCGGTTTCCGGCAGCCTGCCGGTCACCTACCCCCATATTCTCGCTTTCCCGTTGCACATGGAAATATTAGTGAATCCGCTGTTTCCGTTCCCATTGTTGGGTTTGGTGCATGTTAAGAACGAAATCACGCAATATCGTGCTATCGGCAATCAGGAAGTGCTGGATATCGAATGCGAATTAACGGGGCCGGAAGCCGTTTCCAAGGGTTTGGAGTTCAGTATTCTGACGCGGGTCAGCGTGGGAGGGAAGTTGGTATGGGAGAGCACCAGCACCAATCTGTACCGCACAAAGCAAGGCGCTTCTGGCGCTAAAGAGGAAAAGAAAAAGAGTGACACGTTTTCGGCAGACAACATGGTTTATTGGGATGTACCGGAAAACACCGGCCGTCGCTACGCAAAAGTGTCCGGGGATTCCAATCTGATTCACCTCTACGCCGTCACTGCCAAGCTCTTCGGGTTTCCCCGCGCAATCGCCCACGGTATGTGGAACAAAGCCCATGTAATAGGCGCTCTCGATGAGCAACTACCAAACGGGCCCTTCCGGGTCAGCGTGGCCTTCAAGTTACCGGTTTTCTTACCGTCAGAAGTGCAGTTTCTTTATGCCAATACAGGCGACACCATTGAATTCCGGGTGAAAGACAAAAAAGGGGAAAAGCCGCACCTCTCCGGCACCATCCAGGCGCTTTAAGCAGACTTAGGCATCAGGCCGTACCCACCTTCACAAGGTTGCGGCCTGCACCTTTGGCTTGATAAAGTCCGTTGTCTGCGCAGGCAATCATTTGTTCAACCGTATTGATATTATTTTGCTGCAGGTTCGCATCAAAGCACGCCACTCCGATGCTCACCCTCAAGGCGCGCTTTGTACAATCAATCAGCTCGATGGCGATACGGATTCGCTCTGCCAGTAAACTTCCGCCTTCCACATTAGTGCACGGCAAGATTACCGCAAATTCTTCCCCGCCGAAGCGAGCAACCAAGTCACCCGCTCTTAATTCGGTCACCAATGTCCGAGCGACCAGCTTGAGCGCCTGATCCCCTTCCGGGTGACCATAGTTGTCGTTGTATTCCTTAAAATGATCAATATCGATTAACAGCAAACACAATGGCTGCAGGGAGCGATAACACTGGGTAAACTCATGCTGAAGTCGCTCATCGAAAGAACGCCGATTATGGACTTTGGTCAAGCCATCCCGGATAGCCAGCTCCTTTAACTTCCGATTGGCTATCTCAAGCTCATTACGCTTTCGAAACAGTTCTTCCATTGCTTTTTTCTGCGAACTGATGTCGTTTATCTGAGATATGAAATAACGCGGACTGCCGTTTTCGTGCGTTACCATGGATACACTCAGCTGAACCCATACAATGGCGCCATTAGCATGAAAGTAACGTTTCTCCATCTGATAACTACTGCGCTTTCCATCCAGCATATCCTGCAAAAGATTCAGATCTTTATTCAGATCTTCCGGATGAGTAATCGCCTGAAAGTCCAAGGCCAGCAATTCGTCTTCTGTATACCCTACTATATCCAGCAAAGCCTGGTTAACCCGCAGCCAGTGCCCGTCTGTTGCCACCAAAGCCATTCCATTGGAGGCATATTTAAACGCACTTTCGAATAGCTCGATATTTTCATTCATTTTCTGGGTTGCGATTTGCCGACGCTGGTCCAATAGATCCCGCTCAATCACCTGACCGATCCCCAGCGCCATCAACTCCACCAGTTCAACATCTTCCTCGCAGAATGTTCTGGTATGGATTTCGGTATCTGTAAAATTCAGCGTTCCGTAAATTTGCTGCTCGACCCAAATCGGCGCTGCCAGATAGGTTTCCAGTTTTGCATTCTGATAAACAGGGTGCTGGCAACGATCCGGATCATTCCCCACCGCGTCGATTGCAATTGCCCGCTCTTCTTCCACAACCCAGGAACAATAGGTGTCCCCCAATGCAAATTGATCCCCTTCAGAGAATCCGCTATTGTCAGGAGCGACAGAGCGGATGGTATAGACATTGTTTTCGATGCGACTGGCTATACCAATTTTCATTCCCAGCAACTTCAACCCGGTTTCCAGGTAATCTTTATAAAGCGCGTTATAGTCTTTGTGTACTGAGAGACTCAGCCGGTACAGCTCGCGAAAGCGTAAAATTAGCTGCGCCGCAGAAATGGAATGATCGGGATCTGATGTTATCTCAGGTCTTAAGGTTTGCATTGCATTTGATGGCATAACTACCCGTCCGGCGCACCTTTCGTGACTCTTTATGAACTTGAAAATAATTTTAGCTGTATATTCAGCGTATTACCAAATAGCAGAAACAATTTCGCTATGATCGAAGTTAGTGTGGGGTTACACCCAATCTACGCACCATGGTACCAATAGCAAACCGTGAAAATATTCAGATATACTAGCGCTTCCTTCCAGAATCGTGCCAAATAGCTGTGAAAGTAAACGTATTACCCGCCGGATACCACATTGAGAACTTTTCTACGCTGCTCACTGCAGTGGCCCGTCAATACAGTGATTTGCTTTCAGAATCAGAGATTACGCTACACCGGCGCTTCGCCGAATGCAGCTATGAGGCAAAAAGCCTTTACGTGCGTTTACTTACCCGAAAAGGCCCTCTTTTTCGCATCGACAAAATACAGTATCAAGATATAAAAACCCCAAGAGATGCCCTTGCCGAGCTTCGATTGTTGAATTTGGTCCGAGAAAATCCCCCTGCTGAGACGGAGGAATTGTGCCATTTGTTCACTAAAGCAGAGCTGCTTCGACTTGTTACCGTTACCGGCGCATCCGATTCCAAGTTACAGCCGCATAAGCAGCTGCAACAATTGCGAAAGCCGGATTTAATCGCGACCATTGATGAACACTTCTGCCGCGACCAGCTAAGCGCGATCATCACCTCCGCTTACCCCTATGTAGCGCCGGCCTATACCGAGGAATTTGAAACCTACCGTATCTGCTTCTTCGGCAATGACCGCCAGGATTTAACCGAGTTTGTGATTACCGATCTGGGGCACCTAAAATACGAGTCCTATCCCCTCAATAAATCAGTACGCTACTTCACTGATCGAAAGCAGATTGAAAACCAGCTCGCCTATTCCCGGCTACGCCAGCAATTGCTGGACAAATCCATATCAGAAGATGCAAACACATTATTCATTCTGGCCAATCAACTACCTGAACCAAACCAACATCCGGCGCTTGAACGGCGATATCAAAATTTGATGAATACCGTTGCCCGGCAACTGGAAAGATTAGACGCATACGAACAGGCACTCACGCTTTACCGACGCTGTCAGCAACATCCCAGCCAAGAGCGCCAAGCCCGGATATTAAAAAAGCATGCGGAATTTGAAGCCAGTCTAGCGCTTTGCACTGAACTCAAGAACAGCACGCACCCGGAAGAAAAGGAGTTTGCACTGCGTTTTATACCACCGCTGGAGAAAGCTCTCGGAATCGCTTCGACATCAGCAACCGGCCATTCGCAACCGCTCGCCGCAAACCACCCCATCATTCAGACTGACCTGACGCTACCAAAATCCGAACTCAGCGTGGAGCTTAGCACTGCGATCGCCCTCAGTAGCCCTACGCAAGATTGTTACTACGTAGAAAACACCCTGTTTTGCAGCCTGTTCGGATTACTGTTCTGGGACATTATTTTCACTCCGATCCGGGGTGCTTTCATCAACGCTTTCCAGCGCGGCCCCCTTGACCTGTTCAGCGAACATTTTTATCGCGACAGAAAAATCCAAATCGATCAGCGGCTCGACCAATTGCAAAGTGATCAATGGCAATCGACCGTAATCCATCATTTTGAAACCAGACAAGGCATTGCCAATTACTTTGTCAACTGGGCGGTGATCAACGCCACACTATTGGAGCACTGCTTTACTTCCATACCACGGACTCATTTACAAAAAATTTTCCAACAGATCTTGCAACACCCCGGATTCTTTAGCAGTGGATTTCCGGACTTAATCCGCTTTCATCGAACATCCAGTCCGGACACCCGCTATGATCTCATCGAAGTCAAAGCACCCGGCGATAAATTGCAGGCGAATCAGAAGCGCTGGTTTCAATTTTTCGCACAACATCAAATGCCTGCACAGGTGCTCTGGATAAAATGGCAAGATCATGACTAAGCCTCAATACAGCGTTTCGATAACCGATCTGGCACACTTTTGCTGTCGGTCCGGCGATCTCAATCCGGTTTCGGAACAACGCACCCCCACAGCCCAGGAAGGCCAGGCAGGGCAGAAAATGCTCCAGTCGCGACGGCCGGCACACTACCAAGCAGAAGTATCGGTGCAGGCAAAATTCGAAACAGCTTGCACAACCTGGACGCTGAAAGGCCGTGCGGATGGCGTTATCGCTGCGCCGAAGTACCTTGTCGAGGAAATCAAAACTACCTATTTCAGCCAAGCCCGCCTCCCCGCAACCCAACAACAGCTGCACTTGGCACAGACCAGGCTCTACGCGGCGCTGTTACTACAACAAAACGCACTGACTTCTATAGAGGTGGTTTTAACCTACCTCTATCTGGAGGATGAAACCGAATACAGCTTCCAAACCACCGAAGTGGCTGAGTCCCTGAATCAGTTTCTGCACCTCTGCGTAGAGCAATTCGGCAACTGGCTGGACGCCTACTCACAATATCTGGATACCCGCAATCAATCGCTTGAACTGCTCACTTTTCCCTATCAGGATTACCGCCCCGGTCAACGACAACTATCCGTCACGCTCTATCGTGACATTCGAGATAAAAGAAACGGCCTATATCATGCGCCCACCGGATTGGGAAAAACTACAGCAATGCTATTTCCCGCGCTAAAACAGCTCCGCGCACAGGCGATCAAGCAGGTCTGGTATTTAACGGCTAAGAACAGTGGTCAAAAGAGTGTGAAACAAACCATGAACGCTCTGCAGACGCAACAGCCGTCCTTGAGGGTTTTGTTTTTGCAAGCGAAAGTGAGCCAGTGCCCGTGCCTGGTGGGCCCGGAAACCGAGCCGGAATTCAAGCTTGGAAACACCCCCCAACAGTGCCGATTTCAAACAGGCTACTATGACCGGCTGGAACAAGCCCGCAACCAATTCCGCGAGCGATCGAATTTCAGCGACGCTGATTTACTCAGGCTGTCCCAGGAATTTGATCTTTGCCCCCATCAACTCAGCCGCGATCTATTGCCCTGGGTCGATCTTGTGGTGGCGGATTACAATTACGTTTTTGATCCTCAGGCCCGGTTGCAGGAATACCTGACCAAGCAGAGTAAATACATAAGCCTGCTCGTGGATGAAGCCCACAATTTGCCGGACCGGGCTCGTGATATGTTCAGTGCCAGCCTATCTAGTACTCAGCTGATGCGGATCGAACAATCCGTTTCGTCGTCCGCAATGAAAAAGGCAATCAAGCAACTGCAAAAACAGTTAAAAAAGGTCATCAATCAAACAGAGGATGGGCACCAACTGGGCACAACGTTCAGTAATCTGCTGAAATCGACCACCGATCGGCTACTGGAATGGTTTGCCGAATCGAACGCGTCAACTGCAGCACCGGAATTGTTTGAACCGCTAATGCAGCTATGGCAGTTTGCTACCCGGGCGCAAACATTCGATGACAAGGATGCACTGATCCGCACGCCGGAGCCGGGCAGTGTGCGGATATTTTGTACTGACCCTGCACCACGGCTGAACCGGATTGCGGACGGCTTTCATTCTGTGCACTATTTTTCCGGCAGCCTGCTTCCACAGGCGTATTTCAGCCGTTCCTTCTCACAAACGCCCTTCGCCTCACAACTGATTCTGGAAAGCCCGTTTCCGCCACAACACCAGCGCACCCTGATTAGACCGGTAAATACCCGCTACCCGCAAAGACAACAGAGCGCCCCCCTGATCGCACAAACCATTGCAACCCTCTGGTCAGCCCATCCCGGACGTTACTTGCTGGCGTTTCCATCATTTGAATACTTAGACCTGGTGGCCCGTCATCTCGACTCCAGTCTGCCGATTCTCATTCAGCCCGGCGTCGGTAAATTAAAGCAACGCCGTGAGTTTTTACGCGCACTGGAGCAGACCGAATATTTAGCAATGGTGATCGCGGGCGGTATTTTCGCCGAAGGAATAGACCTGCAACACAACAAGCTCAGTGGTGTGCTTATCGTCGGCACCTGTCTGCCGCCTCCCTCGGCGGAGCAAGACCTGATCAAACAACGCTTTGACCAAGAAGGGCTTCCGGGCTTTGATTTTGCCTATCGGTATCCCGGTCTGAACAAAGTCATTCAAACCGCGGGCCGACTGATCCGCAGTGATGAGGACCAAGGGGTCGTTGTGCTGATCGACGACCGTTACACCCAAAATCAATACCGACGACTTCTCCCGATCCAATGGCGGCCATCGGTGGTGGCGACCGAACAGAAATTACGAGCGTTGGTGGAAGATTTTTTTTTACCAATTGACGTATAATTCCGCCATGCTAAATCCCAACTTTCTCATTATTGATTCCGGCATTGGCGGTCTGTCCATCTTGCAGGAAATTCAGCACCAGATTCCCGGGGCTAGCGCATGCTATGTGGCAGACAACGCGGCCTTCCCATACGGCACCCAGGAAGAATCCAATCTGGTCGCCCGCTTACTTACTCTAATGCCGCTATTACAACGCATTACTCAACCGGACATCATCATCATTGCCTGCAACACTGCCAGCACCATTGTGCTGGATCCGCTGCGCGCACAAACCCGGACTCCCATCATCGGCGTGGTTCCTGCAATCAAACCCGCGGCTCAGCTTAGCCGTAATCAGCATATTGCTCTTCTTGCGACACCGGGCACCATTCAACGCCAATACACCCAGCGCCTGATACAGGACTTCGCCTCGGATTGCACCGTTATCAAAGTCGGCAGTAGTGAGCTGGTGGAGGAAGCGGAGCGCAAATTTCGCGGGCTGCCGGTACGCCCCGAGTATATAAGGAACGCATTGGCCCCGCTCGCTGCGCACCTGACGCAAATCGATGTACTGGTGCTGGGTTGCACCCACTTTCCTTTCCTGAAAGAGGACATCTCAGCGCAACTGCCCAGCACGGTGAAGATGATAGACAGCGGTAACGCCATCGCGCGACGCGCTGCACAATTACTAGAAGAAATGCCCCTTTCCAGCCAAAAAACCGCTCAAAATTTGTTCTTCTTCACAGAAGACACCCCGGGTTCCCATATACTGGTGCCAGGAATATCGCATTTTGGGTTCGATAAAGTGCAGTTTATCGGCCAAAACACGATAGAATTTCCACAAAATCCTGGTGCATCATAAAGTGCTTTGATATAACTTTGTTTCAATAAAATCATAACAACGGATTCAGCTGTACTTCATGTCCAATAAACTGGCACTGGTAGTTGACGATTCTCGCATGGCCCGCTACGTTCTCAGCAAAATGCTAACAGAACAGGGTATTGATGTGGACTTAGTAGAGTCCGGAGAAGAAGCACTCGGTTACCTTTGCGGCAAAAAACCCAGCATGATCTTTATGGATCACACCATGCCCGGCATGGATGGTTTTCAGTGCTTACGCGCCATAAAAAACGATCCGCAAACGGCGAACATTCCCATCATCATGTACACCTCCAAAGAAGGTGAGGTCTACGAGAGTCAGGCCCGCGCCCTGGGGGCAGTGGATATTATTCCCAAAACCCTGAAACCACTGATGCTGACCAAAGTACTTGAACGGCAAAATTTGTTGCCTAATCAGGCCGGTGTCGAATATTACCAGAATGCCGTCGGTCAGGCCGCCAATGACGTGGTTATTGTGGATGCCTATTCCGACCAGGCTTACGAACCGGAGCCGCCAGCGGCACTGTCAGAAGCAAAGAAACACGCTTCTGCTACTGAGGAAGAACATCCGGAGCTGGAAGTTCTGGAGCAACGTATTGAGCAGCTCACCTCACAACTCAGCGGCATTAACAAATCCGGCAATAGCTTCGAAGGGCGTTTCAGTCGGTTACAGTACCTGGGTTTGGCATTGTGCGTCGTCTTTATCGCTTGGTTGTTACTCAACAATAACCAGCTTTCGCAAAAGATGACGACGCTTGAAACAGACCGTCGTAGTCTGCAGGAATCGCTGGACCAACAATCGCAGCAAAATGTCTCCGTCAAAAGCCAACTGGAAAAAGAAATCCAGGGGCAAGCCTCACTCACCAATGTTTATAACAAACGGTTCTATGAAAGCATTGAATGGGCTCTCAATGAAGCAGGCCATTTCGAGTGGAACGAAAAACCCTTCAACGACAAATTAGCGACCACGTTAACCCAGCTGGCAGAAAACCTGGACAGCGTCGGTTTTGTTGGCAAGGTGGATGTCAGAAGCCATCTGGGTCGCTTCTGTTTGCAAACCAAGGGTAACGGGGAACCCGCCCTGCCTGAACCTGGCCAGACGCTGAATAATTGCGAAATAACACAACTTTCACCGTCTATGATTGATTCAGTAGGCACCGAACAGACCCCCACCTTTGAGCGTTTCCTGGCTGCCTTTGAATCCGAATACGGCGAGGGGATCGATTTGGAGTTATCCACGGAAGGCGATCGTCAGCCTATAGTGCGCTACCCCAGCGAGGATTCATCAATGGATGCGGAACGCTGGAACAAATTCGCTTCCCGCAACCAGCGTATCGAGGTTTCAATCACGCCGTATTGATGCGGCGTGGCTTAATCTGGTCACAGTTGGGGCTAACAGGCCCTGGCCTGAAATGACCGTAACTTGTCACCAAACCACCTTTCGGTTAACCATTAACCCGTGCATATTCTAAACTTCACAGAAAGTCGAAGTGAGGTCATGTTATGGGTAGTTATCAATCTCAAGTAAAAAAATCACCTATACCGGTAAAACCGAGGCACCTGGATTTCGGCTTTCCCGACGAACTGCCCCGTTACTGGTTTGATGACAACCCCTACATGACGCATTTTCTTAACGCCCTTTCCTCCGTCTTTCCTGAAGGTGAGCGTTTTTTCATAGAAACAGTGCGCTTTTACATGGACCAGATTGAAGACCCTGAATTGCTTCAGGATATTCGAGGCTTTATCGGCCAGGAAGCGCATCACGGTAAACAACACGAAGCCTTTAATAACCTGATCGAAAAACAAGGCTATCCAATCAACCGCTTCGGGCGATTCATTAAGAAGCGGCTTGCCATGACCAGGGACTTTATGAAACCGGATGAACGGCTGGGCATAACCATTGCTCTGGAACATTTTACTGCTATTCTGGCGCATCAGGCACTTGCAGATCCCGCTTTCACTGAAAAAGCTCCGAAAGAATTCCGGGATTTAATTCTGTGGCATGCCATCGAAGAAACCGAGCACAAAGCGGTCGCATTTGATGTGTTCCAGAAAGTCAGCGGCAACACCTCGTTGCGCCGGAAAGTGATGCTGCGCACCTCGTTTTTCTTCTGGCTCCACATTTTTGCTTTGCAAATGGTGCTGCTCTGGAAAGACGGCATGCCCATTCGCCCACTTAAAATGGCGGAAACCATCAACTTTATGATCGGCAAGCCCGGCTTATTAAGAAAAATTGGTCGCGACTATCTGGATTACTACAAAGCGGACTTCCATCCCTGGCAGCATGATAACCGCAACTTAATTAGTAACTGGAAACAACGATTTTCCGGCATCGCAAGTTATATCGTGACCTAGAAACTGTTTAGGTATTGGCGGCATCTTCCAGTCATGCCGCCCCGCCCAACCAAAACTAATCAATAAAGTCACGGGAAATCACCATTTAAACGACCAAATTGTCATATTTGTTCATTAAACTCTGCAACTGTCTGGAAAAACTAGTAATTTTGGTTCACTATTACTTGGTATAACAAGCGACCAGGCTGATCCGACGGTTGCCAAAAGCAAGAGTATCGGCCTCACTGCTATAGGCAAAAACATACCAAAAAGGTGTGACGCATGCTAACGCATACACGGATACTCCGACTCAACAAAGCCGGCGTACCCCTGCAGTGGCTTAACAGGGAGGAAGCCGCGACGCTAATCGTAAAAGGGCTGGTAATCTGGTCCTTAGGTGACACTACCATCGTCATACGAGGCGGCATCAACAATCAGGGTTTACGTTCTCTGCTTTCTATACCCACCATCATCGCAACCAATGGCGATGTTCATTATAACGACCACCATGTCCCCGCGGTCTGTAACCGCTTGCTGTTTCGGCGTGACCGTAACATCTGCATGTATTGCGGCGATCAATTTGGCGTAGAAAAGCTAACCAGGGACCACATCATTCCCCGCTCTCGTGGCGGTCAGGAGTCTTGGACCAATCTGGTGGCGGCCTGTCGTCGCTGTAATCAGCGCAAGGGCAATCACACTCCTGAAGAAGCCAACATGCCGCTGTTAGCCGTCCCCTTTAAACCCAATAAAATGGAATATCTGGCGTTGGCGAACAGAAACATTCTGGCCGATCAAATGAGCTTTTTGAGTTCCGGTTTTTCCAAACATATGAGGATGAATGCGTAACGCAGTTTGTACCATCCGAAGTTAGCCGATGATACGTTCAAAACGCTGAGTTTTGCCGGTGGATAAAGCTCAGCGTTTCATCAATGGAATAGGATATGGATTTTTTCTGCATAGCTTCTTCCAGGTAGTGAAAGGATTCTTCAATGTAATCCACATCGTACTTTTCAGTCAGGTGAGAGATGGCATACCCAAAGTGCAAATCGTATTGATCACCTAATGAATAATGCCATTTCTCCACACGCTCAATAATGCCTTCGGCTTCAAATTTATTATGTAACGGAAACACCAGCACGGTCACCTCGCCGGGCACTCCGGGTGTGGATGTTTTAAATGGAAAGACGGAAACACTGCTATTAAATAAAATACGCAGGCAATCACCCAACGCAATATAGTCCGGTCGCAGCGTTGTACGGTCCATTACGATGACGGACACGACCAATACACGCCCCATTTCGCTGTGCACCCGCCGGTCCAGGTCACGTATATCGTTGACGTGCTTGTCCAACGCCGGTATTTCGAGGAAACCACTTTGACTGTTAACAATATTAACGCGGCTTTGCAGGCGCTGCTTCATCATATCCAGGGCGCTGTTGATGCGGCTGCGTTCTTCTTTCTCATGCCGGTATATCGCCGACATCGCCAACGAAAATATAATGATTTCAAATACCGATCCGATTTCCTTGCTGTGATAGATCAGCGCATTCGTGGGCATTATGCCGAGCATATTGAGCGCAAATATTCCGATCGACATGAGTAAAACAGACCACCCCACCATGAAATACCAACCCAGATAGTATCGCTCCAAAACGGATTTAATGCCGAACGCCATCATAACCGTAGCAAACAGCAACGCCACGATGGTCGCGTAGAATGCAAGATCCTGCATCGTAACCAGTGCTATCACCGCTAGAAAAAGCGAGATGGCTATGGTGCTTTTTCCCAGCCAGGTATACACAATATGATAACGACGCACCTCCAGCAGTGTCATCGCAAACGCGGTACCGAAAGCGGTGGTCAAACAGGAAAAAAGCGTTATCGACGCGTTATTGAATGCCGGATACTCAGGCCAGAGATACGCAAAGCCATGCCCATTTAACGAAGAAACCAATAAGGCAGTGGAAAGAACATAGATAACATAATAATAGAACAGACTCTCTCGGATTATCATTCCATTAAGCAGACTGTAAATCGACATGACCAGCAATGTTCCGTAATAGGCCCCCCACAAAATCAGGTTCCACTCTTCCTTCTGATAATATTCCTTTTCACCGTATAGCCGAATCGGCATTTGCAAGGAATTTGAGGTCTGCGCTTTGATATAGATACGTTTTCCATCCAATTCAGGACGCACTTTAAAAGTAAAGTCATCATCCCAGATTGGTCTGCTGGCAAAAGGAAAATCTGTGCCTGTGACGTAATGCTGGGTGATTTCGTCAAGACTATTGGCCACAAAAAACTCGAGATAATCAACGGTGGGATAATGGACTTCGATCATGACATTTTCTTCACGATCGAAATAAGAGTCCGGAATCTCGAAATGAAACCAGTGAGCCTTACCGGAAGAGCCGAAATTGACTTTCGACACCGGATCCTGATTCCAGTCTCTGAGCAACACCTGCTCAATGGTCAGCGGCGTCTTATCGTCCAGTACGTGCCTGACTTCGATATGATAGACCGAGCTGGAATTGCTACCGATCAGCAGGCATGGCAACAACAGTGCAGTAGACACTAGAATAATTAGCCAGCGCACGGTGTGTTTTGCCTATAACATGCAATCCGCCCGCAAATGCTGCTTAAATCCGACCCCATGAATTCCCCAAAATGGTACGCAGTCGACAGAAAAATCGAAAAGTATGTAAAACTGGTTATTATTTATATACCTATATTGCCTATTTCACAACAATAACAAGGGTATAAGGCGCAGAGCTAATAGCCGAATTAAGTTAGGCAAAGAATGCGTAAAGACATGACAAGAAGGGTGGACCGCCCGCTGGTTGCGGACGGTAGAATTCCGTTAACGTAAGTCACTTAAGCCTTAGAAGGAGTAGTTCAAACCCACCAGGGTCTTACGGTCGGAATTCTTTTTGTCTGGTGGCACTTCAGAAGTGCGTTCGATTTCATAAGCAAGCGTAGCGTAAAGGCTTCCGTTTATTTTTAACTTTAAACGGGTAAACGATTTAGTCACCGTTTTCTCTTCGCCAATCTCGCTACTGAATTCTTCATCGAACGTAGCTGTTTCACTTATTTTCCAGGTGTAAAGTGCACCTACGCGAATAATCGCTTCGTCCTCAATTTCACCGGTATCTTCGAATTCCGTCTTTCTGTAACCAAGACCGAGATCGCCGGATAATTCATGCCTATCGTTCTTTATGAAATTTCGGCCATAACCGAAAACAGCAGAGGCCTCGTATTCAAATCCGCTGAAATTGTCGTTCTCATAGGACAACAACCCGAACAGATAGGAATCCTCATTGAGAATGTATTCCGCTTTACCGGATGCAAAGTAATTTTCTGCAGTACGTTCATCCTCGGAAAATTCATTGGCTGCTTGGAGTTTGTATATATTGCGCCAGTCTTCACCATTACGCGTGACATCACTGCGGAAATTGAGATTGGTGCTACTGGTATTACCGGACCGTTGAATATAGGCCAGGTCAGCATCCCCTTCCCACAGCTTGGGCGGCTCATCGTCCGCAAACGCCGTAAGTGGCACCACGACCAAAGAAAGCAGGCCTAAACATTTTTTCATTTGCTGTTACCCCTTTTAATGAAAATGCCGGTGGGTCAGCACCGGCATGGGTTGTTGCGTCAGTATCTTACGTTACTTCATGACTTCTTTCTGTATAACCGCTACCACTCGTCGGTTTTGAATACGACCGGCTTCGGTGTCATTATCGGCAATCGGGCTTTCTTCACCGCGTCCGATTGAAGTCACTCGGTCAGCATCGATACCGTGACGTTTTACCAAGGAATTTCTGACCGCGTCTGCACGTTTTTGAGACAACGTTTTATTGTATGCCGCACTACCCGAGCTATCAGTATGACCTTCAATTTCAACGCTGACATCAGGGTACTTACGCATAAACTCTGCCACTTTCGCGATTTCGTCCTGATACTCTTCCGGCACTTCCTGCACGTTTAACGGGAACTGGACTCTCAGATCGATGCTCTCGACCGTCATAGTATGCATTACCCCGACGCAACCTTTGTCATCCACAGTTGCACCCACTTCCGTTCCGGCACACTGGTCAAGATCGTCCGTCACGCCATCACCATCGCTGTCCAGCGCACAACCCAACGCATCAACTGTCGCGCCAGCGGTGGATCCCGGACATTGATCATTATCATCGATAACGCCGTCGCCATCGCTATCCATCGGCGCTGCTGCAACCACTTCAACCGGTGGTTCTTGTTTGGGGCTGGATTTGCCTCCGAAAGCGTAACTAATACCCAATGTCGTCATGGTGTCGGTTAACGCCTCGTCAACGCTGTAGACCGCACGTACATCCAACCGGGCAGACCAGGCTTCATTGAAATTCAAACGCACACCACCGCCGGCGTTTAATTGCGTTTCACCGTATTCAAAAGCGTCAATATCACTATCAAACTCGCCGTGTCCGACTCCAAATCCCAAATAGGGCTGTAACACGCCGTCTTTCAGAAAATAATAAAGGCCATCCAAACGAACTTGAGTCAAATCCACATCAGTACCGTTATCGGATACCTCGGCTTCGGTTTGAAAAACCGCTATTTCTGTCGCCCAGTGCGGACCGAAGCGATATTCCAGACCGATACCGAATCCTTCGCTGTCGTCAACGTAGCGATCATCATCAAAGTGCTCATATACATAAGCAGGATTTATGACATATTGTCCTTCTTTATTCTCAGCTGCAGCGGTTGCAGCCAGCATGCACATTGATACAGATAAAGCTAGACGTTTCATGGTGTTTCCCCTTCGTTCCTGTTGTGAAGGGAATACTAACCAGCTTTCTTTTTATTCTCCACCATGTAAAACGAAAAAAGGCTGTGAAACAGTTCACAGCCCTATAGCCCCCCCGTTAATTAGCTAAAACTTAATCAACTTGCTTGATACCCGCTAATTTTCTGGCGTGCCATTTCTTTTTCTCTACATCCATACCACGCAGAATTTGTATACGCTGAGCTTGTGGTGAACCTGCTCCATGCATGGATTCTGTTAAGTAACCCACTGCGTTTCGGCCCAGGGTCATATTTTCAATCAGACGCAAAATTTTCACTCGATCCTGAGTCGGAATGTCTTCACGCCCTTTGAAGTATTTCTCGAGGATCGAACCGGTTTCCGAGGATTCAAAATCCTGCTGAGAGGGCAAAGTCACCATCAATCCACCCGCGAGATCCTGTGCCAAGCGCGAAATCTCGTATGGAAAGCGAGTCACGTTGTGTTTACAGACGTTGGCCAGCATCGAGTCATTAATCCAAGCGCCGGATGACAGTGGTTTCGATTCATGAGCTGACGCAATACTGGACGAATAGATTGTTTCGTTTAGGTGAGTCATCTCCACCAGCTTGTCACGGATATGGGACACATGCTCCAGGCCGTTATACTCCGCTATGGTCGCTGCGGCCCCCACCATCACATCCCCCAAGCCGGTTTTGCAGACGTAGCTTGCACGGTGATAAGCGGTAAACCTTTCCACCATCGGAGCTGCGAATTCATATTCCCCATCCATGAAAACATGTTCCCAGGGAATGAACACATCGTCAAAAATAACCAAAACTTCCTGACCCGCGTATTGCGCATTACCTTTATCAACATCGCCCGCTTCCATAGCCCGCGTATCACAGGATTGGCGCCCGTAAATATAGGTCAACCCCTCGGCCTGTAAAGGAACGACACCAATCACCGCAAAATCCTTGTCTCCTTCACTTAAACGCATAGTAGGTAACACCATCATCCAATGAGAGTTCAGTCCGCCTGTCATATGCGCTTTTGCACCACTCACAAACAAACCGGCCTGGTTACGGCGGGTCACACGCATAAACAGATCCTGATCTGCCTGTTCGTGGGGCGATTTACTGCGATCGCCTTTTGGATCGGTCATACCGGCTGCGATAATTTGGTTGTGCTTTTGTAATTTTGTCAGAAACGTCAAAAAACGCGGATGGTAATCCGTGCCATGCGCTCGATCAATATCGTAGGTAATCGAATGCATCACGCTGATGGAATCAAGTCCGGCACAACGTTGAAAGCAGGTTCCGGTGATCTGGCCAAGCTTTCTCTGCATTCTGTTTTTCATCACCAGGTCTTGACTGCTGTGGGGGATATGCAGGAACCGGTTCACCGGATCGCCACTCAAATGGCTCCTCGCAGTCGCTAGTTCGGGCTCCTCCGACGCCAGATCGTAGGTCGCTTTCAATGCATTAATGGACGGCCACACCATGGGGTGATCAACCGGCTCCTCCACTAGCTCGCCAAACAAATACACTTTTAGATGACGGTCACGCAAACTGTCTACGTAATCATCACCGCTTACAATGGGTTGGAAAGTTGCCCAGATTTCATCGCTGGTGGGTTGTGCTCGAAGCGTCTTATGCGCCATATCATTCATTTGTGTTGCCCTCTTTAACTAAGACCTGCCCTCAGATAATCAATACCAGCCACTCATCCGGATATGCGAGGTATATACGCATGACCAGAAGTGACTAGCCAGTCACAAATAATACCACCCACAGATAAAAATGTCCCACAACGGGCTGTGCGGCAGGGTTACGCGAAATCCAAGTCAAACTGCAGAGCAGTGGGCGGTCCAATTTCGGACACATGCGGGCAGGAGGGTTCGGGTTAGGAGGGTTCGGGTTAAACTGAAATTAGGTCGCTGCGAGCGCACGCGGCAACATCAGCGACATGGGGTGTGCGTGCCCCCGCAGCATGCAGCGACGGGGGGGGGCAGCTTGAATCAGGTTCTAACCGGGCGTTTAACTGGCTTCCTGAGCAGTGGAACGGGTTGATTCCAGCGTGCTGCGATATTTCTCTGCTAAACGAATAAATTTTGGTGTTAGTCCCGCATCTTCATAGATCGGGTCGCCGTATTCATCCTGCGCAACCTGACGCCCCGCTTCGTAAGGGAACGCCTGGCTTAACTCAGCCAGTGCGTAACACAGCAAATCCGTCAGGATCTGATCTTCTGTGCAGTCGGGGTACATTTCTTTTAACGCGAGAATTTGAGCGGCTTCTCGCAACGGTAGGTGGATTGAGTATGTCTGGGGTGTACGCTCACCTTTGCTGTTCGTTTCCCAATGTGCAACCAATTCTTGAATTCGCATTTCGCTCTCCCGAATCGCTATATGGATTCTTCTACTGCGGTGACATGTACCGATTTACGACCATGAATTCAGATTTTCACTCAAATTAGTTTAGCCTCAATCCCGCAACACTTTTAGGTATTTTTCACATTTAATGGTAAACAATTCTTATATGCCATAAATTTGTGCACTCCGGAATATACCTCACCAAAATGGGCTGGCTATGTTAATTACTTGTGAAAAGAAAGGTCCAGTTACGATCATTACACTAAACCGCAACGACGTACGCAACGCGGTGAACGGACCGACTGCCGCCGAACTCAGCGCCGCCTTTCGTGCCTTCGATGCAGATAATTCCGCACAGGTGGCGGTTCTCTACGGCGGTGATAATTTTTGCGCCGGAGCCGACCTCAAGGCATTTGCAGACGCCAAAAATGCCAATCAATTGTCTGCTCAAGGCGATGCGCCGATGGGGCCCAGCCGTATGCTGTTATCCAAACCGGTGATTGCCGCGATCGAAGGCTATGCAGTTGCAGGCGGACTGGAGCTGGCATTGTGGTGCGATTTAAGAGTGGCTGCCAAAGACGCGACATTCGGGGTATTCTGTCGGCGTTTCGGTGTTCCCCTGATTGACGGAGGCACGATACGTCTGCCCCGCCTTATCGGTATGAGTCGAGCGATGGACCTGATTCTGACCGGCAGAGCAGTGCAAGCGCCGGAAGCCTTCGATATCGGCCTGATAAACCGAATATGTGATCCTGGAAACAGCTTGGAGATCGCGGAACAGTTAGCACGCGAAATCAGCTTGTTTCCGGCGTTGTGCATGCGCAGCGACCGCATGAGCGCCTATGAACAGTGGGACTTAGATCGGGAAGCTGCATTCGCAAATGAATTCAAACGCGGGCTGTCGGTCATAGAAAGCGGTGAAACCCTGGCTGGAGCCAACCGATTTAAGAGCGGACTTGGACACCACGGGCAATTTGAAAAAGAGTAGTACACAATATGTATCAATTAAAAATAGCCACCGACCCAGCGTGGGTGGATGTGGTATTGAACGATTTTGACCGATTTTTGCTGGACCATGCCTCTTGTGAGAAAAAAGCCTCGAGCATGGCGATGACTCTGGTATCTCACTATCCGGATCGTACGGAACTGGTCACTGCCATGACCGAACTGGCGATCGAAGAACTGAATCACTTCAAAGAAGTAGTGCGCTACATTTTATCCCGTAATCTGCGCTTGGCTGCGGATCAGAAAGACCCCTATGTGGCCGAATTTTTCCGGCATACCCGAAAAGGAAGGGAGCCTTATTTCCTGGATCGCTTGATTGTCGCCAGCATAGTAGAGGCACGCGGCCACGAACGCTTCGGATTAATCGCCGAAGCGCTTGCGGAAGGCCCGCTAAAACAGTTTTATAAAGCCATCACCACCTCCGAAGGACGGCACCTGGATCTATTCCATAAGCTGGCGTATACCTATTTCCCACAAGCCGAAGTAACAACTCGGACAGAGGAACTACTCACTATAGAAGCGGATATTATTTCGAGGTTACCCCATCGCGCAGCTTTACATTAGGTATCGGTTACGTGTCCCAGAGTAACAAGGTGATTGAAAAATACCTACGCCACTACGCCGAACCTAATACCGATCTAAGTCAAATTTTGCCTTTGCAGAAAAGCAGGGTTTACCGGCAAGCCGTGGTAATACCGGCCTTCAATGAGTCCGGTGCATTCATCACCCGGTTGCAGGGGTTGCGCTCGAATCAGCTTACGCTATTTATTATTGTATTGAACGGATCGGAGGACCGAACCGAAGAGGATCTCCGGAACACCCTAATGCCGTTACGGCACCTGCAATCCACACAAAAGTCCACGCTGCCACTGCAAGCCAACAACAAGGCCGGCCTGCCGCTGTATTTTTTTCAGCAACCGACGCATGATTTTTTAGTGCTTGATCTGATAAGCCGGCAACCCGGTAGCCAGTCTCATTACGGCGTGGGGTACGCGCGCAAATTCGGAATGGATTGCTGTTTGTGGCTATACCACCAACGACGGCTGTTCAGCCCCTTTGTACGCAACACCGATGCAGATGTAAGCTGGCCTGCTGACTACCTGACGTCTATTCCGGAGCCGATTCTGAGCAGCGATAAAGCGAGTGCACTGCTGTATCCGTTCCAGCATACAGCAGTGCAAGCGGATGACACTGATGCATGCGAAGCTGCCGCCTTGTATGACTGCTGGTTACGATATTACGTTGCCGGTTTACGATGGGCACAATCTCCCTGGGCCTTTCACACCGTGGGCAGTACCCTTGTAATTCATCTGCAACACTACGCAATACAACGGGGATTCCCAAAACGACAAGCAGGTGAAGATTTTTATCTACTGAACAAGTTAGCTAAAAGTGGCGACATCATACAATTAACAAAGCCGGTGCTCGGATTGAGCAACCGCAGCTCGGCCAGGACTCCATTCGGAACCGGTAAATCCATTAGCATTATTAAATCGGATTCCCAAGCGTCCTGGCGATTTTATCATCCGGATATTTTTAAACAATTGCGCTATTGGCAGCAGCGACTTGCCACGCTATACAGCCCTACCACCGCAAACAACAAGGTGGGCGAAACACTACCAGAGCTGCCGCCCTTCCCACAGGAATTCACACCCATCCATAGCGCGTTAACAGCACTGAAGATCGACAAGCTGCTGTTGCACGGCCGCACCCACAGCGGGAATCAGGCGGCTTTTCTGCGCCACATGAATATTGGCTTCGATGCTTCAACCACCCGAAAATGTGTGCATTGGTTACGGGATCACTACTTCCCCTCTTTAACGTTTTCCTACCTGTGTGAACAAATCAATGCAGGAACAATCCCGTTCATTCCCGCCCCACCCTCCCGGATAAGCTCGGCCACTGAACTGAGCATCTACATGCGCCAACTGGAGTCCAACACTGCTGTGCCCTGAACCAGCTCGAAGCAGCGCTACGCGAACGAGCGACAGGCTGATAACATACGACTTCTATTTGCAGAAGAGGTTTACATCAGATGGCGTTAACCACCGCGTTAATCACCGGCGCCTCCAGCGGAATCGGCTACGAAATCAGTAAATTGCTGGCAGAACAAGGCCACGACCTTGTGTTGGTAGCCCGTCGTGAAGAGCACCTGAACCAGTTCGCTGCCTCATTGAGAAAAGATTTTGCAATTGAGGTGCGGGTAATCGCAATTGATATTACTCAACTGGAGAAAATCGACAGGTTATATGACACGCTGCGGAAGGAAAATATTCCGGTGGACATTCTGGTTAATAATGCCGGCCTGGGTGTGTGGGGTGCATTTACTGCGAACGACACCGACGCTGAAATCAATCAGATTCAACTTAACATTACCGCACTGACCTACCTCACTAAGCTGTTTGCCACCGACATGGTCAAACGCGGGCTGGGTAAAATCCTCAATATCGCGTCCGTTGCGGGATTCATGCCGTCGCCCTATATGGCGGTCTACAATGCTTCGAAAGCGTATGTGGTATCGTTCAGTGAAGCACTCAGGGTGGAGCTAAAGGGCACCGGCGTCAGCGTCACCGTGAGTTGTCCCGGCCCTACTGCTTCGGAATTCCATCAGACTGCCGGAACCGACAACCTCAAACTCCTTAAATTGTTACCGGCCATGAGTTGCGAACAAGTGGCAAGAGTTTCTGTGGCCGGCATGCATAAGCGTAAAGCACTGGTTGTACCAGGCGTCATCAACCGGGTTATGACACTACTACCACGCATCGCTCCACGCTGGTTGGTGGCATTTACTTTGAAATTGATTTTTAAACCACCCAAGCGTTAAAGCTAAAACAACTGGATCACATAACGGTTGCGGCCGCCTTTTTTCGCTAGATACAGAGCCTGATCGGCTCGCTCAATCGCTGCATCTACGGTTTCTGACGAATTCACCGTGGAAATGCCCAAAGAGACTGTTACCGACGGGAGCGATTGTGCGTGATCGGGAGCAATCTGGCAGCGTTCGACGGCGCTCCGTAAACGCTCCGCAACAACTTCTGCCTGCTTCACCGGTGTGAACGGCAAAAACACAATAAACTCTTCGCCACCAAACCGAGCCACGCTATCGCTCGGACGTAAACTTTGCCGAATCGTACGTGCAACCATCTGCAACACCAGGTCACCGGATTGATGCCCGTAATGATCGTTGTACAACTTGAAACGGTCCACATCGACCATCAGCACAGCCAGCGGCATAATATCTGACAAGCTACGGTCATCCAGAGATGCGATGTATTCCTGCAACCAGCGCCGATTATTTAGTCCGGTTAGTGCATCGCTATTCGCAGCATGCTGCTGCTCTTTTTCTTTACAACGGGTAATCGTCATGAGGTCGTTGCCGGAGCGTAACCGGTCGGACAGAAAGCGCAGTAGATTTCGGCACAGGCTATGGGAAGAGTCGATCATTTGCCAGAGGATGTGGCTATCTAAAACGAGAATTTCGCTGGGTTCGATCACCGAGACATAAGCCGAAGGTTTACGTCCATCGAATACCGACATTTCACCAAGACATTCTCCGGGCCCCAGCTCAAGTAAAGGTGCCGAATCCAGACTCTCGAGGCTGATCGAAACCCGTCCCGATAGCAATAAATACATACTGTCGTTACCCAGTTCGGGCCTTAGCAAAACAGCTCCGGAATCCAGGCATTCCTTTCGGCAGCGATTCAGTAACGGACGGATGCAATTGAAATCCACTGCGTTAAATATCTTAAATTGCCGTAACTGCGCATCATCAACCGATTCGCCAGTCCGGATGTCGGAAGTAAGCACCATATTGACTACTTTCATAATAGAGTGCCTTTTACAGCACTTTCACTCAATGAGCCCTACAGCCCTATTGCGACGAGCGCTCATTTTTCGGTTGCCTGTCCGTTTATAGTTGCCGCCAAACGCCTCGAACGCAACCTGCAATGATTAAAAATAGAACAAGCCTCTCAGTATAAATGGAATTGTGTCCCGACTTTGAATAGAAGTTTATTTTAACAACAAACGATCCAGCTCCTGCGTTAACTGTATTAGTTTCACCGGTTTGCCTACCACACCGCTCATACCGGCATCGTAAATACGCTTGCGGTCTCCATCCAGCACACTTGCGGTCATTGCCAGTATTGGCGTCGCCCGGTTCAGGCCTTTGCCGCACAAAATCTTTTTGCTTGCCGCCAGGCCGTCCAGCACCGGCATTTCTATGTCCATAATAATCAGGTCATAGATCTGATTATTGGCGGCTTCAATAGCAGCCGCACCGTCGTTAACGATATCGGTCTCGATACCCAATTTACTCAGTATTTTGCACGCGACACGTTGATTAATCACGTTATCCTCCGCCAGCAATACTTTCTTTTGGTAGTTCTTGCTTGCCAGTAACTCTTCATTACGAGGTTCGTCGACAGGATCAGTCGCCTTGAGCGGTAGCGTAATAATAAAAGAAGCGCCTTTGTCCTGCTCACTTTCCACTTCCAGGTAGCCATCCATCAAATCCACCAGGTCTTTACAAATGGTCAATCCCAGACCGGTGCCACCATAATTCCGGCTCGTCGTAATATCCGCCTGCTCGAAAGACTCGAAAATTTTGTCAATACGGTCTTTCGGAATACCGATCCCGGTGTCGTGTACTTCGATTACGATGTTATAACGTTGCTCATCTATCTGATCGTATCCGACTTCAATGTCCACATGCCCTTCGCCGGTGAATTTGATCGCGTTGGTGAGTAAATTCATGATGATTTGACGGATACGCCCGGCATCACCCAATAAAAATTCCGGTGTACCGTCTTCAATTTTGATGTTGACTTCAACGTGCTTTTCGAGGGCATAAACCCGATTAATTTCGCTGGTTTCTTTTAACAGCCGATGCAAACTAAACGGCGCTTTCAATAGCTGCAAATAGCCGGCTTCTATTTTGGAAAGATCCAAAATATCATTAATGATATTCAACAGGGAATTGGATGAACTTCCGATTAACCCCACCAGCTCCTCTTGCTCAGTATCCAGTGCAGTATCATGAAGCAGCTGGGCGCTGGCGATGATCCCGTTCATAGGGGTGCGTATCTCATGGCTCATGCTGGCCAGAAAAACCGATTTGGCTCTGGACGCCACCTCTGCGGATTCTTTCGCGTGTAACAGGTCGCGATTTAGATTTTCCAGCTTTTTCGCCAGCTTGGCCTGTTCCTGCAGCTTGGCCCGGAAGCCCGCATCCAATTCGGCAGAATCCTCTTGCTCTGACCATCGCTGCTCAATAATTTCACTGAAAGTTTGTTCCGCACGATCCCGGTACAGCACGCCTAAATAGTTTTCCAGTGTATCAAGATAACGGTTCAGATCGGCGAACGAATCCACCAGCACCTGACCATCGTCAAGTCGCTGCAGACCGGATTCCACCAGCATGAAATCAATAACTTCATCACTGCAGGACTCTGCCAGTATTACTACGTGGCTACTCACCAATTTCGACCAAATAGACATATAATCTCGTTTAACTTACCCGCTTTAACGCTACAGGCCAGTTAAAAACCTAACCACAAGCGTAACAACAATATCCCGAGTACAATCAGACAATATCGCCTGTCTTCTCTGTTAAAGTGTAGACACTAATTTTGACTTTGAACTTAGATAAGGAAACCGGATTGACTACACCCGAAATACCCATCGAACCTGCCGCTACCATCATTCTGGTCAAAGATGACATTGGTGGGCCTAAGGTATTGATGCAGCAACGAAATCCGGAGGCAGTCTTTGTCGGCGGTGCCTGGGTGTTCCCGGGTGGCAAACTCGATAAGGAAGACTACGATCGACACTGGGAAACCCTGTGCCCGGTCAATACCGCAAAAGCGGATCGCCTGCTCCAGGTCGAACGCCAAGCCTATGCATTCTGGGTAGGTGCGATTCGGGAGCTGGTGGAAGAAGCGGGTATTCTGTTGGCAACGGATAGCGAAAAGTTCACAGGGCCGGAGCAGGCACTTGCTGCCCAAACCTTTCTGGCGGCACGCCCCGATCAGTTCCTGCAGTATTGTCAGGCTAATGAACTCACTCTCGACTCCCGCAAACTAAAGTATTTAAGTCGCTGGATTACTCCGGTAGGCAATCCTAAGCGCTATGACACCCGTTTTTTTCTCGCGCCCTGGCCCGAAGGACAAGAACCAAAGCAAGATGGTATCGAAGCAATCAATACCTGCTGGGTTTCCCCGGAAGACGCTTTGGCGCATCATAAGAAAGGAGAGTGGGTATTGGTGTTGCCCACGGTGATGACTTTACAGCAATTATGCGGATTTACGGATCGTGCGACACTGCTGAAAAACAATGGCCAATCGCTTTAAACCAAGCATTACAATCCCGGGAAGCAAAGGGGTAAGGAAAATAGATGTCGAGTATTATTCACGGTGAAGCCACGGTTCTGTCCCAGAGAGTTCGTAGAATTACAGCGCCCAATCCCGGCATGATGACCGGACCGGGCACGAACACGTATCTGGTGGGTAACCAGGAACTTGCTGTAATAGACCCCGGCCCCGCCATTGAGTCCCATGTCGACGCCATTATTGCGGCGGCGTCAGCGCTGCAAGCACCGGTACGCTGGATCCTATGCACTCATACTCACATGGATCACTCCCCGGCCGCCAATCAGCTGCGGGAGGCCACAGGTGGACGGGTCATCGGCATGCGTGCCGCTAACCTCAACGCACAGGATCCGGCCTTCGCACCTGATCAGATCTGGGGTGACGGGGATTTCATCGAGACCGAAGAATATCGACTGCAAGCGATTCATACTCCGGGACACGCTTCTAACCATTTATGCTTCTATCTTGAGCAGGAATCCCTGCTGTTCACCGGTGATCATATTATGCAAGGGTCAACGGTGGTGATCATGCCACCGGATGGTGATATGCAAGCCTATCTGCGTTCGTTACGCAAGCTGAAGAAGATAACGCTAGCTCAATTGGCTCCCGCTCACGGTTCATTGATAGAGCACCCCGAAGCGATTATTGAAGGTTTAATCCAACACAGACTCATGCGCGAGAAAAAGGTAATCAGCAGTCTTCAAGCGAATCCGGACCTCGATCTTGAGCACCTGACACCACTGGTATACGACGATGTACCCCCCTATTTACACGGAATAGCCCGATTTTCATTACTGGCTCACCTGCAAAAGCTTGAGAAAGAATCGCTCGCCAGTGAACATCAAGGCGTGTGGGTATGGAACTGATAGAGCCCTTTTGCCTCGCGACCGCTAACGCTTCCTGCCTTTCTTAGGGCCTGGTCCCTTGCTACCTCCCTTACCTTTTTTGGTTTTTGGCCAACTGTTCCAACCCATCGCGGTTTGAAATTGCTTGCGCACCTCTTTGGCGGCTTTTTCCTTACGCTCAGGGGCGAGCCTTTCCCGCGCGGAGTCAAAATCCACTACATTTTCATCGGACACAATCGGAACCTCACACTCATATCAATCAACGCAATATTAACCTGGATTATAGACAACCAGTCCACCGATTCGCTCCCGCGAAGCCACTACCAATCTCATTTGTACAACCTTCATGAACAGAATGGCAACTGAAATTGAAAACAATATAAGGTAACATCCAGCCCTATTCGTTAGTGAAGCAGTTCGTCAGCCGAGGGCAACGACGATCATTACGGGTTTCGGGAAAAGGATGCCTAGTGCGTCCATTAAGTAAGGTGTTCAATGTCAGATAAACCAAAATCAACGCTTAAACGGGTCAAAACCGGTGCTTTTGAACGGCGTTTTAGCATGGCCAGGGCCGGGTTTGTTGCTGGCACTCGATTGGCAGCGCAATCAGCCGGCAATATGTTTAGCGCTAAAGATCAACGAGCCGGAAAGCAAAAGCAAATCCTGTCTAAACAAGCCCATTATCTGGCAGATGAAATCGGTAAGCTCAAAGGCAGCATTGTAAAGATCGGTCAGATGATGGCACTGTACGGAGAGCATTTCCTGCCGGTAGAAGTGACTGAGGCATTGCACACACTGGAAGATGACACTGCTGCGCTGGAGTGGGCAACGATCCATAAGGAATTAGTACAAGAGCTGGGCGACGACAGGCTGGCCTTGCTGAATATTGAAGAAACGCCTTTAGGTGCAGCATCAATAGGACAGGTACACAAAGCCACCATCATAAGTAGTGGCGAACAAATCTGCCTGAAAGTGCAATATCCCGGCGTTGCAGAAGCGGTGGACAGCGATCTGAGTGCCGTAGAAACGTTGCTGAGGGTGATGAAATTAGTCCCCATTACCGAGGAATTCAAAGCCTGGTTTCAGGAAATCCGTGAAATGATGCACCGCGAGGTGGACTATGATCATGAGCGCGAAAAAACCAAGCTGTTCCGGGAGCGCCTGAAAGGTGACAACCGCTTTGTCGTTCCAAAAGTGTATGACCAGTTCTGTAGTAAACGGGTCGTCGCTACCGCCTATGAGCCCGGTCTCAACATTGACGCGGCCGACACCAAAGCACTATCGCAACAGCGTCGCAATCAAATTTGCAGCGCCGCGCTGGATCTATGCTGGAAGGAAGTCTTCGAATGGGGCGAAATGCAAACCGACCCTAACTTTGGTAACTACTTCGTTCAACTCGGAAACGGGATCGATGAAATCGATAAAATCGTTCTGTTGGATTTCGGTGCCGTGCGCGAGTTCTCTGACCATACCTTGATCCCCGGCAGAAAAATCGTCGCCGCTGCCTATCTGCACGACGACAAGATGCTGCTCGAAGCCATGGATCAATTAAACCTGTTTCGCCCCAATACACCAGACGACGCCCGCCGAGGGCTATTAAAACTCTGCTATATGGCGATCGAGCCGTTTGCCGATGCGGAGCGCTTTCCACCCCCCTCCTATTTACTCAATGATAAAAACGAATACATTTGGGGAGACAGCAACCTGCCGGCACGCCTCAGTATGCAGGCAGGATTATCGGCAGCCGGTTCCAACCGCCATTTTACAATGCCACCGCGGGAACTCATGTTCCTGGTTCGGAAAATCATGGGCGCTTACACTTTTATGTCTGTATTGAAAGCGGAAATTCGCGGATCGGATATACTGGCACCCTATGTAGCGGAACCCGCCCTTAGCGAATAAGCTTCTGGCATAAACCGCAACACGCCAGGCTGCCAGCCACCCCTTATCGTGGTGGCAACCTGGCCAGCCCCAATCACGCTCAACTTCACAATCTATTATATTCAAGGTCACGTTTTCCCCATCACTTCCTATACTTAAAGCAACACTCCGCTCCCATTACAGTGAAGCAATCCGCTATGAATACCGAACAACTCAAAGAGTTTGAATTGCTGCGTTACCTGAACGAGCAGCAACTCATCATGCTGGCAAATAATAGCAAGTTGATAAAGCTCATTCCGGATCAGATTCTGTTTAGCGCCGGGGACACCGACCACTTTCACTACTTTCTGCTTGCCGGGGAACTGCAGATAGACACTGGCGGCTCAGCCCCCATCAGCCTGGTGGCCCACAGTGCGGATGCCATGGCCCCAATTCAACATCAGCGACCTCGTCAATACGATGTCTATGCACGATCAGGGGCGGCTGTTTTACAGATAGAGACATCCACCTTGCAAGCGTTATTACGGGAAGCACCGGGTGATCACTATGAGGTAAAGAAAGCCCTGCGCGAAGACCAGCCCGAGGACAAACAATTACTGCTGGATATCTATTCTGACCTGCGTAACAACAAATTGGTTTTACCCAGCCTACCCGAAGTTGCAGTGCGCATTCGGCGCATGATTGATGACGGTACCAACAACGCAAAAAAAATATCCCAGGCCGTTAATACCGATCCCGTCGTCGCAGCTAAACTGATCAAAGCAGCCAATAGCCCTCTATTCCGGGGCACCAAAGAATTCGAAACCAGCTCCCAGGCCATTGTGCGACTGGGTATGCAGACCACCAAACAACTGGTCACCAGTTTCACGGTGAAAGAATTGTTTAAAACCTCGACCCCGGTACTGAAACAAAGAATGGACGTCCTGTGGCAACACAGTATAGAGATAGCCGCACTGAGCTACGTGTTGGCGCAGAACGTGAAGGGACTGGATCCAGAACAAGGCTTGTTGGCCGGTTTGCTTCACGACATAGGTGTGGTGCCTTTGCTGATGTATGCCCACCACTACCCGAACCTGATGAATAATCCGCAAACACTGGAAAAGACAATTAAGGATCTTAAAACTGAATTAGGACCGTTGATTTTAAAACGCTGGGGTTTCAATGAAGAAATGGTGGCCACTGCGACCCATTCAGAAAACTGGAATTATCAGCATGAAGGGGAGCCGGACTTTGCCGATCTGGTGATCGTGGCGCACCTCAATCAATATATGGTCAGTGAAGAAAAACTCGCGCGAATAAATAAGATTCCGGCGTTTCGCAGATTATTCCCTGGTGAAAACACCGCGCACCAGATGACCGAGATCCTGGATCAGGCCAAAAGCCAATTGGAGGATACCCGCCAATTACTGGTGGCCTGAAACAGGTGACTCGATCGAATACTATTTTAACGGAATGGCAAACTCGCCTTCCGTTACCTGTCGTTTATCACTACCCACATTACCGTAAGGGTAGCCGGTAAACGAGAACGTACCGATCAACTTACCATTACTCTCCTCCAGGACTGTCAATGTGCCCGGCTCCGAGGCAGAGGTTCGATAAACCGTGCTTTCGCCCGCCTTTTGGATCGATGCCTTGAAATAAGCCAATTTATAAGTAGCGGGTCCTATGTATTCGTCCACCGTAAAGACTATATCAAAACCGCCCCCGGACGCTTTAATCTGCATCGCACCGAACTCGTTGATATCCTTTTCAACAGAAAGCTCAGTGGAGCCTTCACTGACACCCCCCCAGCTGTGCTTGAAGAAAAACTGACTGCCATCAGCACGTTCGCCCCGATGAGTCCGGGGATCTTTCGGTTTCGGTGCTTCCGCGACCACCGGTGCCGCCGCGGCACCGCCATCAAATGGCTTGGCGTCCGCTTTTGGTTCTGCAGGCGCTTTAACTACCGGCGCCGGTTTGGGTGCAGGCTTTGGTGCCGGTTTGGGTACGGCGGCAACCACTGCCACTTTTTTACCCGCTTTATATTCGCAAGTGGACGGCTTACCGGCCTTGGTGCAGGTGCCTTTTCCGTTCGGTAAAAAGCCGCCACTGACCGGGCCGCTGTACAGCTCACCACCCGCCAGCACGACGGTGGCATTACTGGGCGCAACTCCGGATTTCCAGGTACCGCGGGAAACGGTGCCGTCCTTTAAAGTGACGGTAAATTCACCGTTACGCTTACCATTGGTCCAATTGCCTTCGTACTTTGTCCCGTTCGCCTGCGTGAACACACCTTTTCCATGGGGCTGATCAGCGATGAATGCACCGGTATAAACATCTCCGTTTGCCCAATTAAAGGACCCATTTCCGCTCATTTTACCCTGCAGCCACTCACCGGAATAACGATCGCCGTTAGGCCACTGTTTTGTGCCCTCACCATGTTCGCGATTATTACTCCAACTACCACTGTATTTCTCACCACTGGGCCAAGTTTGGGTGCCTTCTCCGCTTTTGCGGCCGTCTACCCATTCGCCTTCATAGACATTGCCATTGGTATATTTATAAGTACCCTTGCCATGAAAGCGGTTAAAGGCATTCCGTTCCCCCACATACTCGCCAGCGGCAAACACGGTTGAACTCATCAACAGTGTAATGCAGCCCAGAACTAGAAATCGTCGAAATATCATTGTGTCAGTTTCCGGTCTACGTGAAATAAATTGATTTTGATAGAAAAAACCTGGCTCTGAAAAACGCCAATACTCTTTAGTTTATAGCAGAGACCTGGTTTTTTTGAAATTTTGACCGTGCATTGAGGCCGTTTCACCCAATAAAAACACGGCAACGACACCTAATTCTACCTAATAAGTTTAACGACGAATACTAATAGAGTGTGTCCATGCTGTTACGATCGAAATCTTCGATCTCATCAAAACGGCCACTGCCAACTTTTTCAGCCCAAGCCGGATCCTGTAACAGAGCGCGCCCCACCCCGACCAGATCGAATTCCTGGCTCTCCAGGCGTTCTTCCAGGTCAGTAATACTGCGCTTCCCTACCACCTCCGGCCCTTCGCGTTTAAAAACGGCGTCAATGAAATCGGAATTCAGCCCGACGCTACCGACGCTGATAGTGGGCAAACCGGTTAGTTTTTTCGTCCAACCCGCAAGATTCAGATCAGAGCCGGTGAATTCAGGCTCCCAAAAACGGCGCGTACTGGCGTGAAAAACATCGACCCCGGCGTCAACCAAGACCTTCAAAAATTGATCCAGCTGCTCTGCAGACGTCACCAAACGAGCATCATAGTCCTGTTGCTTCCATTGAGAAAAACGGAATATTACCGGAAACTGCTCGCTCACCTTTTCTCGCACTGCCTTCACTACATCCACGGCAAATTGCGAGCGCTTTTCAAATGAACCGCCCCAACGATCGCTGCGTTCATTCGTCACCTTCCAGAAAAACTGATCAATAAGGTAACCGTGTGCACCGTGCAGCTCAATGCCGTCAAAGCCCAAGGCCTCTGCATCCGCAGCCGCCTGGGCAAATGCATCAATACAATCCTGTATTTCCTGTTCGCTCATGGTATGCGCCTTACGCTTACCCGCAGAGGAAATACCAGATGGCCCCATACCGGGCACATCCCCATCAGGGCCCACGCCGGGACGGCGAACGGTTCCTACATGCCAAAGCTGGGGCATAATTTTGCCACCTGCCGAGTGCACAGCATCGACTACCTTTTGCCAGCCCAACAATGCCTCGCCGTGAAAAGCAGGAACACCTTCATAACCGTTCGATGCGCATTGATTTATAGTCGTGCCTTCGGTAATGATTAAGCCAACGTTGTTTTCAGCACGACGACGATAGTATGCTACTACATCATCACCCGGGATAAACCCCGGCGAAAAGTGGCGTGTCATGGGCGCCATCACGATCCGGTTTTTTAAGTTAAGCGATTTACACTGAAAAGGTTGAAATAAAGGCGACCCGGTTTTCATGGATACAGGTTGGTTCATGACTGCTCTCTTGCCACACGGCTATTGCTACTTGAATGTGCGCGCCATATTAAAGGTTATAAACAGGCCAGTAAAAAGGGATATATGCCAAATTTAAGGAAATAATTGTCGCCAAAAGGCGAAGCCGGCTGTCTCCTTGCCGGGCTCCACAAACCAAAGTCAAAAACCACATAGATAGGATGATTCATGTCGGTAAGCGTCTCTACTCCCTGCGGGGAAATTATTGGAATTCAATGTGACGGCTATCAGGAGTTTCGCGGAATACCCTATGCGGAGCAGCCCATTGGAGTAGCTCGTTTCAAAGCGCCTGAGCCACTATTGCCCTTCGAGGAGCCTTTCAAAGCCGAACGCTTCGGCGATGCCGCACCACAGGAAAACATCCCATTCTTTGGCATAGAACAAACCAGCGAAGACTGCCTGTATTTGAATATCTGGAGCCCCGCTTGCGACAACAAAAAACGCCCGGTGATGGTTTGGATTCATGGTGGCGGCTTTGTCACCGGCGCCAGCTCCCAGGTCATCTACAAGGGACGTGAACTGGCGGTTAACGGCGATGTCGTGGTGGTCACGTTGAACTATCGCCTGGGTGCCCTGGGCTTTCTATACCTCAATGATCTGCTGCCGGATGAATATGAAGTCAGCGCCAACAACGGCCTGCTAGACCAAATCGAAGCGCTGAAATGGATCAAAAAAAATATAGAAAGTTTCGGAGGCAATCCCAATCAAATCACGCTGTTCGGTGAGTCAGCAGGGGCCTGGTCCATTGCCACCCTGCTGGCATCTCCGCTCGCTACCGGCCTGTTTCAACGCGCCATTCTGCAAAGCGGCGGCGCTGATCAGGTGTTGACGCATTCCGAAGCCACTGAAATCACCAGGCGCTTCCTGAAAGCGGCCGATATCGACGCCACCAAACCGGAAAAGCTGTGGCAGCTTTCCACATCACAAATTATAAAAGCACAGCAAGCGTGTTTTAAGCACGAGATCAACCGGGGTGCTTTCGGCCAACCGGTGATGCAAACAGGGATCACGCTCTTGCCCGTGATCGACGGAGTAAGCGTCTCACAACAACCTTTATCTGCAATTCGCAACGGGGACGTAGGCCATATTCCATTGATGGTCGGCTGTACCCGGGATGAGTGGAATTTGTTTCTGAATATGCCCGGTGTCAATCGGGTTGCTAACACGGATAATGCTGAGGACATGGGTAAACTGGATTTGATAAATCGCTGTGAAACAAGCTTGCCGGGTATGGGCGAACGGGCGGCCAACCTCTATCAAAAGCGGTTCCAACAAAACAACACCGACGTCTCTTACAGTGACATTTTCAGTGCCTTCGAAAGTGACCGCATGTTCCGCATTCCCTCGCTCCGCATTGCCGAACAACAAAGCAAACACAGTGAGCAGGTCTTTATGTTCCAATTCAACTGGGACAAAGGCCCATTGAAGGCATGTCACGCCAGCGATATCCCCTTCGTGTTTGGCCATACCGGGACCACTGCGGGGCAGTTTCTGACCGGTGGCGGCGACGACTCTGCGAAACTGAGCGCCACGGTTCAAAGCTGCTGGATTGCCTTCGCCCGTTCCGGAGATCCATCAACCGACCGGGTGGGAAAGTGGACTGCTTTCAACCAAGACAGCCGTCAGGTAATGTGCTTCGATACCAAAACCGGCTTACAGGAAGATCCGTTCCAGGGCACAGCCCCGCTTTGGGAGAACGTGCTCTAAACCGAATTCCAACCGAACATCGTCACCACAAAAAAAGCAGGGGATGCACAATCGCCCTGCTTTTTTATGGTCTATCCCAAGATTATCGTTGTCAACGGGCAAATATCAGATACAAAACACTGCAAATAACCACCACCTTTCCACCAACATAAAGCGGCTTGTTTTTCTTCTTGATACGTTTCAGAAAATTCTTATACGCGGTCAGACCTTTACCCAGTTTGTTTCCTACGCCGGTGTGGGTTGGATCAACGTTATCAATCATAAACAGGCGATTGAAAAATCGACCGAAGTACCAATAGAGCTTCTGCAGTAACTTACTGCTTAAGGGGCGGTCAACGTCGGTCATCAAAATGATGCGCGGTGTATCGCTGTCGTTATAGGCCGAGTGCAGATAGGTCTCGTCAAAGACAATGCTTTCACCGTCTTTCCACTTGTAATCGAAATCATTAATAATCAGACCGCAGCTATCGGCATTGGGTGTGCTCAGCCCCAGGGAATACCGCACCGTGTAGGCGAAAGGATCATGATGCTTGTTGAGCTTTTTGCCCGGCATCAACACCGCAAACAACGCAATATTCAGTGAGGGCACTTGCTCCAACAACGCCATTGTTTTGGGTGCCAGATCGTACGCCGACGGAATCCGGTTGTCGTAAAGTTTCAGATAAAAGCTGGTCCAGCGATTATCCTTATAAAAGCTGCTGGCGGGCAAATCGTCTTTTGCCGTGATTTGCCCGTGCTCATAAAGGTGTAACGCCTCATCCCGTATTGTCTCCCAGTTGCTTTCAATAACGTCCAGCTCCGGGAACCATTTGCGCTCAATGCGGGCGGTGGTAGGGATCCTGGAGAGCAAATAGGCCGGGATATTAAACGGCACCATAAAAGTTGAAAAGTCTGTCAACTGACGCTTCAGATCAAATGTCGACCGGTTTCGCATCCGTACAAACACAATGCAAAACACGTAGATTACGACGCAGAGCAAAAATAATTTCATTGTCAAACGATCCTCAGCCACAGATGAAGCAAGAATATACACAACAAAAGGCAATTTCCAATGCGATTGACCTGAATCAGTCGCCTGAAACAGTTATTTGTTCACGGCCAATTTGTTAGAATCCAGCGCTGAATTTGAGCGGAGTAGTGAGTCCCATGGTCGAACAGGTTTTTCATATAGGTCAACGCTGGTCAAACACGGCCGAAACCGATTTAGGTATCGGCATTGTCACCCAGGTCAATGAACGCACCGTAACCCTCTTTTTTCCTGCCACTGAAGAACTCCGAAACTACGCTCAGGCGAATGCCCCGCTTACCCGTCTGGAATTCCACCCCCGCGACATGATTGAAACCGACGACGGTACGCATTTCCGGGTACTGACCCGCCACGAAGAAGAAGGTCTCTATTTTTATGAAGCGGAAAGCGAGACTGAGCGGGAAGTAAAAATTCTCTGCGAAAGCCAGGTTCAGGGCAGCAGCCGCATGCCGGAACCCCTGAAGCGCCTGCTACAGGGTCACTTTGAGCATTACAAAAACTTCAGTATGCGACTGAAAACCTGGCAACTGAATTCGGCCTACGACCAACATCCGGCTAAGGGCTTCATGGGTGCCAGAGTCGACCCGATCCCTCATCAATTCCATATCGCCAAAACGGTAGCCGACCGCTCGCACCCCAGAATCATGCTGGCCGACGAAGTAGGCCTTGGTAAGACCATCGAGGCAGGCCTGATTGCCCATCAGCAGCTCATCAGCGGTAAAATCCAGCGCGTGTTGATACTGGTACCTGACTCACTGGTACATCAATGGCTGGTGGAAATGCGAAGGCGCTTTAACCTGCCTGTGCGGGTGCTGGATCAGGACCAATGCGAAGCACTCTGTGAACAGCAGGATACTGACAATCCGTTTATGTTCGAACAGCTGGTGCTTTGCTCCATCCAATTTCTGCTGCAACACCAACGCTGGGCCAACGCGGCGCTGGATTCCCCCTGGGACCTACTGATCGTGGATGAAGCCCACCACCTGGCCTGGCAGCCGGAAAATCCCAGCCCGGCTTATCAGCTGGTAGAGCAATTCAGCCTGCAGGCAAAAAGCCTGCTGCTGCTAACGGCAACACCCGAGAAGGAAGGTCCTGAAAGTCACTTCGCCCAATTGCATTTATTAGACCCGTTGCGATATCAGGACTTACCCGAATTTATTGAGCAACAATCGCGCTTCAATGAAATTGCTCTGGTCGCGGAGCGCCTGATCGACCATAAAGCCCTAACCGCGGAACAACTGCAATGGCTGCGACAACTACTGAGTGACGAATCCAGCCTCAAGCTCATCGCAAAGCTGGAAGCAGACAACGGCACCAAAGAAGATTTCATCACTCTGGCTACCCGCCTACTGGATCAACATGGCACCGGTCGGGCTCTGTTCCGCAATACCCGGGATAGCATCAGCGGGTTTCCGGAACGATCTTTAACACGGGTTGAACTTACGCAACCAGAAGTGTATCGGGACCTGGAATTGCCTACCCTGGACCAGCAGCTGTATCCGGAAACCGAACTATCCGAGGTCCAGTGGATCAGTCAGGACCCCCGGGTTGCCTGGTTGACGGAGACTCTGAAAAAAAATCGCACATTGAAATTTCTGGTGATCTGTCACAACAAAGACACCGCCTGCGCCCTGCAAGCCCACCTGCATTTTAAGGGCGGCATCCAGTGCAGTGCGTTTCATGAAGACCTGAGCCTGATTGAACGCGACCGCAGTGCTGCTTGGTTTGCAGCGGAAGAAGACGGCGCCCAGGCATTAATCTGTTCGGAAATCGGAAGTGAAGGCCGCAATTTCCAATTCTGCCACCAACTGGTGATGTTCGATCTTCCCGCCTCCATTGATTTACTGGAGCAGCGCATCGGCCGGCTGGACCGCATCGGACAACAGCATGATATACAGATATATACTCCGTTCATGGCGGGCACCCATCAGCAACGGCTGCTCAACTGGTTCGATCAGGGGTTCAACGCTTTCGTCAAGACCGAAGCCTCTCACAGCGTAATTTTCGAGAATCTCAACGCTGAGTTCCTGCAGGCCATTGCACTGGCCGATGATAACGTACTGGACGAACTCAACACCAAAACACAACAGCGGGTTGCCGATTTACATGAGCGCTTTATTCATGGCCGCAACCGGCTGCTTGAGCTTCATTCCCGCGGTGACGGTACAGTGCAGAGTTTAATTGATGCAGTGGCAGACAGTGACGATGATCCGGAGCTGCGTGATTTTATGGAACAGGTCTTCAATGCTTATGGTGTGGATGAGGAAGAACTGTCTGAATCGATAACGCTGATTCGGCCTGGTACCTCACTTGAACAAACCAACTTCCCAAATTTACCGGAAGACGGGTTCAGCGCTACATACCAGCGCAAAATCGCCTTAGGTCGGGAAGACATAGAATTGCTGACCTGGGATCACCCGATGGTCCGCAATGCGATAGACATGATTATTACCAGTGGCAAAGGCAGCTCCGTAATGAGTTTGCTGAAGAACAAGCAAATAAAAGAAGGCACAATTCTGCTGGAAACCCTCTATATCGTGGAATGCCCGGCACCCGGCGAACTGGAGCTGGGTCAACTGTTGCCAGCCACACCGGTGCGTTTGCTATTGGATCAGCGCGGACGGGACATCAGCTCCGCAGTCGAAACTGACGCGCTGGACAAACAGCTTAAACGCGTCAAACCGGATTTAATCAGTCCAATGTTGAAAGAGATCCAGGAGCCGATACTGGACATGCTGAGCAAAGGTAATGACCTCATGGAAGTGCGCAAGCAGGCCTTAGTAGAGCAGGCAACGGAGTCTTATATTCAGTTCTGGTCAAAAGAAAAGCAGCGTCTACAAGCACTGGCTAAAGAGCAGGACATTACCCTGCAGCTTCAGCGCGTTGAACGCATGCTGGAACAGGGGCCAGCGACGTTACAAAAAAACGGACAGTACCGCCTGGATGGCTTGCGCATTATGATTACCGTTTCTTGAAAAGGATCACGCTAACCTTGTCTGGTCATTAGCATGATTGAAATCCTGTTCGAAGACGACCAGCTTCTGGTCGTCAATAAACCGCCTGGAGTGCTGTCCGTACCCGGTAGAGGACCGGACAAGCAGGATTCTGTGCAAACCCGTTGCGCCTCCCTTTATCCCCAGGCACTGGTCATACATCGCCTCGATTGCGCCACTTCCGGTGTTATGCTTTTCGCCAAAACAAAAGCCGCCCAAAGCGAACTCAGCCGTCAGTTCCGCGACCGCGAAACCGAAAAAGAATACCACGCAGTCACCTATGGCGATTGCCCGGCAGCCGAAGGGGAAATTGATTTCCCACTGATCACTGACTGGCCCAACCGCCCCCGACAAAAGATTTGCTACCAAACAGGCAAGCCGTCACTGACCCGGTATCAGCTCTTGAAACACTCGACTTCCGGCAATTGTCTGCGGCTAACGCCGGTAACCGGACGGTCGCACCAGCTACGGGTACATATGATGGCCATCGGCATGCCCATTGTTGGCGACACACTCTATGCGCCAGCGCACATCGCCCAAATGAGCCCGCGCCTGATGTTGCATGCTTATCGACTGAGCTTCACCCACCCGCGGCAGGGACAGCGCATTCGCATGGAAGCCCCCCTACCCTTTTAAGCGCAACCCTTTTATGTCCCCAATCCGTTTCATTTGCCCGCCAGGGTTCATAAGGTTAGGATAAATCGTATACCTAGAGAGGGCATTTCTATGGCACAGAAAGACTTCTTTGTATTTGATGACTTATTTGGTAATTCCGGCGTGCAGCGGGTCGAACTTATTGAGCTCGAAGACGGAGAGATCCTGTGGGTGAAACACTATTACACTCCGGACCAGGCAGGAGCGCTGTTTTCTCAATTATATCAGCAGGTTCCCTGGCGACAGGACCAAATACGCATCGCCGGAAAAATGACGTCACTACCCCGTCTGCAGGCTTGGTTCGCAGACCCGGGTATACACTATGGTTATTCCGGTATCGCCATGGAACCCCTTCCCTGGATCGATTGTCTGAGGACCATCAAGCAGGATCTCGAAGCGTACAGTGACAACCATTTTAATAGTGTGCTGGCGAATCTTTATCGAAATCAACATGATAGCGTAAGCTGGCATGCTGATAACGAGACGGAATTGGGAACTAATCCCACTATTGCTTCGCTGTCACTGGGCGGCACCCGGGAATTCCAGCTAAAACACCGCCTGCATCCCAGCAAGAAACTGAAAATTCCGATGCAGAGCGGAGACTTAATGATCATGAAAGGGGGACTTCAACATCATTGGTTACATCAGATTCCAAAAAGCAAAACACCTTCTGAACCGCGCATCAATCTCACATTCCGGCGAATTCTGGATACCGGTTCTAGCAAATAGAGGTGCGTTTCAATCCCAGTCGAATTACAATTCGCGTCCTAACAAACCTGAAAGTAAACAAATTCCCAGTATGAAGTTTTTCATCAGAACCATTGTCGGATGTATCCTTTTGAGCATAATCGCAACGCACAGCCCCGCCTATGCAGATGGCAAGTCGCATGACAACCACGAAATCAAGGAAAAGGTCATTCTTGGCTGGCTTGAGTTTATGTGGCTAAAACCGTGGCAGATAAAAACCAAAGCCAAACTGGACACAGGTGCCAAGACCAGCTCCATACATGCCAAAAACATTGAGCATTTTGATAAGGACGGCCAGCCTTGGGTGCGCTTTCAGTTTGGCAGCAGCACCAAACTCAGCAATAACAAATACAAACCCGGTAAAAGCAAAAAAGTGGTGACCATCGAAGCCCCGCTCTACCGCAAAGTGATTATCAAGCAACACAAGCGGTCCAACGTCGAACGCCCCGTGGTGATGTTGCCGTTCATCATGGGCGGTGTTGAATATACAGCTCAATTCACCCTGACCGATCGCAGTAAGTTTCTCTATCCGGTACTATTGGGCAGGCGTTTTCTGAAGGACATCGCTATTATTGACCCCGACAACACGTATTTGCGAACTTCAAACGAGGCGTATACCCGTCTGGATATCGATGGAAAAGAATTGACTACGACGGCGGCTGATAACGAAACTGATAATCAGAATACGCCCGCGAAAGAAGACAAAGATAGCCAAACCGATCAAAGCGAACATAGAAAAACTTAAATGACAAAACACAAAATCAGCATCATAGCTCTCGTATTGACGGCTATCGCCCTTAGCTTGGCCTATTACAAGCACAAATCTCTTGGCTTGCCGCTGCTCCCGTCACAGCAATCCGATGTGTGGACAGTAGAAGCCAAATTACAGTTTAAAGCCAACGGAGGCCCGGCAAAAGCCAGTTTCTATGTGCCCCGGGATCCGCCTGGATTTGTGAAACTGAACGAAGACTTCATTTCCAGTAATTACGGTCTGGCAACGGAACGAGACGACGTTAACCAGCAAGCGTTGTGGGCTGTACGCCGCGCCAAAGGCAAACAAGTGCTGTATTACAGGATGGAGTTCACCCGGGATTCCTCGCCCTATGAAAGGAATACCTCGCCCCGCCCTCCGTATCCTTCGGTTCCCATCTATGAAGAGCCCCTGGGCTCAGCGGTTCGGGCAGTACTAAAAGATGTGCGCTCACATTCTGCAGACATAGTGACCTTCACCCGCGAACTGCTGTTGCGACTGAACAACCCCAAGCCCGACCAAAACATCTCGCTGATTAATAAAACCGGGCGTGGCTCGGTGGAATGGGTGCGCCAGCTGATCGATATATTGGCCGGAGCGCGTATACCTGCCCGAATTGTCTATGTATTGCCGCTACAGGATCTGGTTAAACACGGCACCCTGGTGCCCTGGATTGAAGTACACAACGATTTTGAATGGGTACCCTTCGACCCGGTGAGTGGTCAACAAGGGTTTCGTGACGATATTCTTGTCTGGCGCACCGGCGATGATCCTCTCGTGACCATAGCCGGCGGACAGCCTGCAGAAGTGGACTTTTCGATCTCACGACACGCGCTGTCACAAGTGTCAATCGCAGAACAGTGGGCCCGTCAAACCAACTCCCGCCTCATGGATTTTTCGTTGTTCGCATTGCCGGTACAAACCCAGAATGTGTACCGGATTATCCTGATGGTGCCGCTCGGTGCGCTGGTCATCGTGATACTCAGAAACTTGGTGGGGCTGGCTACATTCGGAACCTTTATGCCGGTCCTGATTGCCCTGGCTTTTCGGGAAACGTCCCTTATGTGGGGAGTGATTCTGTTCACCGCGCTGGTGATCGTCGGACTTACGTTGCGGCTTTACCTGGAAAAACTCAAACTATTATTAGTACCCAGGCTGGCCGCCGTACTCACCATTGTCATTATGTTGATAGCCTTTTTCAGCATTATCAGCGTACAGCTCGAACTGGAACGCGGACTTTCCGTCGCCCTCTTCCCGGTGGTGATCCTGGCAATGACTATTGAACGCATGTCCATAGTACTGGAAGAAAACGGCACACAGGAGGCTATTAAGCTCGGCATGGGCAGTATGTTCTCAGCCATAATCGGATACCTGGTCATGACCAACCCGCAACTGGGGCACATTATATTCGTGTTCCCTGAATGCCTGTTAATCGTATTGGCGATCACACTGGTGTTGGGCCGATACACGGGCTATCGCTTACTGGAACTATGGCGTTTTCGTAGCCTCATCAAAGAGGCTGATAAAATATGATGCCCTGGACCCGCTTACGCAAGCTGGGCATCATCGGTATGAACCGGCGCAATGCAGAATTCATTATGCCTTATAACCAGCGAAGCTTTTATCCGCTGGTGGACAACAAGATCATTACCAAGCAACGGGCCGTTGCAAGTCATATTCCGGTGCCGGAACTTTACGGACATATCGAACTGGAACACCAAAGCCAACACCTGGATGCCCTGCTCTCGCATCATAAAGAGTTTGTGATCAAACCGGCCTGCGGCAGTGGCGGAAACGGCATTCTGGTAATCGCAGGCAAAAACTCGAACGGTCACTTCCGCAAGGCCAATGACAGCCTGGTTACCCTTGAGCAGATCAAGCACCATATATCCAATATACTCAGTGGAATGTACAGCCTGGGCGGCGACACGGACTCGGCAATTATCGAATACCGGGTACAATTCGATCCGTGTTTTGCCGACGTTTGCTTCAAAGGTGTACCGGATATTCGCCTTATTGTATTTCGTGGTGTACCGGTGTTTGCAATGATCCGTTTGCCGACCCGCCAATCCGATGGCCGCGCCAATCTGCACCAAGGTGCTGTCGGAGTGGGAATCGATATCGGCTCCGGCATCACCAGCCACGGTGTCATGCAATCCAAGCCGATTCAATACCATCCGGATACGGATATGCCCATCGCCGGGCTGGAAATCCCCCACTGGCAGCGCATAATGGAAATGGCTGCCAGCTGCTACGACCTGGCCCCCCTGGGTTATCTGGGCGTCGACATAGTCCTGGACCGCAACATGGGGCCCATGATGCTTGAACTGAACGCCCGGCCCGGACTCGCCATTCAGATAGCCAACCAACAGGGTTTGGGTCCGGTACTCGAATACATGAAAATCATCGGCACCATTCCCGCCTCGCCCAAAAAACGAGTGAAGCTGGGAATCGATATACGCGATAAGTTTGCTGCTCAAGCTTATGGATGAAAACCCCGAGCGAAGAGCCCGCATTCTGAATGCAGCCCGAGACGTTTTTGCCCGTCAGGGATTCCGCAACTCCGAAGTGAAATCAATCGCCACTCTGGCGGGGGTAGGCAAGGCCACAATATATAAACATTTCGATAGTAAAGAAGCACTGCTGCTTTCGGTGGTACGTTCAGATCTGCAAGCCATCAGGGACATTGCGCTGACTCATCTTGTCGGCCCGGGACACCCGTTAAAACGATTTGAAACCACGTGTTTTGCCATTGCCGATTACCTTGACCAGAACCGTAATTTTTCATTGGTGCTGATCCGGGAAGCCGGCGAATTTATGGAGGACATACAGCGGCTTCGCCAACAGGTAGTGGGTGAGAACCAGGCCTTTGCGGACGCTTTCTTTAATGCCATGAAAAGTGAAGGCTTTCTACCGGACATTCCGAACCACATTGTGCTGAATCTGTTGATGAATCTGACCCTGGGCACCGTCTACTCCTGGACCCTCGACAAAGATCAGGATATGCGCAGCGAAGTGGAAACGCTTTTCCAATTATGGCGCGAAGGCACAGAATAGCCCCTCCACCACCGTTTGTTGCATCTTGTTACTTCTCTAAATTTGCCTGACAAATCAAAATGGGTAATATTTGACGGGTAGCAGCACCTAATACTCGACATTGAATACGCAACCATGCAAATCGTCCGGCATGTCATCAGAGGGGTCGTTGAGAGCGACTTTGGTATGACCGGGGTGAAGGAGAAGGCAGTATGAAACTGACCAACAAAGCTGATAGCAAAACCAGCCACGCAGCAAAGCCCGCACACAATCCAGTGAAAAAATCAGAACGACTCTATGGTTACGGTCTGGGTCATTTCATCAAATTCAAGCAACGTTATTGCCGCCCCACGGACAAAGAAATCAATCATTCTTTCGAGCGTGGCTATAACTGATTCGCTAAACCAATATTAGCAGCCTCTCCTGCGTCAGACCCGGGTCAGTTGAGCCGGGACGCGGGTGCAGTTACGTCCGGCAGATTTAGCGGCATATAACGATTGATCCGCAATGGCGATCAAGGCCTGTGGTGCCTGATCCTTTTGCGGGATCAACGCAGCAGCACCAATACTGACGGTGACGTTGAGCACACCCTCTTCGGTCACAACCCCATTCCCTGCCACTGCCAATCGTATATTTTCAGCGACATGAACTGCCCCTTCCACATTGGTTTCAGGCAGAATAACCACAAACTCCTCGCCGCCGAAACGCGCAGCAGAATCCGAAGGACGCGTCAGAGCCGAATCAATCACTTGAGCAACCGCCTTCAGACATTCATCTCCGGTCAAATGCCCGTGCTCATCGTTAAACACTTTAAAATAATCAATATCAATTAACAGTAACGCCAATGGCTCGCCACTGCGATAACTGCGTTGCCATTCATGTTCGAGTTTCTCATCAAAAAAACGCCGGTTGCGGATTCCCGTTAAGCCATCCTGCCTGGTCAACGATTGCAATCTCTGATTAGCCTCTTCCAGCTCTTGCATCGCAGCTTGTAACTCAACAGTGCGGTCAGCAACGCTCATCTCCAGGCGTTCGTTAGCCGCCTTCTGCAGGTCCAGCGCTTTCGCCTGGGCTTGCTCAAATGCTTTTCTCTGCATATTCATCCTATCCGCCAGGGCAAACGCAAACAACACCGCTTCAGCCACAGCGCCTACCTGAACCGCATATTCACTAAAAGCACTGCGCGAGAACAAGCCGAACTTGGATAACGCATAAAACGAAATGGCCCCCAGAAACGCGGTCCAGGCGATCACAAAATAGCGCGCCGGTTGATAGCCCTGCAACCAACGCATCACCCCCACCACAATGCCACCAAGACTAACCGGTAGCACCAGCGCTGCACAGGCTCGTATCAACGTTGAATACGGTGTCAGGGGGGCCATCACCAGCATCGCAAGGCACACCATTGCCAGCATCACCACGGCTTTATTCAGTCGCGGTAAGGCTCGGTCGAGCTGCAGAAAAGTGGAGGAAAACATCAGCGAGAAAAACAACGTAAACGGAATCACCAGAATCAATGCGTTCTCTCTCAGCCAACTTATGTCGGGCCAGAAATATTGAGCAGAGAAACCATGGATAGTCGCCAAAAACAACATCAGCCCGATTGAGAAGCCGGAATAAAAGATCATGCTGCGGTCCCTGAACAAGGCGTAGATAAAAAAGTTATACAACCCCATCACCAGAATGACGCCAAACAGAGCACCATATAACAGCAAATAGATTTGATCCCGTTTCTGGAAAGCGCCGGGCTCCCATAAAATCACAGGAAACTCCAACGAGCCGGCGGTGGTCACACGAAAATAAAGGTAGTGCGTTTCTGTCGGCGGTACTGTGAATGGAAGTATCAGGTTATGGTGGAAGAACGGGCGCGCAGAAGCTGGATTGCCGTCGCCGGTCTGGGATACGTTTTCAATAACCCCGCGACTGTTGACCTGATAGAACAAGACCTCGTCCAGCACCGGATTTTTAATCTCCAGCAGACGGCTAACCACATTCGGGGCGTTGTTGCTAACCACCACACGAAACCAAAACGTGTTAGTGTCAAAGCCGAAGCCAGGGCTGTCGGAATGGTTTTCTACCCATGGCATATCTTTCAACGTCTGATCCGCGACCAGATCTTCTATCGCGAATTGCCGCTGACGCTGTTCAATATAATCCAGAAAGCGGGAGATGTTCTCATGTTGAGAAATATTCTGTGTGTCGACCACCCGCAAGGGCGTAGAGTTGGCAGAAACGCTCTGGACAGCCGCCATGATCAAGAGAACAATAGCGGTAATCGTTTGTGCGGTTGATTGCAAACCCTTTTCCAATATCAACTCCTGGCGGAAATCACTCTATCCGTCGTATGCTTTTTGTTCTTTGCCTAAAGCTGCTCTTAGGTAAGGCTACAGAGAAAAAGGAAAAGAATGAAATGTAGTTAGACTTCACGGGGCTGGCAAGCGATTACTGGCTTAAAATTGACCATTCCACCCCGTAGAGCTATGTTGAATTCATCCCAGCGTAAAATTTTTGACTCAACAAACCTGGTTAGGAGCACTGAACATGGAAGATCAACGCAAGGAACCCCGCACCCATCTGATTTACTACTTACGGGTGTACGACCCTGCCGATAACGGTTTATTTGGCCACGTTGTGGACATTTCCAAAAGCGGACTTCTGATTACCAGTGAGAAACCCATAGAAAAAAACAGACAATACGTACTTAAAATTGAAGATGCGTCTACCTTTGATGATTTCTTTACTATCGGGGTCCAGGCCGAATGCCGCTGGTGCCAGAGCGACGAAAGCAATACCCAATATGACGCAGGGTTCCGGCTGGTGGACCCCTCAGATCGAATGAATACCATGCTTGCAAGCTACCACTAACGCTCATTATCCCGTCAGCCCCGGCCACCCCGGGGCTTTGCATCAGCCTGAATAGCAGAGGCACACCCCTTTTGCGCTCTGTAACGCAATTGAAACAATCAACGAGTTACAGCTCACTACTAACAAACCACTTCCGCAACCGCAGCTAATTATCAACAAGCCTGATTTTATCTCTGAAACCGGCAACATAAACACAGCCAAAAATTTGGCAATTTTTTTTCTCTCCTATTTACATTCAATAACTTATTGATAAACAAGAATATTTCAAATAGGAGTGCATTTTTCGACCATTTTGAATCAAGGCTGCAATTTATGCTGCCTTAGTGTGGTTTTAAAGAGTTTATTCACATAGTTATCCACAGGATCTGTGGACAATTGAAAAACTTGCGTTCTGAAAATTGTGTGCTAAAACCACCATTAAGGGACCAACCACACCACATTCACAATATTGAATGTATAGGCGCCATCATCACCCCCTCACTAAAGGGAAAGGCGGCATGCTTTGCAACAATAGCTTACCGTAACGCTTATCTATGATACGTCGGTCAAAAATGATTATCTCGCCTTTATCGGACTCCGAACGTAGCAGTCTGCCCACTGCCTGCTTCAACCTGATTGCCGCATCCGGCACGGTGATTTGCATAAACGGATTTCCACCACGGCTTTGAATCCACTCAGCTAACGTCGCATCAACAGGATCTTCGGGCACGGCAAACGGCAACCGCACTATCACAACACGGGTGCAATAGTCCCCCGGTAAATCCACGCCCTCGGCAAAACTGGCTAAACCGAAGATGACACTGGGCTGGCCACTGTCCACCGCCTCTTTGTGGCGTCGCACAATTTCGTTCTTACCCCATTGGCCTTGCGCCAGAATATGCTGCTGAACTGACTCCGGCAATTGCTTTAGAACCTCTTCCATCTGACGCCGGGAACTGAATAGAAATAAGGTGCCACTGGACTGATCCCAGCTTAGGTTCACATATTCGACCAGGTTTGCAGTGTGCCGCACGCTGTCTCCGGGATCACACGCCAAAGCCGGCACCCGGATCGCTCCGCTGCTTTCGTAATTAAACGGGCTCGGTACGACACTCATATGGCTCTCGGCGGGAACGCCTGACCGAAACCGAAATCGATCGAATGTCCCAAGCGCAGTCAGCGTCGCACTGGTCACCACTACACCGAATGCCCGATTCCACAAATAACGGGATAACACCTCACTGGCCAACACCGGGCAAGCTGAAAGCTCGACGTCCAACCCATTCTGACTCTGGCCAAAACTAAGCCAGCGAGCAAAGGGAGGGCCCTTTTCCTGATCGGTTTGTTGGTAGCGTTGCCATACCGACAATAAAATTTCGGCACGAGCCAATTGGGTGGACGCCACCGGCATCCAGGCTTCGGCATCGGGCTTGGTAATATCGGAACGCTTGCCCTCCATTCCTTCCTGCAGCCAGTCATTAAGCATCTGCAAATGTTTAATCAATTCCAGGGTGGGCTGAATCAATTGCTCCATCTGGCGCTGTAATTCGGCCGGCACTACTCCGTTATTGAAACGGTAAATCCATCGACCCTGATCCGCATCCATTTGGTCGGCATTGTCAGACAGAGGGGATAAACTACTGAACAACAGCCCTAATTGCTCCTCAAGGAAGGTATTAACCGGTTGCAGGTTTTGCAGCACGCTGGCCGCCATGCTATCGGCTCCGGCACTTTGAATAAGCGATTCCAGCAGTTTAGCCACATCATGAAGCCAACTGATAGTACTGCGAATCTGGGAGGAGCAGGCAAAGTGATTTAACGCCTTGTCCGGCAAATGATGTCCTTCATCAAAAACATAAATTGTATCTTCCGGGTCTGGCAGCACCATGCCTCCCCCCATCGCCAAATCAGCTAACACCAGATCGTGGTTAGCAACAATCAAATCCGACCGGTAGATGTCATTACGCGAAAGGAAAAACGGGCAGTCTTCGTAAAAACCGCAATTACGTCCGGTACAACCACGATGATCATTGGTGATTCGACGCCAGGTCATATCCGGAATTGCGGCAGACCAACTGTCGCGGTCACCATCCCAGCGCCCGGCTTCGACCGCCTGGTCCAACTCCCGATACAACTCGGCCTCGTGTTTATCCACGGCAAACTGCTGGTGATCTTCCCATAATGCCATTGTGGTGCCAGCATCCTGACCCGGCGTCATCATCCGATCCAGTTTACTCAGACACAGGTAGCGACCGCGCCCTTTCGCCAGCGAATAGCTGAAGTTCAATCCGCTTTGTTTCAGCACATCGGGAATATCTTTTTTAATTACCTGGTCCTGCAGCGCCACCGTTGCCGTTGCTAATACGACTTTTTTTTCCAAATACGCGGCAACCGGCATCACGCCTAATAGATACGCAAGGGTTTTTCCGGTGCCTGTACCGGCTTCAACAACGCAAACATGGTTACTTCCGGTACGCTTGCCCTCCCCATCCATGGCAATACCGGTAAGCGCCTTCGCGATCTCTGCGATCATAAGACGCTGACCATAGCGAGGCTTTATATTCTTACGATTCAGAAACTCCCGGTATGCGGTTTGTATTTGCAGCTTAAGGTCGTCTGTTAGCATTGGGCTCGCTGATAACTAGTGGGGAGTGAAATTCGGTGAACTGCTATTCTACACGAAGACGCGGTTGAAACGGCTGCACGTCTTAACAGGGGGCGGCAGCAAGGGAAAAACAATTCGGTTAGTGTGCCTCCGAACACCTCACCTGTATACATATTGCGGGCTAAATTCTCCTGAATATACAGTCCCGTAAACGTTTGTTTTTTTGTGTAAATTTAGAACCTTAATTATTGATAGTATCTTGCCTCAGGAGTATGACCAATGTATCGTATGGCCGAGTAATGCAATAATAAAAAGTACATCGATTTATAAGTATTAACAGAATAATAATATCTGAGGAAACCATTCATGCGTTTAAGCATCAGAGGTGCATCTGCCAGGCTTTTGGCAAGGGCAGCTATTTTCACAGGGATTGTAGCACTGAGCGGTTGTTCCGCCGCGATCTATAAAGTAACCGGCGACACCATGACCAACATCGGCGAAGATGTAATGGTGCCCTATCTTCTCACTACCGACGACTCCAAAATTGCTTGTGCTTCGGGTGAAGCATTAACACCCCTTCTGCTTTCATTTTCAACTGTCACTACGCCACCGGATCAACTGGAAACGCTGATGGGATTGGTTGGCGGCACTTGTGCATCGCAACGCGCATTTGAGCATGAAATGGCGTATATCCGTTTCGCCAGTGAGCAACGTATTTCCCAGGCAACCAATGCCCGCATAGAATCGAAGCGCTGGCATGCCATCGCTGCTGCCCGTTACTTCCGCAGCTACCAGGCCTTGGGCCGAGCGTTAGGTGAGCCCGGCGGCGAATGCCCGATGTTCGACAATGATTTTGAACAATTAATTTGGTTACTGGGCTCGATCTCCGGCTTGCAGGCTGCACTCGCGGATATACAGTCCGACATGGCTGTCGGCGTTCCTTTTAATGTCGCCCCCAAGGCAGAACGTGCTGTAGCCTGCCTCGACGACGAAAAACACAATGTAAAATGGTGGGGGCTGCCGAAAGCCATTCGTGCCTCGCTGTGGACTATCGTTCCCGGCGTGACGCCAGCGGGTCTTGACCCCTGGCAAGAACTGGAAAACGCGCGAGCAATCGGAATGCAGGAAGGGGTTCGTATCGCCAGTGCTCTGGATGGCTTGGTCTCCTACAACGACAGTAACAACGATCGCGTCAGAGCCATTATCAAACAACACGCGCACTCTATCAGCTCCACGGCACCGAATCGTGAATACCGCATGGTCGATGTCATGGGCAGCGACCTGCTACTGGAACTATCCGACCGCCTGTGGACGCAGGCAACCGGCTCAAGAACCCCCATTGGAGCTTACGGCACTTTCTGGGATGAGAAAGAAGCAGAACCAGAACTCGATCAGAATTTACTGGACGAGCTGCTCTAGATAACCATCGATTGCGTTCGCATCCGGCCGGTAAAGGAACCCGGCCATGAATGCCAACTCAACCCCAATAACAATTAAGTAACTTCTGGACGAGGCTATGAATAAACGACTCAAATCACTAATCACCCCTGTTGCCGCAGGTCTAATGGCATTAAGCAGCTCCGCATTCTCAGCCGATTTGCCCAAGCGCACACTGTGTGTCTGGGACATCGTGGGTAAATCCGGCCCGGTTGCGTCCCAAATGGAAGACTACCGTCTTAGCGCAATCAAATGGGGTGTGGACTTTGAAATGAAAGTCTATACAGACGAGAAAATTGCCGCAGAAGACCTGAAATCCGGTTCCTGTGATGCCACCGCCATGACAGGGCTTCGTGCACGGGAATTTAACTCCTTTACCGGCACACTGGACTCCCTTGGCGCCATTCCCACCCACGAACACATGAAGGTGGTACTGCAATATCTGTCCGATCCGAAGTTAGCAAAACTCATGACCTCAGGCAGTTATGAAATCGGCGGCATCTTGCCTGCTGGCGCGGCCTACCTGTTCACCAATGACCGCACAATTGACACCGTTGCTGAAATGGCCGGTAAAAAAGTGGCTGCTTTGGATTTTGATAAAGCGCAGGCAATCATGATTGAATCCGTGGGTGCCTCACCCGTGTCGGCTTCCATCACTAATTTCGGCTCACTCTTCAACAATGGCAGCGTCGACATTATTGGTGCCCCGGCCATCGCCTATAACGCACTGGAGCTTTATAAAGGCTTAGGCGAAAATGGCGCAGTGGTGAAGTTTTCGATTTTGCAACTGACTGCACAACTGGTTATGCGCAAAGACCGTTTTCCGGAAGGTTTTGGACAAAGCTCGCGAGCTTATACCTTCACCCAATACGGGAAAGCAATGGAAGTAATTGCCGCTGCGGATAAAAGTATCAAGCCCAGTTACTGGTTGGAGTTACCCGAAGAGGATAAGGCTGGCTATCGCGAAATGTTCCGTCAATCACGGCTGAAAATGCGGGACGAAAAACTCTATGACGGTAAAATGCTGTCTTTCCTGAGCAAAGTACGCTGTCAAAAAGATCCAAGCTTGGCGGAGTGCACAGCCAAGGATCGAGAATAATCCAGATATGTACAATTAAAAAAAGCAGGCCATGCCTGCTTTTTTTACGTATGCCAATAAAAATTCCTGTATTCGATTAAAACTATACCTAGTAAGAATTAATTTTTAGTTTATTGTCTGTGATGGCTAGCACAGAATCACTGACAAACTTATAATTCCGAGCTTATTTTTGGCTCTTGTTTATATGTAGTGTTGGGTATTGCCAATTCTCTGAGGGTTCGGGAAGCACAAACTTTCCGATTGGCCGTGCCGATTACAATTACTACCATTTTTAATCACAATAAAAGATGTGGTGGGCAATGAATGCAACTCTGTTCGGGCGTAATCTGCGGGAGTGGGCGTCCTCGTTACCGGTTTTTCTGGTACTTATAGCCGTACTCTTGCTGAGTGTCGGCGAGAATCTGAATTCCCAGCTCAATAAGCTTGGCAATCAGATATGGCCGGATTATTCAATTCTTCGGCTCGATGTACCCATGCCCTCCTGCGATCCGGATATGGATATCGATCTTCGTTTGCAGGAAATCATAGTCAGCAAACAGAAAGAAGCCGAAGACGATCCTTTCGGTGGCATGTTCGGCGATGCGGATATTAACGAAGAAGCCATTCGCACATCACTCAACAAGCAAGTGGAACTCTGCAAGCTCAAACACGATGCAGCCAAGAAAGTGGTTGAGCAAAAAACCCCGAATGTGGAGCGTTTTGTTGCTCTGGATATGACACTGTCGGTGCTGTCTCAATTCCGGCGTGACAACTCCCAAACGTTCCTCGCCATTGTCTTTTTCGTTTGCATCCTGACCACTACGTTAACGCACCACCATATCGGATTGCGGCCGATGCAAACGGTAATGGATTTCCGGTTCGGCATTGTCGCTCAGTTGTTTGCCCATGTATCCCTGACCTACTCTGCCTACTGCTATCTTACCAACGGCTGGGCATCCGGCACCCTGATTCAAAATGAATTTATCCGTTGGTTTTACTTAGCCGGTTTCGGTACGCTCAGCCTGGTTTCCCTGGTACAGCTATTTAAAATACCTCAAAGAGCATTACCCGGCGGCAACATCGGTAAGGCCCTGTTGTCCGTACCCCTCTATTGTTATATGGCCGTCAGCGCTTCGCGCTTTTTTATTTTCCAAACCGATAACCCTCAGGGTATGGTCCTGTTCGTAGATAAAATTATGGATCAGGCGTCGCTGTTTCTGAATGTCGCGTTGTATATCTGGGTCGGTATGCTATTGAAGCAAACCTTCCTGGGGGAATATATATTCCGCATATTCAAGCCCTGGAAGCTGCCCCCCGAATTACTGGCCTTCGTGGCAGTCGTCATCATGGCTGTACCCACAGCCTACACCGGAGCCTCGGGCATTATCATCATTGCGATGGGTGCAGTGGTCTATGCCGAGTTGCGACGTGTCGGTGCCCGGCGCAATCTGGCACTGGCGGCAACCGCCATGAGTGGTAGCCTTGGCGTCGTACTGCGCCCCTGCCTGTTGGTGCTACTGATTGCGATCTTCAACAAAGAAGTTACCACCGATATGATGTACGGCTGGGGTGTCAAGGTCTTCATATTAACCTCTACACTTTTCTTTCTGGTATCCCTGGTGGCAAAACAAGGCCCGATGCGAGTAGCCCCTGTATCCGAGGCACTGGCCCCCAGCCTTGCAGCGTTCAAGCCGCTGATACCCTATATCCTGATTTTCATCGTAACCGCCGCCGCCTACGCCTTCCTGCTCGACGCGCACCTGGATGAACATACTGCTCCAATTATACTGCCGATGATTATTCTGATGCTGCTGGTGTACGAGCACTGTTTCAGTAAGTCCTCGAAACAAGAACACCAAAGCTACGAAGGTGAGGTCCGACCCACCTCGCTGGAAACAGCAGTTCGTGGTGCCACCTCCGAAACCACCGTGCACATCGGGGCTTTGCTTTCCATTATGGCGCTCAGTCTCACCGTCGGTGGTGTAATCGAAGATTCAGGTATATTCGATCAGCTTGCCGACCAGACTGATCTGTTCAGCAACCAATGGACCACCATGTTGGCACTGGTGCTCGCGCTGGTAATCGTCGGCATGATTATGGATCCGTTCGGAGCCATCATTCTGGTTTCAGGAACCGTTGCACAAGCGGCCTACAAACAAGGCATCGACCCGCTGCACTTCTGGATGATTACACTGGTCGCTTTTGAATTGGGGTATCTGAGCCCGCCGGTTGCAGTGAATCACCTGCTTACACGACAAGTTGTCGGTGAAGAGGAGATAGAAAGAGCGAAGGAAGAAACCCGCGGTAAAAGCTTCTGGATACGCCACGAACGTTACATGCTTCCACTCACCGTGATGAGCATCGCCCTGGTGCTGGTCGCGTTTGGTCCGTTGGTGTATCAGCAGCTATTCTGATCTAAATCTTCAAATAATGTGAATCTATTCACTATACTGAAAGGCGACGTGAGGTCGCCTTTTTATTTGAGCGATATTAATTCAGCAAAAATACGACCCGAAGAAGTAGGTGTTACTATGAGCAATTTGGTAGACGAGCTAGTTAACCTGTTGGATCTGGAAAGTATCGAACTCAACCTGTTCCGCGGTAAAAGCCGGGATATCGGTGGCCATAGCGTATTTGGCGGGCAAGTAATCAGCCAATCCCTGGTGGCAGCCACCCGGACACTGGAAGAAGAACGCTTCTGTCACTCATTACACGCCTACTTTCTGCGCCCGGGAGACATGCAAGCCCCTATCGTGTACGAAGTTGATCGTATCCGCGACGGCGGCAGCTTTACCACCCGCCGTGTTGTCGCCATCCAGCATGGTGAGGCGATTTTTAATATGTCGGCTTCTTATCAGATTGTCGAACGGGGGCTGGAACACCTGACCGCTGAAGCACCGTCTGTACCGCAGCCGGAAGAGTTGGAATGCGATTATGTACTGCGGCAACGCATCGCAGATCGCGTGGACGAAAAAATTCGTGCTGCTTTCGTGCAAAAGCGCCCCATCGAAATTCGTCCAGTGGACCCGGTTAACTTTATCGACCCGGAACCTAAAGCACCACGCAAACAGGTGTGGTTCAAGGCCGTAGGCAAAGTAAAAGACGATCTGAACTTACATCAATCACTACTGGCTTATGCGTCTGATTTCGGGTTGCTCGGCGCAGGCCTGATGCCCCACGGACTTTCTTTTATCGACCCTGGTTTACAGGCCGCCAGTCTTGATCACACGCTCTGGTTTCACCATCCGTTCAGGCTCGATGAATGGTTGCTCTACGATATGGAAAGCCCCTGTGCCATGAACGCCCGCAGTTTTAACCGGGGCCAGATATTTCAGCACGGCAAACTGGTCGCTTCCGTGTGCCAGGAAGGGCTGATGCGCGTACGTAAATAAATTAGCGCTCCTAATCTCAGAACAGGCTAAGCTGGGACCGCATCAAATTCTCGACGGAGGTACCCAGGCACTGCAGTAGTCCATCCACCGCTGGCGCAAGCTGACGATCCAGGTAATGTTCATAATCCAATGCAGAGGGGTGATGCTCCATCGGCTCCGGCCCGTTTAACGTCATTAAATAGCTAATCCAACCACCCCGCTGATAACGGGCCTGCCGGTGATTCGAACGTAACCATGCATCCGCTTTCCTGGCCGCCTGTACGTGCGGCGGAACATTTTTTTTATAGTCCACCAATTTACGCCGAATACGTTTTCGATATATCAGCTCCTGATCAAGTTCTCCTGCCGTCAAACCGGCAATGACCTGGCGCAAATAAGGTAGCGGATCCTGTTGATGGAATACCTGCCAGCAAACGTCGTATTGAACACGTCGTGCCAACGGTGTCCAGTCAGTACGCACGTATTCCAAACCTTTGAAGACCAGTTTTTCAGTTGGATTTTGCTGTTCATCAATGCTTTCGATCAAACCTGCGTAACGCTTTTTACTGCCTGCGTCTGACCCTCGCATCGTCGGCATAAAAAAATGCCGGTAATGGGTTTCAAACTCAATCTCCAGACAACTTTCAAGACCGAATAACTTATTTAATTGCTGCGTCCACCATTGATTCAGGTACTCAGACAATGCCACACCGCTGCGTTTTGCTTCTGCACCGGAACGCGCCTGTGATAACCAAACAAAAACCGAATCCGTATCGCCATAAATTACTTTGTTACCACGTTCCTCTATCAGCAAACGGGTTTGCAGCATAATGTCGTGACCACGCAACGTAATTGAACTGGACAGCAGTGGATCGAAGAATCGACACAGCGGCGTTCCAAGCACGCCATAAAACGAATTCATTATGATTTTTATCGCCTGCGATAGTGGTGCGTTTTGCTGCCGTTTTGCCAGATCCCTTGCGTCCCAAAGGGTTTTTATTATGTCTGGTAGCAAATGGTTGGTTTTACTGAACACGGCACCATGAAAACCGGGCACCCAATCGCTATCCCGAACATCCGGCTCCGCACTGGAGTCGCGTTGAAACACATTTGCGCACAAGTCGCTCCGGTCCGCTTCAAAACGACCGCTTATCAAGGCCAGGGGATCAATACAGAACGTCCGGATAATGCTGGGATACAGACTTTTAAAATCCAACACCAACACATGCTCATACAGTCCCGGTTGTGATTGCATCACATAACCGCCGGGCGCATCGATGTCACTCTGGACCTCGCCGATGTTCGGTGCCACGTACCCTGCACGATGCAAACGCGGCAAATACAGATTTTCAAATGCCGCGACTGATCCCCCTACTTTATCCATAGGCAAACCGGTCAGGCGGGTACGCTCGATTGCAAAGTTCAGCAAATCCGCTTTTTCGAAAATATCCGAGACCAGACAACAATCTTCCACGTTATAACGGGCCAGCGCGAGTTTATCCTTAAGAAACAAATCGGTTATGGCGGTACCGCGGTTGTCCACATCGTGGATCAATTTGCCACGATCCAGAAGCTGCCTGGCAACAGTTTCCAAAGAAAACGATTCGAAGCTCCAGGTGGCCGCTTTCAAGGTGTCAATACCATCCAAAACTACCCGCCCCGGTATCAGCACAAAGTAATGCTGGTTTTCATCCCTTGCCTGACGCCATTCCGCAAGTTCTTCGCCCCGCCCCAAAGTGAATGCTACTTTTAATTCATCACAGCGTTTCTGCAAAAACCGCAAATCAAAGTTAATGACGTTCCAACCAATGACAATATCGGGATCCAAGTGCTGGAACCAATTAAGAAAGCGTCGTATTAAATCCGCTTCCGAATCGAACCAGCGGACTGCAAAGTCTTCGTCAGCAAATACCTGGGGAGAACCCAGCATGAAAACCTGTTTAATCCGAGTCTGCTCGGAATCAAATGCATGCACCGCGATCGAATACAACTGCGACCCATCCATAGCCGTTTCGATATCCACCGACGCACACAGCAGATTCAACGGCCCGGGATCGGAACGCATCAATTTCGGATTTGGATTGTCATCACTGTCAGTAGCGGCCACCATCGCGCGCAGATCGCCGGTAATGAATCGCTCGCTAAGATAACGGTCAACGGTTCGGATATCAGCTTCCCACAAGGTAATACCCCGTTGCTCACAAAGATCCCGAACCTGGTGCAACAATCGCTGACTGCGGAAATAAACTGCGTGTACCGGCACATTGGTGAAGGACTTCAACGCCAATTGGCGCAGTCGGAAACCGGTTTGCCCCGGCAGCAAATCCGCTAATTGAGCCGCTTGTTCAGAGCCGACAAAGCACACCGCTTCCTGCTGGCCAATGACCAACTTACGGGCACCACGATCCGTATATATCCAATAAATCAGACATAACCCGTCCGCCTGTTCACGCCACTGCCGGGTTAATACCAGCCCGCTAATCGTCTCCACTGATGCCGCTTACACCTTCAGGCAATTTCACTTGCCTTTAAAATCAAACTCAGCCCAGACCGGACAATGATCGCTCGGCCTTTCGAGGGCGCGGATATCATAATCAATACCCGTATCGCGCAATCTGGATAGCATCGCTTCGGTCGCCAAAATCAAATCTATGCGTAATCCGCGTTTCGGCTCACGCTCAAAACCTTTACTGCGATAATCAAACCACGAAAACACATCATCCACGTCCGGATTTTGTACCCGATAGGTATCAGTTAAACCCCAGTCCGCAATAAGTTGCAACCATTCACGCTCTTCCGGAAGAAAGCAACATTTGCCGGTTCGCAACCAACGCTTAACATTATCTGCGCCAATACCCAAATCCGCATCCAGCGGTGCCACGTTCATATCGCCCATCACAATCAGATTTTGCTGCGGCGTAAACTCCGCCTTCAGTTGCTCCAGCAACTGGCTATAAAACCATTTTTTATTGGGAAATTTTTCCGGATGATCCCGACTTTCACCTTGAGGAAAATAACCATTGATAACCGTAACCGGTTCCCCTTGATCCACTTCATAACGCGCCATAATCAGACGCTTTTGCCGCTCTGGATCATCCCCGGTAAACCCTTTCTGAACCAACACCGGCGCTTGGCGGGATAACAATGCCACACCGTAATGTCCTTTTTGTCCAAACCACTCTGCATGGAGCCCCATTGCCTTTAATTCGGCTTCAGGAAACAAGCTGTCATCGACTTTGGTTTCCTGAATGCCGATCACATCGGGATTATGTTTGGAAAGCAGTGCTTCAAGTTGATGCATGCGGGCACGAATACCATTGGTATTAAACGAAACAAACTTCATTTATTCCTCGCTAAAGCTAAACTGATTGAAAAAGTGATAATTTGCACATTGATTCAGTGAACAATTCTAACAGGATGCGCCCAGCCTTTCTTTAACCATACTTAGGCACTACAATGGCTGACGTCGATAGAGTTGGTTGCAATTCAACTTCTGCAAACAATAAAAATTGATTAAAAAATCACCGACAGGGTGCTCTGAATGACTGATCTTAGCCACATCTCTATTTTTGAAGGCCTTCCTGAAGCGGAAATGTCCGCCCTGCAAGAGCTCTGCATAACGCGAACCTATCCAAAGAACACCGTCATCATAAACGAAGGCGATCAAGCCAATGCCATGTTTATTTGCAGCACGGGAAAAGTAAAAGTTTACGTCAGCGACGAAAATGGTCGCGAGTTTGTACTCAACTCTATGGGCCCCGGTGAGTATTTCGGTGAGTTATCATTACTCGATGACGAGACCCGTTCAGCCTCTGTCATCACAACCGACAAATCGACCTTTTCCATTTTATATAAAGAAGACTTCAGCAAAGTTGTGTTAAATCATCCCGGTATTGCATTAGTGCTATTGCGCAATCTTGCCAATCGCATCCGCAAGCTCACCGATAATGTAAAAACGCTCGCATTGCAGGACGTATATGGTCGCATCCGCAAAACATTACTCGATCTGTGCATTGAAAAGAACGGCGAGACCATCATTGAAGAGAAACTGACTCAACAGGATATCGCAAACCGCATCGGCTCTTCGCGAGAAATGGTTGCCCGTATTCTGAAAGACCTGGCGACCGGCGGCTATATTGAAATCGAACGCAAACAATTCCGTATTCTGAAAAAACTGCCTGACAGCTACTAACAACATTACCGCCGCTGAATCGAATCAGTCTTTCTGGAATTCCGCCCTGATCGAGTCCGAGTGTTCTCCAATTTCCGGTACCGGATTAAATGGTGCCTGTGCTTCCTCGTTATCCGAGCCGGCACTACGCCGGATTGCAGACGCCACAAGATCAACTGTTCCGGCGGGAGTTTGTACTGAGCAGGTACGTAACTGCGGGTGCTCCGATAAATCTTTCACTGTATTTAGCATGCCAAAAGCAACCTGTGCCTGTTGCAAACGGTCAACCACGTCTTTTTGCTGTAGAACACCCAATAGCCCATTAATAATTTGATCTAGAGCCATGCGGTTGCGCACCCTGGCATCGTTGTTCGCGAAGTCTTGCTGTGTCGCCAGCGCTGCTTGTAGCAACACGGTGTCACAAAAGTTTTTCCATTCCCTCTGATTCTGAATTGAAATTACGATGCGCGAGCCATCTCCTAATGTGTAAGCTCCATAGGGTGCAATCGACGGATGGTTCAACCCCACCCTTTTAGGCGCTGCACCGCCATAACGGTGATGCAACAACGGTACCGTCATCCAATCCGCCATGCCATCGAACAGCGACACTTTAACGCCCTGCCCACGGCCTGTTATCTCACGTTCGTATAACGCTTGTAATATGCCACCCCAAGCATGCATACCCGCAGCAATATCACACACCGACACGCCGACTCTGCCAGGGGCATGTTCCGAACCGGTGATCATGGAGAGGCCGGTTTCAGCCTGCACTAACAAGTCATACGCCTTGCGCTTAGCGTATGCCCCTTCCTCACCGTATCCGCTGATATCACAGGTAATCAGGCGCGGGTAACACGCTCGTAGCTCGGCACTATCGAAGCCCGCCCGGCTCGCAGCTCCGGGCGCAAGGTTTTGAATAAACACATCGGCAGACGCGATTATCTCCCGCAGCAAACCGGCATCTTCGCCGTGTTTGATATCCAGTACCAAAGACTCCTTGCCCCGGTTCAACCAAACGAAATAGGCACTTTGCCCTTTCACCACCGTGTCATAATCGCGCGCAAAATCCCCCTGCTGACGTTCGATCTTGATAACACGGGCGCCGGCGTCCGCCAGCCGCGAAGAAACATAGGGTGCGGCAACGGCTTGTTCCAACGACACCACCAGCAATCCCGACAAAGGGTTACCCATAAGCGAACCTAACCTTAGATTACAATGTAAATTTATGTTATTTTGAGCGCGCAAACCATCAAATACACCCAGGATCGAGGACCACCCGACGGCACTTTTCCACCGTTGCGTGGGATTAGATAAGCGGCCTGCGCCTAACGGGCTGCCATTATAACGGGGATCGTGTAATGGAATCAGCAATGAAGGAATTTCGATATTCTGGTGCTGCAGGCATACTGATCATTCTTCTCAGCATTGTGATCGCCCTGTTCTACCGCTTCGACGTCGCCAACCCCTCCACCGAATTTCGCATTCCTGTGCTTGCCCTGGAGTTTGCAGGCTCCCTTTCACAAGCCTCCACTTTACTGGGCACCGATCCGGCCATGATCCGTAACTACGATATCGGGCATCACCTGGACCTGGTATTCGCATTGGTTTATAGCGCATTTTTATTGTTCGCTAATATGGGTGCCTGGAGTAGCGAGCGAAACGCTCTGAATCTGGTTGGCATTATTTGCGCCGCCGTTGCCTGTAGTGCAGATTGGGCGGAAAACTGGCAATTGTTGCAGCTCACCGACGCGCTTTTGGGGGTAGGAGCGGCACCGGACTTTTGGCTGCTCCGGCTCTTTGCCAGCACCAAGTTTCTGTTTATATCCATTTCCATGCTCTGCCTTTGCCCCTATTTATGGAGCAAGGGGGCACTAGCAAAAGCCTACTGCGTCGCCAGCTGCGTGCTGCCGGCTGTCACGCTTTGTACGCTGCTCGGCTTATTCCGCCTGAGCGGCATAATGATTTTACTGACAAGTATTGCCTGGCTGGCGCTATTCATCTTGGTGATCCGGATCTCCTCCAAGGGCTATGCCCCACGTCTAGTTCAAACGGATAATCGCGCCACCGGAGTCCAGCGCTGACCACTCGCCGGACTCAACCCATATTGCGGCCCCCATCGGTATCCCGACCACCGGAAACCCAGGCTGTTGACGCATTGAAACCTGCGCCGAAGGCCAGCCAATCAACTCTTCATGCACGACAACATTAAAGGGAAACCAGCCAAGATAGCGCTGCACCGGCGGCTCCCTTAGCCCCAGCTCCGGATCGCACCCCCCGGCCAAATGCAACGCACCGGCAGACACACCCACAAACAGATTGTTCTGCTGCTGGCGGCAGCGCTGCAACCAAGCTCTAATTTTTTTGTTGCCAATAAAATCCCAGCCTCGACTGACACTGCCTCCGGCCAGGATCACTATCTGGCAAAGCTCAAGCGGAAGGTCCTGTTCGTCACCTATCAACACAAAATCCATTGCAGCAGGAACCAGTGTCTCAAATGCGGCCTGCGCCAATTCAGAATACGTCGGTTCGTTGTGGTTGGCTGCACCGATATAAGCAACCCGCACCGGTGATTGACCCGGTTTCGCGGTTTGAGAAAACCCCAAGCTGCTGTGAATCCGCTGTTTCAATTCTGCCTTGGCCGACGTTCGGAATAACAACTGACTATCGGCGAGCAACAACATTGTGGCAGCCATCTACAAACAAAACCCGGTATCATCGCGCCAAACACAGGCAGGCTTGGTAGCGTCGGCGCTGACATGTCCACGCTCCCGCTCTTTGGGATACCCCATACAATGTGAAAAATAAGTCACTCCATCCACGTTGCGCAGGCGATTACGATGCTGGTGGCCATAGATATGCAGCGCACTGCCCAAACGCCTTAGCTGCTCTTCGATACGGGTTGAGCCCGCCACCCGGCTAAAATTGAATTCCGGTAAGGGATCGAAATGCCGGGCCATGCGAAGGGATTCCTCCACCGCCTTGTGAAAAATCAAATCCTGTCGCGGCAGAAAATGGCTAAAGCTGATAACCGGGTCCGGGTATTGACGGGATAGCGACGATTCGTTCATGTCGGCAAACAATTCAGCCAGCGGCTGATCCAGGCCTTGCGGCCAACGGGCATGGACAAAATCACCCCAGATGTCATCGGTGCGGTCTGCCGCGTAATCCTTTTCAACGTACAAACTGTGCTTAGGCTGATCTTTGTCGTCATACCAGGAGAACAAGGGCACCAGCCACACCTTGTGAAATGCCCCGAACTGCAGAGGCCCACTCTTGACCCCGCAGCGCTCGCATAACGCCCGAATCGCGTGGAATTTTTCCAGGGAATCACTGAATTGGCTACGTTTTACCCACAACTCATGGTTACCAGGAATAAAAAGTACGTGACGGAATCTGGGAACTAAAGCCTCAAATAACGCCTGCAGTTTCTCCATACGGTCGCTGGCATCTCCCGCAATAATCAGCGCATCGCCGGGATGGCCTTGCTCGGCGAATGCCACCAGTTGGTCAAAATTGTCTTGGTAATCAATGTGGATGTCCGAAGTCACCCAAACGCGGGATGGAATCATGCAACGACCTAAAGCGGTTTTCTATATCGGTTAACTGAATGGCTACTGTCTCACAGTCCGGACGAATTTCATAACTGCAGCAGCCACTTAGGCGGTCCAGTCCGGGGCCGACGTTTGCAATTAGGGGGCCGGGTGAAATATTATGAAAAGATAAATTCTACAGAATTTGGTGGTCGATTCCATGAAGGCGCTCGCTGGAATCCAGCCTGTTCTGCATCCGCTGAACGGAAGGTGAAATGAGCAGTTACAACGACCCGCAAAAGCAACAGCTAAGCCACTCCAGTTTCGAATGGCTACGCACCGAATCGATTGATTCATTACATGTTTTGGTTTCTGAATATCAACACCGGGTTACCGGGGCCATGCACTACCATATCGCCTCCGACAATGACGAAAATGTGTTTCTGGTAGCACTGCGAACGGTGCCCACGGATTCCACCGGCGTGGCCCATATTCTGGAGCATACCGCATTGTGCGGCAGCGAAAAGTATCCGGTACGTGACCCCTTCTTCATGATGATACGGCGATCGTTAAACACCTTTATGAACGCCTTCACCGCCAGCGACTGGACGGCCTATCCATTCGCCAGCAAAAACCCCAAAGACTTTGATAATCTGCTCTCCGTCTATCTGGACGCCGTATTCTTCTCGCGTCTGGATCCACTGGATTTCGCCCAGGAAGGACACCGACTGGAATTTGCGGAAGCCGGAAACCCGGATTCCGAACTGGTTTTCAAAGGCGTGGTATACAACGAAATGAAAGGCGCCATGAGCGCTCCCACCAGCGTACTATACGACCGGCTGAGTCATTTTCTCTTTCCCACAAACACCTATCATCACAACAGCGGTGGCGACCCGGAAACCATTCCGGACCTGAGTTACGAACAGCTGAAACGCTTCTATCAGACCCACTACCACCCCAGTAATGCCGTGTTTATGACCTTCGGCGATATGCCAGCGGCGGAGTTGCAAGAGGCCTTCCATGAACGGGCACTGCATCGTTTTCAGGCGCTGGACCGGACTATCTCGGTAAGCGATGAAAAACGTTACGCAGCGCCCTTGAAAGTGGAAACCGCATACGGTACCGATCTGGACGAGAACGACAGTGTCGACAATAAAACCCATATCGTAATGGCATGGCTGCTGGGTGAAAGCATTGACTTGGAAAGCCAGCTCAAAGCTCAGCTAGTGAGCGATGTATTGCTGGACAACAGTGCAGCGCCACTACGCAAATTGCTGGAAACCTGTGGTTTGGGCACATCACCCTCGCCCCTTTGCGGCCTGGAAGATTCCAACCGGGAAATGGCTTTCATGTGTGGCCTTGAAGGCAGCTCTCCCGCCCATGCAGACGAACTGGAGACCAGGATACTGGCGGTATTAAAGGAAGTCGCTGACAACGGTGTCAGTCAATCCCGGCTCGAAGCGGCACTCCATCAATTGGAATTAAGCCAACGGGAAATCGGTGGCGACAGCTACCCTTACGGCTTACAAATTATGATGGGCGCAATATCCACCGCCATGCATCGCGGCGACCCGATTGCGTTACTGAATCTGGATCCCGTGCTGGACAAGCTGCGTGAAGAAATCAAACAACCTGACTTTGTACAGCAACTGGTTAAGACCTGGCTCTTGGATAATCCACACCAGGTTCGTCTTGTTATGAAACCCGATACCGACATGGAATCGGTCAAAGAAAACCAGATCAAAGCCAAGCTACACAAGTTAAAAGCCAGCCTGGATGCCACGCAGAAACAATCTATCATCGATCTGGCCAGGAAACTGGAAGAGCGCCAACAACTGGAGGAAGACGAATCCGTACTGCCCAAAGTGGGACTCGATGACGTACCAGCGGCCATTCCAATGCCCACATGTACTACACAGGATCAAGCCTCCGGAAAACATTCTCTCTACTCCCGCGGCACCAACGGTCTGGTCTATCAGCAGGTTCTTTATGAACTGCCGCAACTGAGCACAGATGAACTGCAGCTGATGCCACTCCTGACCCGTTTTACCGGAGAGCTCGGAGCCGGTGCCGATGACTATCTCACTATTCAGGACCGCATAAACGAAGTCAGTGGCGGGGTTTACAGTTATTCGGTACTACGCGGCGCTATCGACGATGAACAAAGTGTGAAAGGCTTGCTGACCTTTTCCGGTAAGGCATTAAAACGCAACAGCAATGCATTGGCTGACCTGATGCACCAGATCATTGAGCAACCACGCTTTGATGAACTGGAACACCTGCGCGAACTGGTAGCCCAACAACGCTCCCGACTCGACCAGAGCATCACCGGACAAGGGCACGCTCTGGCAATGATGGCGGCCAGCAGCGGTATGAATCCAACCTCCCAATTATCTCATCAGATCGGTGGTCTAGCGGGAATCAGGGCGATCAAAGACCTTGATCATAGCCTGAATGAATCCGCCTCAGTGGAACAACTAAGTGAGCGTCTGGACGCGCTGTCGCAAACCCTGCGAAGCAGCTCACGACAGTTTGTTGTGGTCGCTGAACAAGATGCGACTGAAAGTACCGGAGCGTACATCAATAGCCTATGGACCAGTGCCGCAGGCAACGCGGAGCCTATTGCGTTCCATTCTGTCCGCGAACAGATTAAACAGGCTTGGCTCACCAGCACCCAGGTGAACTTCTGCGCCAAAGCCTATCCCACGGTGCCCTCGGACCACCCCGATTCAGCGACGCTCTCAGTGCTGGGCGGATTCTTAAGGAACGGCTATCTACACCGGACGATCCGGGAACAAGGGGGAGCTTATGGTGGTGGGGCTTCCCAGGAACCCAATATTGCAGCGTTTCGCTTTTACTCCTATCGCGATCCCCGACTCCAGGGCACCCTGGAGGATTTCGATAAATCAATCGAATGGTTGCTAAGCAAAGAGCATGGCTATCAACCACTGGAAGAAGCTATTCTGGGAGTCATCGGCGCGTTGGATAAACCCGGGTCTCCGGCGGGTGAAGCCAAACAGGCTTTTCAGAGCCATTGGTTCGGACGCGATGATGCGTTTCAAAACCGCTTTCGCGAACGGGTGTTGTCGACTCGGGTCGAGGACTTAAAACGAGTTGCTGAAACGTATCTGAAACCGGACCTGGCCAGCGTCGCCGTGATCACCCACAAGCCAGCTTGGCAAAGCGCGCATTTATCTGGTTACCAGATACATACCATTTAATCCGAACCGCCGGGATTTCCGCTTCAGCCGGAAGCCCCGGATCTTTTGACCACACTTAAACCGGGGCAGGCCCGTTCAAAAGGTCGATTTCAGAATCGATCGTGTAAAGATAGGTTTTTTGAATAATGAGCGCGTCGGTGCCGGCACGATGGGGAATAAAACCGGTGATAGCCAATACTTTCTCCCGATTGGTACCCCACTGCTCCAGCTCATCTTCGTCCAGCAACCCGTAAATGGCGTCCAGTTTGAAGCCCTGTAGCACACCGGCATCATGAAATAACAACGCTAACCAGCCACGATCAACACCCCAGCCGTCACTGAACACCGTCTTACCCGCCAGCAACTCATTGAGCTCGTCTGCCACTTCGCGTAATGGTTGACCATCACGTTGTAACTGCTCACGGCTGATGCCATGAATCTGTTCCGCACTGTCTTGCCAATGGGTCCAATCCTCATGGGGCTTTACGAGCCATACATAAAGTTGTCCATCCGGCATTGCGACACCGATTTCGATCGGGTAGCTACCGGAGCCGAAGCCGGACGCTTCAATGTCTAGAATAATCGGAGTTTCCACCAACGCTCTTGCCTTTACCCATTTCATCCATTTACTGTTGGATGATTTTGTTCCATTCCCTTTCCTATCCGCCGAATCAAAAGCAGCAGATCCAAAAGCGCTCGCTTTGCCATTAATAAACGACATCTTTAATTCCATATCTAATCGAGTAATTGAGGGACTCAGGCTTGGCACTGAATTGCCCCCAATTGGACCACATAGAGATGACATGATTGCACATGATCCCTACTATTTTAGAACATTAAACTGACTATTAAGTAATCATAGCAGTATAGCCCCGATTCTCCCCCAAATCAGTCCTGTTTTTTCCACAATTTCTGTGGATAACTCTGGGGATTGATTTGGGTTAACTCCCTGTGAACCGCGGTTAATATAGTAGGACAGGTTTTTGTTTGTAAATTAACCAAGCCGATACAGGTGAATTTTCAGCACGTTACCACACTACATCCTTATCCGGCTTTATTTTGACGGTTTTATGACGGCTCGTTACGCCGCTGATCAAGCCTGTTGATGACTTGATAAAGTCCGCCCCTGAGTTCTTCGTCCAAGGGCGTAAAATAAATCACTGGTCCGCCCAATTTACGTATCAGAATGGGACAACAGCCGTTGCCCAACCCACTGACGGGCAAACTGGTAGGCCGTGCGACCGCTGCGGGTACCACGGTTATCGGCCCAGCGTACGCATAATACCTGTAACTCGTCGCTCCACTCTGGTGCAAGATCATGAGGTGCTCCCAGTCTTTGCATCCAGTGGCGGGCAATAGCCAGATACATACTTTGGTTAATGGGATAGAAAGACACCCATAGCCCGAAACGATCCGACAGCGATACTTTCTCCTCCACCACTTCGGTGTGATGAATCTCGGTATCCACCACCTTTGCCCCATCGTTATCCGACTTGTACTCCGGTATAAGGTGGCGGCGGTTCGAGGTGGCATAAATCAGAATATTGTCCGGAGAAGCGTACAAGCCGCCATCAAGCGCGCTTTTCATGGCTTTATAGCCTTCATCCTGAGCCTCGAAAGACAAATCATCACAGAATAGAATAAAGCGGTAAGGCTCGCCGTCCAAAGCAGACACAATTGTCATCAGGTCGGCCAGATCAGACTTGTCTACCTGCACGATGCGCAAACCAAGGCCGGCAAATTCATTCAAAAGCGCCTGCACCAATGACGATTTGCCGGTTCCCCTCGATCCTGTCAGCAGCACGTTATTTGCCGGCAGGCCTTGCACAAACTGCCGGGTATTTTTTTCGATCTGTTCTTTCTGCCGGTCGACACCCAATACATCTTTCAATGCCGTATCCGGGGTTTCGCCAATCGCCTGCAAATGACCGCCAAAGCGCTGCTGCCGCCACAATGCAGCATGGGTGCTCCCCCAATCCACCGGACTCACCGGCCTCGGTAGCAGTAGCTCAACCCTATCCGCAAGACGATCTAACTTTTCTACCAGTCGTGGCAAAAACAACAATGGTTTCATGAATTCAATTTAACCTTTCAGAATAGTGTCAACAATTTCAACTTACTGCAGCATATTAACAGCAGCGGAAGTAAATGGTTACAGCGTTTCCCCTGACCGTTCACATACAGTATCCTGTGGTGAAAAAAATAATCACTTAAGATAACCGGCCACAAGCGACTGTCTATGCCTAGTACGCCATCAAACAGGGTTCCTTTGTTTATCCGCATTTCCAGCGGTACGATGCTCACCGTAAGCCTATTAATAGTATCCCTGTGGAGCGCCTGGCAATTAGCAGCCTGGGCCGATTTTGGATACACCTCCGGTTACCGCCTACTGAACATTGAACAACATATTCAGACCTACGGCCCGCAAAACCGCTACAAGCCCGATTTTCAACTTACCGCTCCAAGCCAGCACAAACGCCTTTTCTCGGACATCGCCGATGCCGTTCAGCATGGAGGCCGCGGACTGGAGTCGATTTCCTATCAGACCGTCAAAGACGAAACCCATACACTATTACGCAAACCGGAAGTGGTCCACCTGCAGGACGTGGCCAACCTGATCAGTTTGTGTAATCGCATAGCCATCTTTAGCATTATGGTGCTGATAATTATGTTGTTGTATTACCGTAAACAAGGGCTCTCACCACCAAAACCAACACAAATTGCACTGGGCTCCATTATCGTACTCTGCCTAATGGGGCTGGCATTGTTCATCATTGGGCCGACCCAAACATTTTATTGGCTCCATACGAAAATTTTTCCGGACAATCATCAATGGTTTTTTTATTACCAGGATTCACTGATGACCACATTGATGAAAGCGCCGGATCTATTTGGTTTTATTGCCGGTGTTTGGGCAGTAATAGCTATCCTGGTTTTTGCGTTGTTTCAGTATGCTGCTTACAAAATAATTCGATGATACGGATTCTGATCTGCTTTTTCGGTATTCTGATGGCACCGGCGTTATCAGCGGAAAGCCGCTCTATGTCGGATAAACTGATGCAGGTGAAATCCTTTACCGCGGACAATGGCCTGCACGTCATTTTTCATCACCGCGACGACAGCGACACCTTCACTGCACAACTGGTAGTAAATCTGGGACTACAGGACTTTTCCTGCAAAGACCGGCAAGCACCCCATTTGCTGGAACATATGTTACTGGAAGGCACTACCCGTTTCGATCGCAAAACATTACGCCAGCGAATACGCAACCTGGGCGGAAAAACCAAAGCCTACACGCGGGAAGAAAGCACCTACTACACGATCTCCCTGCATTCCGATTATCCGGACATCGCACTGGATACACTGCACTCCGTCATCTCCGAACCTCGTTTCAATAAACAGGATTTCATTACTTCAAAACAGATCATTCATGCCGAACAGGGCTCCAACAGCAACTCAACCAGCCCGTTTGGTAAACCCATTCCTGTATTGACGGAAATGGCCAAGGCCCAGTTATTCAAAGGCACCGAATTATATTGCGATAACCTAAGTTCCCCCGATCATCTGCGACTGGATTACATTAAAGCCTTGTATCGGGACCACTACGTAGCCAGTAACATGACACTCATCGTAATCGGCCACTTCGACGAACAAGCAATTTTGGAGCTGATTGGGTCGCGTTTTATGGCCTTGCCGATGTTGCCAGAACCGAAACACAATCCTATCCCGCGCTGGCAACCGGATTACGCAACCATTAATGCCCGAAACGCATTATTTAACCCGGAAGCCAATCTGCACCTCTATTTACCCGGCGTCGGCAGCACCGACCCGCTGGCTGACTACTACGAGATCATTGCCGAGTACTTCAGTGAACAACTCTACTATGAAGTGCGTGGCGCAAAAGGGTTGGGATACACACCTCGAGCCCACCTGGACAATACAACCCGATATGGCTATATCGAAGCGACCACCAAAACCACATCGCGCTGGCTACCTGAGGCGCAGCAATCATTTGTGGATCTATATCAGCAATTACAAAAAAAAGGTATTCCGGAAAAGGATGTGGAAAGAATCAAAGCCAAACTTGTTCTGGAGTTTGAAAGCAAGCAGCGGGATCACGATGAGCTAGCCAGCATCTATCGACGTAATCGGTTTCAAATTCGGGAAACAGGCAAGATGCCGGATTTTGTGGCGAACATAAAGCAGGTGAACGCCGGGAAGCTGAATCAGGTAATTGCAACCCGATTCCCACCAAACCCGCTGATCGCGACTCATGTCAGGCCATCACTCTATCTGACCGTGCTACAGTTCGTACTGATATCCATGGTGGTGACAGCCATGATCTGGCCGCTATTACGGCGCCTGCGCAAACGAAATCAATCGTGAAGCAAAACAGGAATGCACTCGACCCGTAGTGCACTCCGCCGCGCTAGACTATTTCTTTCTTTTCAGGTTCTTTTGCATTGACTGCAAAGCCGGGATGCAGCATTTCAAATAACGTCACAAACTCTTCTGTCAGCTTGTGTTTTGGCGCCAGATGAATCAGCGGTATACCCGAGTCGTGGGATTCCCGCATTTTTACCGAAGAAGAAATGTAAGCACCCAAAATAGGCAAGCCTTCGGCTTTCAGCTCATCCACCATACGGGTAGGTAGACTGGCCCGCGGTTGAAACTGATTGACAATAATGCCTTCGACTTCCAGGTCATCGTTATGGTCCTGGCGGGTTTCTTCCACATTCTCGATCAGATTGTACAAGGCCTGACGTGAAAACTCATCGCAGTCAAACGGGATTAAACAACTGTCCGCAGCGATAAGCGCCGACAATGTGTAAAAATTAAAGGCCGGAGGCGTATCAATATAAACAGCATCATAGCCACGTAACTTGCTCAGGGAATCCCTCAGTTTGAATATTTTATGTTTCGCTTCCAGTTGCGACATAATCTCACCCAACTCCGGATTGGCCGCAATCACATCCAGGTTTTCATATTTGGAATGGGTAATAAATTCCTCAAGGCTTCTTTTATGACGATGGCGAAACGAAAGAGTCTGGGCAAAGAACACACCGATATCCGATTCCCCAGTTTCAAAATCCCGGCCCAGCAAATACTGGGTGGAATTACATTGGGAATCCAAATCGATTAAAAGGGTTTTTAATCCGCGTTGAGCACTGATCGCAGCTAAATTTGAAGCAATACTGGATTTACCTACACCACCTTTCTGATTAAATACGACTCGGCGCATTTTGTATTCCCCGTGCTAGTGCTAGTCCGATTCCGGCCTAACGCTCTGCTGGCCAAAAAGATACGTCATTTTATAGAAGGCAAGGGCTTATGTCTTGCTATCCGACCATTTTTCGGGACTCTCCGGATCAATAAGCGTCATTTCATCCTGCACCGAGTCGCCAAACCAACCCCGCAGTCGCTGCGAAACTTTGAGGCGTATTTCCGGAGTAATATACACCGACAGGCTACTGAGCACGGTGGTTAGAACCGCCAGGTCATCTGTAAAACCCAACACCGGCGTAATATCCGGAATCGCATCCGGCGTCACGAGAAAGTAACCTAATGCGGCAAAAATGGCAGTTTTGGTCCACACAGGGACGTTAGGGGATTTTGCCAGATAATAAAGCTGTAATACCCGGGATACAACGCCGACTCCGGCGCTGGCGAATACCCGGTTCAATTTCGGCATTACCCGTGACGGGTTAAAAGCACTTTTGTAATCGGATAACTTCACCGGCATAGAGGGCAGCTCCCTGATTAATAGGTGGCGTGAAAATAAATCGGTGCCAACATTGAAACAAGCTTGCGGCCACCTTGCAAACATTCGCGGCACTTGACCTAAATGGATTTTGCCAATAGCTTATTCTCAACTATAACAAGAAAAGCGCCTAACCACCTTAATGGCCACTTAGCGCCAATTCCAATCCGGTGTTAACATTAACGGAATGGATGCATTTCAATATATTCGCTTTTCCTGATCGAAAAGGACCACTCAATGAGCAAAACCGACGACATCAAACGCCAATCAAATAAGATTTGGTTAGCCGGCCTGGGTGCCTATTCAATGATGGAAGATTGTGGCAATGAACACTTCGATGAGCTGGTCTACAAAGGGCAGCTATTTGAAAAAGAAAACCAAACCAAAGAAATCGAAGCGGTGCCCGACTCCCGGCTGGATGAACTGAAAGTCAGGGCAAACCAAACCATGGATCGAATTGAACGCGCATTTGATCTGCGGGTATCCTCAACCCTGGGCCGATTGGGTATAAGCCGCAAATCGGATCTGGATATGCTGAACCACAAGATCGATAAACTCGCCGCTGCACTAGAGAAAATCAGTGTAGAACTAGAAAAACAATAATGAATCTCTTATGACCGAATTAGCCGTCAGTATCATTGCCACCGCCTTGCTCAGCAGTTTTTTTACTCTGGGCCTGGCCCAATACATCTTTAACAAACGCCTTAAACACCGGCTCGAAAATGAACTGTCTGAAGCAATCGCGCGGATTAAAGCAGAGGTCGGTCCAGAAGTAGAAGCGCGGGTTAAAAAGGGGGTTATGGAAGGATTCAAATCACTGCCATCAAGAGAAGTTTTGCGTGACACGACCCGAAGTATCGCCAAGACCGGGCTCGATATCATGGGCGATGGGTTGAAGATGGCAACGCGGCCTCGCACAACCACCAAAGGCCAACCCAAACCGGGCAGAAGACCGGGAGCTACACCGCTGGATGAAGATAACTAAGTGTGGGGGCTATCTACCGGCCGCTGATCATGCGCGGTATCAGGATCACCATCGATAAAATAAGCAGAATCATCGTATCCAGCGACGTGCCATCAAACTGAAATACCTGTAAGTAGCCATTGTGAGCCAGAAATGCCACGACTATCAGACAGAAGCCAATGATGGTACTGATACGATTGGTGCGCTTGTCTGCTGCCAATTGCAACTTGATTGACTCAATTTCTTTCATCTGCTGATGAATCAGCTGCCCCTGTGCCTTCACGGCCATTAAGGTCTCGTTGGCCAACTGAGGCAGGTGCTCGAGCCGGTCTATCCAGGCCGGATCGTGATGTTTCAGCGCGTCCATTAAACCGGTAAGACCTTCAAACTCTGGCAACCAGCTGCCTAACACGCGCCTAACTAGGCTCCAGATGCTGAAATCTAAAGCAATTTGCAGGACCTCATTAAGAAACGCCTGGTCTCCGCTGACCCGTACCCCCTCCGCATCGGTGATACTCTCCGCACTGCTGCCTAAGACATATTGAGTGAGCAAGGTGGACGGCAGGGTAATACGCGCGTCGACAACCTCTTCGTATTCAAAGAAAATCTGTATGCCATCTTCACAAATTGCCAGAAAAAACATCCAGTCTGGCGTTGTCGTTTTAACCCGCAAGACGCGCCCTATATGGTCGTTGAGCCGCTCTTGCGCCATGGGTTCGTAGGATAGCGCCAGATTCACAGCCCCCTCCAGAACTTCCAATACCAAGTAACGGATCATAGATTCGTGGTTGTCAGACTCTGTAGCCAATGCGAGATACCCAGTAGATTAGTTATTGTTCTTTCGGCGCCGAAGCTCAATGTAACACCATCGGCCGCCCCTGTGAATAAGAGCAAATATCGCAAGCAATCTGCAAGCTCCAAGGTATAATAAGCCGATTTTTTTGGCCAGTATGACGTTGATTTAGAATATTTTTGTGAGATTTTGGTTAGCGGTATCGGTATATCCGGCTAGCTGCTATTACAGTTAGGAAAATGGGCTAGACCGAGTTCCGGCAAATCCAACAGTGCCGGCACCTTACGACGTTAGGTGAGTTCGCCAAAGGGAGAGGTCGATAACGCGCCCGCAGCCTTTCTGAATTCATATGACAAGCACACTTTGTTAGGGAACATCACTCGATGCTTGAGCTTTACAACGAGTTTGTAAACCACCCGGATTTCTGGAAGTACATCAGTATCCCCTTCGTGGCAGCGATTGTAGGCTGGACAACTAACTGGCTGGCAATTCAGTTAACCTTCTATCCGATTAAATTCATCGGTATACCGCCGTGGCTGGGTTGGCAGGGCATCATTCCCAAGAAAGGGAAAAAGATGGCGGGCATTGTTGTGGAAAATACCCTCGACAAGATCAGCACGATGCAAGAGATCTTTGACGAGTTCGAACCGGAAAAAATCGCCCATCACGTTATCAAGGTCGCTGATTCCCGCATAGAAGAGCTCACCGACGACATCATGAATGAACGCAACACGGTGCTGTGGGAGAATCTGCCTAACATTGTAAAAAACCGGGCGTATAACCGGGCCCGCCGCCAGCTACCGGAGATGGTGGACAATCTGATCGAAGATATGCACGCCAATATCGAAGACCTGATTGACCCTAAAGAGCTCATCATTAAACGGTTGTCCGAAGACAAGAACATGCTGAACCGTGTTTTTTGGGAGTGCGGCGAAACGGAATTTAAGTTCGTCATTAACTACGGCGCCGTATTTGGATTTATCTTCGGTTTGATTCAGATGGTCGTCTGGTGGTACCACAAAGATTGGGTCATACTGCCCGCATTCGGTTTGTTGGTCGGACTGGCCACCAATTGGCTTGCCCTAAATTTAATTTTCCGCCCGCTCAATCCCACCAAACTTACCCCCTTCGGCCCCACCGTTCAGGGCTTATTCCTAAGCAGACAACGTGCCGTTTCTGAAGTGTTTTGCCGCATTGTCACAGCCGAAATCCTCACTATCGGTCATATCATGGTGGAAATTTTTAAAGGACCGAAAGCCGATCGCGCCAAAGCCATGCTGAAAAAACACATGCGCCCAGTAATTGATGGTGGGGTAGTAAAAACAGTAGCGCAGCTCACCGTTGGTCCCGAAGGGTTTGTGGACTTGAAACGCACCATTGAAGAGAAAACAATTGAAATGTCGCTGGCTTCATTCGACGACCCGATCTTTTCTAAAGAACGTGGCAAAGTTGTTGAGCGCATGTTCCGGGAGCGGATGCAGGCGATGTCGTCAGAAGAATTCCAGGCATTATTACGGCCGGCATTTGAAGAAGACGAATGGATCCTGATAACCATGGGCGGAGTGCTGGGGCTAATGGCCGGTTTGCTGCAACTAACATTGATGTTCACCGGTGCCGGATAGCCCGCTTTCATTCACTACCTGCATCCACGGCAACTGTACATTCCGACGCAGCCGCCCTCCTTTTCAGCCAAGGCAGCAGAGTGTTAATTTATCCTACAATGACCGCTATTTTTAGCTAATATACCTAATTAGCTACCGTCACGAACGCGGTAGCGATGGACCCGGAACGGCCTTGACTGAAAATAACTATAATAATTCGGAACCGTGTCAGACCAACCTGTTTAACCCTTTTTCGGGAGCAACTTTACTGCTCTCGGATATTAATGCAATCTGGCAATCTGACATGCTATTTATAGCAAACACTGGAGAGAGCCCCATGTTACGAGGAGATATAGCGCAAGCATGCTAAATGCGCCGTCCTCGGAAAGCCTCATCGCTTTACTACCAATTCTGCTGCCTGTGCTGCTGGGTACTGCCGGCTGGGGCACGATCAAGCTGGTTCGCTTTCTCGCCATACACCCTCAGCGATTTATTGGTATCAAACCCTATTTGGGATGGCAGGGCTATTTTTTCACGAACAAAAACCGGTATATCGACTTATGGTCCCGGGGCGTTCTGGAAAAACTGGGCGGACTACAACAAATTTTCGAATTGATCGGCCCGGAAAAGGTCGTGACCCACCAACTGAACTACCTGCGTCCACAAATAGACGGCATCCTTGACCAAATCATGTCGGAAAAGAACGCCGTGCTGTGGGAAAACCTGCCGATACTGATTAAAAACCGCTTCTATGCCCGTGCGCACCGCTTGCTTCCGCGCATCATTGACGACATCGTCGAAGAATTAGGGGACGGCCTGCCCCGTATTTTGACCTATGAACACCTACTGAACTTTGCTGAGAAACAACAGCCAGGCACACTATTAAAACTTTACAATATTCTGAGCAGAAAAACGTTTAACAGCATGGGCCGGTTCTGTGCCTGGATGGGTTTTATTCTGGGCTGTATACAACTGGTTATCGTTACGCTGACCGGCGCCGACAGCCTTTGGTTTTATGTTTTATGGAGCGCCTTCAGCGTCTTCTTTTTCTTCTGGGTATGTCAGCACTGGATCGAATACCCTTACAAACCCATCACCCTGGGGCGCTGGAAAATCCGCAGCCCCTATGCCAAATTCCGCCTCGCACAGGATCAGGAACTGGCCAGCCTGCTAGCCGGTACTGTACTGTCACCGCGCAATCTCTTCGGTACGTTATTGTATGAAGGCAATACCCGACACACACACACCATCATCAAGAAACAACTATCCGTGCTGGTCGAAGACGTTAATATCAGAACCTTTGTGCAGCTCACCCTGGGTCCGATCGGCTATGTAGAATTGAAAAGCGCTCTAACCGATAAGCTTACCAACGCCATTATCACACCTCTGCTGGACGAGCAATTTAACAATCAACGCAGCCAAATTATTGCCGTGTTCATACGGGATCGCCTTAACACCATATCTGATTCGACTTTTTACACTGCATTAAAGAATATATTAACTCCCCTAGCCATCGTCGCCGGTATTGGCGGCTTCTGGATAGGGGCTGCGGCCGGATTTTTACAATGGCTGCTGTTGTATTTCTAAATCAGCGTTTCAGACAATCGTAAGCCGCAGCAATCAAACTACGCGGGCGGGGATCAATCAACACATAAGGTCCCAATTGATTCATCACGTAGGAAAACCCCAGCTCTTGTTCCGGATCAGAAAACGACAACGCACCACCGGCTCCGGGATGCCCAAACGCGTGCAGCCCCGGACCGAACTCGGCTTCCAGGTCCCCTGGCTGTTGCAACATAAAGCCCGGACCAAAGCGGCTATTAGTGAGCAATACCCGATCCGGTCCGGCCGTTTCTTCCGTTTGACAGCGCTGCAATGCAGCATCAGAAAGAATCCCCTCTCGGCAGGCAACCCGACCAAATAACGTCGCCAGCGATGCACTGGTGGAATGCAGGTTTGCAGACGGGATTTCGGCTTTGCGCCAAGGTAGTGTATTGGCACCATTCATTATCGAAAGCGGGTTCATTAAAGCTCGCGCGGTGACACTCGCCGGTTCGGTCATCACATGGTTGAACAAGCTCACCCTACCCGGCTCCGGCAGCCCCTTTGCCGCACTCAGATTCACGATTCTGGACAGTTCGCTGTCCGGTACACCAAAATACATTTCCAGGTTGTTCGGTTTTACGATTTCGTCCTGCAGGAACTGATTCACACTAAGCCCCACGGCACGGCGAAATGCTTCACCCACCAGCCAACCATAAGTAATCATGTGATAGCCATGGTCCGTACCCGGCTGCCACCATGGCTCCTCCGACGCCAGCACGGACGTCATTTGCTCCCAATCATAGATTGCGTCGTCAGCAAGCTGGGTTTTTAGCGCTGGCTGACCCGCCTGATGGTTTAACAGCTGGCTAACCGTAGTGCGTTTTTTTCCATTGCAGCCATATTCTGGCCAGTAATCCGCGACTGGCCGTGCAACATCCATTGCGCCGGCATCAATCGCCCTCTGAACACAGATGGCGGTGACCGCTTTGCTCACCGAAAACACATTCACCAGACTATTCTGTTGCCATTCCGGCTGTACCTCGTTGGCCGTTTCCCCTGCCCACAGATTCACCACTAAAGCCCCCTGGTAATACAGGCTAAAAGAAGCGCCCACTTGCGTTTGGTCCTCAAATAATTTGCCGAAAGCCTGTTGCACAGCTTCAAAACGGGGGTCACACTGGCCTTTTATATTCACGATCGACATCGAATTCCTCATTGCTTTTGCATTTATAAGTAATGGTAAACTGTATTTCATCAGAAAACCTAAGGCTCTTTACCCATGCCTGATCAAATCATGCCGGATCAACCTGCACTGAAACAGCCGAAAGGCTTATATTCCCTGGCGAACCTCAAACGCCTGGCCTACCTGTTGGACGACCGCTTCAAAATTCCTTTCACCCGGTATCGGCTGGGCTGGGACTTTATTATCGGCTTAATTCCGGTGGCCGGGGATATCCTGACTGCTATTTTGTCACTCCACATTCTCATCGCCGCCAGAAAATATGGCGTGTCCGGGGGGGCTATGTGGCGCATGCTTTCCAATATTCTGATTGATATGGTAGTGGGTGCCGTGCCGATTGTTGGAGATCTGCTGGACGCTAGCTGGAAAGCGAACGCCATGAACGTCAAGTTACTGGTCAAATCCATCGAGAAGCAACAGGATATGTTCATCACCGGGGCGGAACAAGCGGAAGGATCATAAGCAATTTCACTGATTGCTAAATGAACTGCAGGGCGTGGTATTGCCTGCAGAGAAACCCCGCCTGCATAATTTCAGAAATGGCACTGGCAAAGTTTGCCATAGTTAACAATAATTTATAAATAGGCTATGACGGGCAGAAACCACATTTCTGTATATACTGAACGGTATGCCCTTTACGTTAATGCATCTTAAGAAGAAGTGCCCATGTCGATAAAACATGCCCTGGTAGTAGACGATTCCAAGTCTGCGCGATTTTCATTAAAAAAACTGCTGCAGCAGCAGGACATCAAAACCGAATTCGCTGAATCTGCAGGCGATGCCCTGAACTACCTTACCAGTAATACGCCGGATATCATTTTTATGGATCACCTGATGCCGGGGATGGACGGATTCGAGGCGACGAAAGCCATTAAATCGAACCCGGACCTTAAAGATATCCCCATCATTATGTGTACCTCCAAGGAAGGCAACGACTACGCCCAGCAAGCCATTGCGATCGGCGCCTACGCCATTTTACCGAAGCCTGCTCCTGCGGCGACTCTGGCAGCGATCCTGAACCGGCTTGATCCTTCTTCAGCAGGCAAAATGGACTCGTTGGGCGCAACGGAAAACAAGCCCTCTCAAAGCGTGGGCGTCAGCACCCGCGTTGTTGAAAATATGGTACGTAAAATACTGGAGGAGCGCTTCGAAGCCTCTCAGAAGCAACTGCTGGAGGCTATCCGCGAAAATCTGTTGGCTGAAGTGAAGCAGGATATAGCGCACGCAAAATCCGATTTACGTGTTGAGCTCAATTCGCGCATGGATAACCAGATCCGTGAGCAAAGCACCAGTATCTGTCAACGGGTTGCCGGCGATCTGATTGATAACCGTTATGACGAAATCAGCAAGAAAGTCGAGAGCCACCTGAACAGCAGCCTGGGATCGATCAGCGATGCGATGGAAACTAATCGCAAGGCCTCCCCTGAACTGATTGAAGAAGTGAAAAAGATTGCCCAATTCACCTCAGCCGCCACCGCCGGTGAAGCCGCAAAAGAGGCAGCTACTGAAATCAGCCAGAGCATCGCCCAGGACGTAGCGCAGGAAGAACTCAGCAATCTGAAATCGTCGGTATCGGAACAGCTGTCAGCAGATCTGGGTGACCGCATCAAGAGCAGCAAAATGTTTGGCGTGGCGGGATTCTTATGTGGCGTCGTGGCACTGCTGGTGGTTATTTTCAGCTAACGCTTTCCAGTAACCTTGGCATAAAAAAAGGCTGCAGCGGGACTGCAGCCTAAAGAGGCAGTAAAAATTGATGGGTGTCGATTTTTTACTGCGCGAGAAAATCGATGATTCATTTGATACTAAGACGCCTGCGGCGTTTTAATTCTTTTTGCTAATGTAACTGCCTGGACTCTCGGATAACGCCGACGAACACACCCTCTACTACCAATTCGTCCGGAGCCACCATGATTGGTTCATAGCTGGTATTTTCCGGCATCAATGCAACCTGATCTCCAGCCAGCTTTAACCGTTTCACGGTGACTTCGTTATCCACCCGGGCTACGATAATTTTACCCTCGCTAACATCCTGGGTTTTACGCACCGCAATCAAGTCGCCGTTCAAAATGCCGACGTCCTTCATGCTATCGCCCCGCACCCTCAGTAAATAAGTGGGGCGTTCCCTGAATAACCTCAGCGGTAGTGATAGCTGCCCCTGCTGGTTTTCGATGGCTTCAATTGGAATTCCCGCCGCCACCGCGCCAACAACCGGCAAACTGATCCATTGTTCCTTTGCCACCAGGTTCTGCTCTTTATCCTGTGCAACCAGATTCCAGCGCTCTAAATCTTCCAATAATTCAATGTGGTAACCGGGACTGGATATCAGCTGTTCCTTAGCCGGCCAGGTACCTTTGATCTCTCGGTATTCTGCGATCCAATGCATTAACTGAGCATGAGATAGTGATATGTCTGACAATTGTACAGCCGTGCTTACAAACGCCTTATCCTGTGAGCTCATGGCAACGCCTCCGCGATCATTTTGACTAGTTGATTTTTACTGTATACTTGTACAGTATATCACTACGCCGAATTTGGCAAAGATTTTTTTAACTGGAACCGAGCGCCATGATGCGGAAGATCATCCATGTCGATTGCGACTGTTTTTACGCCGCCGTGGAAATGCGGGATGACCCTTCGCTACGTCATCGCCCCATAGCCGTCGGGGGCGATCCCGGTCGTCGCGGAGTCATATCCACGTGCAATTATCCGGCACGGGAATATGGCGTGCATTCCGCAATGGCGTCGGCCTATGCCAAGCGCCTGTGCCCGGAACTGATTATCCTTCCTCATAGGATCCACTACTACAAGCAAGTCTCTCAACAGATCCGGCGTATCTTTCTGCAATATACGGATCAAATTGAACCTTTATCTTTGGATGAAGCTTTCCTGGATGTCAGCACACAGCCGCATTTTCAGGGTAGTGCAACGCGCATGGCTGAAGCGATTCGCAAGCAGGTCAAATCACAGGTGGGTATTACCGTATCAGCGGGGGTAGCGCCGAACAAATTTGTGGCCAAAATAGCCAGCGACTGGAATAAGCCGGACGGACTCTGTGTAATCCCGCCACCGCAACTGGATGATTTTGTTAAAGCCCTGCCAGTGGAAAAATTACATGGGGTGGGAAAGGTGACCTGCGCACGCCTTCATAATCTGGGCATTCGTACTTGCAACGACATCCGACAATATAACCGCTTTGAATTTGTCGAACGGGTAGGCAGTTTCGGCGAACACTTATATCGTTTGGCGCACGGAATTGACGAACGCCCGGTACAACCCCGTACCGATCGCAAATCACTGAGTGTAGAACATACCTACGCGGAGGATTTACCGGATTTGAATAGTTGTCAGGCGAAATTTCCAGAATTGTGCCAACAGCTACAGGGTCGCTTACAAAACTTGAAGCAACACAACCAGATCAAAAAAGCCTTCGTAAAGCTAAAATTTTCTGACTTCACCAGCACAACAATGGAGTGCGGGGTGCGCGAGCCGTCTTTAAGCATTTACAAAACATTATGCAATGACGCCTTCAAACGTAAAAATATGCCAGTGCGCCTACTGGGCGTTGGCGTCCGCTTCATAGAAGCCGACTCTGCCCCGCCATCACAGATCTCGTTTAAATTTAGCTAACGCGGAATCTGGAGTGGCAGATGGCGTTCCTGAATTCGATCAGCGGATAACCAAAACTAAAAGCCTTTGGCCCATTCGGGTAGCGGGCAAACGTGCTCACGACGTTGGCCCTGTTTAATGGTAATCACGGGTAAAAACGGATGTTGCAGGCTGGAATTATCCAATATCCAGACCTCGTCACAGAGGGGAATGGCCGTAGCCACATGTTCAAGAGTGCGGGGAATTCTGGCGACTACTTTATCGTCGGGCACATTGTGTCCACCCTCTTCAACCCGCTGCGCAATCCGGGCTTTGTTCAGATCACTACAAAACACGTGAATCACCACCAATATAACCTGATAACCACGGGCTTTAGCGCGGGCGATAAAATCGATTTTAGACGGGTGTGAAAACACGGTTTCGAAACAAAAACTTTTACCCAGGTCCAACTGTTCGAACCGCAATGTTTGCGCCAAGCGGGAGGCGTGATAGCTGTTGATTTCAGGTTCATCCGGGAAGACATCTTTGGCTATCAAGTCGGCATTGATGAATGGCATACCGAGCGGTTTTAATGCCTGATTGTAAAACGTACTTTTGCCTGCGCCATTGCCCCCGACCAACATCCATAATTGTCTCATCCGTGATAGTGCACCTGAAACTCACCATCACAGAATTGACCAATGAGCACTTCGCCATCCGGGTGTACCTGTTCCAGCATACCGGGATGGGCGGCTGAAGCCTGATAACGAATGGAGCCGGAAGCTATCGCATCCGATAACGCACCGGACTCACGGGCACTGCCCAATGTGGCAAACACATCATCCGGGCTCGCGGTGACGGGTGTCGTTTCCTCCAGCTTGATTCTGATCAGACCCGCGTTGATTGCCAGCAACGTATCAGGATCAATTATCTTAGCAACCTTGCGCCCGATATCAGCCCAATATTCAATTTGTTCTGCAGCGCTACGGTGCTGCGCCGAACTCGCCTCGGTCGCCGCGTTCATTAAATTACTTTCCAAACGGACGGGTGATGCTGCCTTAGCCATAGTTGCTGACCTCAATAACCAGGGGATACAGTTAATCTCATTGTAGCAGATCGCTACATACTGGCAACACACCTTTCCCTAACACAGTTAACCTGGTCAAACCGAATGTCCAAACCATTAGAGACACCTTCCCTGCTGGCACACAATCTGCATTTGCCACCTTTATAGCCAACTCATTACAACCCCAATTTGCGCCACATAAAGGATTTTTGAATGCAGCCTATTTCTGCATCCGTACGCCAGCCCATGACAGCATTGGTACTTACTGCTGGAGGAGCACGGGGCGCCTATCAAGCGGGAGTCATGAGACGGGTTAGTGAAATACCCGCATTCGCTAATGGCTCTGCACCATTTTCTATCATCACTGGTGCATCCGCGGGCGCCATCAACGGCGCGGCTATTGCCTCGCAACATCAGAATTTCAGCGCGTCTGCGCAGCTGCTTGTCAAGCTTTGGTCAAATCTTAAAGCCAGTGATGTTTACCGGACGGATCCGCTCTCCATGCTTAAAAACGCCGGGCGAATGGCAATGGATTTTGGTCTGGGGGGATTAATCGGAGCCGGCCGCGTCACCTCACTAGTAGACTCCACACCACTATACGGATTTCTAACCCAATACCTGGATTTAACCGGTATCCGGCGCGCCGTAAAAGACGGCGGCCTCTACGCCCTGGCCATCACCGCCACCGGTTATCATTCAGGGCGAGCGTTTACATTCATTGAAGGTAAAGAAGGACATCCACTGTGGAATAAAAGTCGCCGCATCGCACTCAATGCCGAAATTACGGTTCCTCATATTCTCGCATCCGCTGCAATTCCCATCGTATTTCCGCCAGTAGAACTGCCTGCAGGAAACTCTACAGCCTATTTCGGTGACGGCGCTATGCGTCTGGTCACACCCTTGAGCCCCGCAATTCGCTTGGGTGCTGACCGCATATTGGCAGTGGGGGTTCGCTGTAAGGAATCCGCCGACAGCTTGCTGCGTTCGGAATGGTCCTCTGATGCTGATTTTTCCAGCGACCTGAAACGGCCACCGCTTTCTCAGATTTGCGGCACCCTGATGAATGCTATATTTCTTGATCACCTGGACGCCGACCTGGATCACCTGAACCGCATGAATTCATTTGTTACGGAACATGAAAAACTGGAATCCCTCGTATGCGCCACCGGCGATAACACCGTTTTGGATCATGAGCCAATGAGGATCGTGAACCCGCTGGTTATATCGCCTTCCGCAGACATCGCTTTCATCGCGAAAACACTGGAACACCGGATGCCGAAAAGCGTTCGCTACATGATGGAAGGCATGGGCACACCGGACGCTCAAAGCGCCGATCTTACCAGCTTCTTACTCTTCGATTCTGCGTTTACCCGGGAGCTGATCCAGCTTGGTTATCGCGACGCCGCGGATCGAATTGATGAGATAGAAGCGTTTTTATGTGAACCGGAATTGGACAGCGCCAGCCTGAATAAAAACAACCAGACATCCGGCACACCGATTTCCATGGAATAACGCATTCAGGCCGAAGTAGTTATTGCTTCTGCAGTGTGAAGGGGCTTACCTGAAAAATCCCGCTTTGCCCTCGCCCTCTTGGTCCTCTAAAACACCGCGCTTGATCAGCCATCGCTGTAGGTATACATACATGCGATGGTCTTGCAGCAGTGCTAAATGCCCGACCTGATCCAACATCACGCGTTCAACGTTTGGATGTTGCTGTGGAAAGTAAGGGCCTCCCATAGCGCTGTCTTCCGGCACTAAACCGTCACCCAACCAGCGATTGCCCGATTCATAGAACCGCCTGGCACCGACCAGCAAATGATGGCTTTTATCACTCATCGGCAACCAGGGTTGTGGCGCGTTCTCATGCTCCGGTTCGGTTACATTGGCGTGTCGCAGGCTCCGGATCCCCCTGCTACGGATGTTACCTAGCGCCATTAGCGGCTTTGAATAGGGGGTCGCACCCAACATGGAATTACTGAAGTTGCCGATTTTTTCCAACGGCGCACCGGCGTGGGGGCTCGCCAGATAGGCGGCGTTATGGGAGGCCGCTAGCCAAGCATGACGTTGTTTTTCTGCATAATGATTAGCACTGCGGATAACCAGGCCACCCATACTGTGACCAATCATGGTAATCGAACTTTTTCTGGGTTTCGTTTGTGTCCAATACTGGTCAAGCAACTCTGCAAGCTGCCTTCCGTTTTCCCAAATCGGCAGGCCTGTGTTATAACGAATCCAAGCCACCTGATGACCTTGCTCACGTAATTTGGCCACCAACTCACTGTGACCCGGGCCTTGCCAATCGTGTTCACTCAAGCACAGACCGTGCACGAACAAAACCAGGCTCTTGCGTTTTTGAAGATTTAGCTGACTCAACTGAATATCATTGCCCAGCTCATCAACCGTCTCCATGCCCATCGCCAGGAGGTGATCCCATTCGACCAATTTATCCCCCACCACACCATTCAACGCGCTGCGCATCCTAACCAATGCCCCGGATGCAGGCGTCTGACCAGGCAAGCGGTTGACCCACTGGTGAATGCTGTCTGATCCATATTCGAAGACCAGTTTTACCAACTTGTAAACCTTCGGCGCCTTACTGAAATCAGCCTGGTGCTTGGCGTCCCAGGGCATTGGAGCTGCCGTCACAGTGTGATGCATCTCACCGGCCACGCGAGTGAGTTCACCGCCGCTGCGCATCGCCAGCGTAAATAACCCAAACAGCCAATGGAAGGAAGTATGACGCTTGGCCGGTGATGGAGAAGCAACCGGGCGAGCAGAAGAAGATAGCGGCATGACGAGCTCCTATTTACAGTGCACATGCGTACACTGTAAATAGGTTAATATAGTCAAGCAAGTGTTTTTATAAGTCTATTTTTGTCACAAGATGTTCACTTTTATAAAAGCCTTGATGCGACATGGACTTAGGCGTGCTCTTCGCGGGTACGGTCCAGAAAAGCGATCTTTGTCTTCCTGGTTGATGCGCCTTTTACCTGTTTCGAATCGGCGATACCCACCACCGCTTCCAATTCAGAAATAGCATCATCCAGAAAGCCTAACAAGCGCTGCATACTGGGTAGTGTCCGCCTACAACCAACAATGCCAAACTCCAACCTGTCCTCATAGTGAACCAAAGTAATATTCAGGGCCATTTGGTTCACTATGGCTGACACCGGGTAATAACGTTCCATTTTGGCACCGTTCCAGTACAGCGTATCCGTGGTGCCTGGCACACTGGAGATGACCACGTTAAAAGCCAGCCATTTCGGTAATAGCCCAGTTAGCACGGTCAATCCGGTGGGAGCCAGCGACAAGGCGGTGTAGTTAACGATTTCTTCCTTGCTCATTTGACCAAACTTAGCTTTTGCTTGCTGGACTGAATCTTTTACGATATTCAGACGATCAAGCGGATCTTCTTTGTGAGTGCCCAGGTTAGCCAGTATGGCGGCTACCTGATTCCCGCCAACACTGTCATCTGTGCGCAATGAAACCGGCACCATTGCAATCAGAGGGTCATCCGGCAAGCTATCCATGGAGGCCAAATAATTCCGTAATGCCGTCGCACTCAACGCCAAAACAATATCGTTAGTGGTGGACCCGGTTTGAGTTGCAATCGCTTTCAATCGTGCCCGTTCATAGGATTGAGCAACAAAACGACGGGAACCAGTGATTGGTTGGTTAAGCTTACTGGGTGGTGCTTTAAACACATTGCTATATTCGGGATCCTTAGACGCAGCTTGCACTGTCTGATAAAGAGCCTTAACAACAGTGGGCACACTGGAAACCTGGCGGCTTGCCATGCCGGACAATTTCTTTAACGCAGCAAACCGTCCTGGTGATTCCGCTTCCTGCGGGAATACCGGATCCAAGGCAGGCATTTGCCAGAAAGGAGGCATGTCTCGCTGCTCTGGATCGGTAGAGAGTGACTGTATTGTGGCGCGAACCCCGGACACTCCGTCCAACACCGAATGATGGACTTTGTTGTACATTGCAAAATGTCGGCCGTGCATCTGCTCAATCAAATAGCTTTCCCACAGCGGCCTGCTGCGATCCAGTAAATTACTGTGCTCAATAGAAACAAACGTCAGTAACTCTTTCACACCACCGGGTTTGGGCAGTGCCACGTGTCGAAAATGATGGTCCAGATCGAAGCTACTGTCGTGCTTCCAGAAATGGCCCCGCTTTCGTGAAACCAGTCGTTGATTGAACGGCGCTGAGGGTTGATCGTATTGACGGATAAACTCTGCCATATCGCTAATAAAATTAGCAGGAGCGCCCTTTGGCTTTTCGAAAATAAGTAGTCCGGCAACGTGCAGGGGCTGGCTTCTTCTTTCCAACCACAAAAACAAATCATCGAGTAACGATATCCGTTCCATTACATTTCCTTATGCAGTCATAAAACTAGGTGGGTTCAGGTCAGTATCTCAGCTGGATGCGAACGATCTAATTACCAAAACGGTGATTAGCTACTTCTTAACAAAAAAAGTCGATTTTCAGACCAACTATAATGCGTAGGGTTATACCCCCAATAGGCCAACTGCATGCCATCTACGTGCCAACTGCATGCCATATCGTTCTCATAAGCGAAATTTACCTGCAAACTGGTCAGACAACGGCCACTTATTGATTCATTAGCACAATTGTCCATCGCTTTTCAAGGGACGAGCAGTATACCCCTTAGCTCTCAATCAGTCGAAATTAAATATTTCGAACAAATCTGTCCTAAATTGACCGATAGCCATTCCTATTTGCCGCATTTACACGCCCACATTTACTTTATGCAACACAAACTGACTAAGTATGTACACTTTAACAATAATAAATCACGACTCAGGTCTTCTAGAATTAAAGCTGAATCCCACCCAATCATAAAAAAAATAATAATGACCATGGATCAAGATACCGCAATTATATTGCCCGAATATGTGTCAGCCTATCTTGAGTTGCCGGAACAACTGGGGCTCCCGAAACCGGAACTATCCCGATTAACCGGGGTTGACCTGAATGCACTATCAGACCGCTCTACACCATTCTCGCTCAACGAAATCCTATCAATGATTAAAGTAATCATGGATGCCCTTAATATGCCCTATGCAGGGTTAGCCGTGGGACAACAAATGCGATTGACCTGTCACGGCATGGCCGGAGTGTCTGCAATGGCGCAACGGACCTACGCGGAGTGCCTGCAGGCGGCCGCCAGCCTGTGCGAAAAAGCCTTCCCGCCGTTCAGTATGGAATATTTTGAAACGAAGAATACTGTGGGCCTGCGCATCATCGAAGTATTGTCACTGCATCCGTTCTCTCATTTCTTTGCCGAATCAATAACGGTGAACTTCAAAAATATTCTTCAGTTTTTATTGGGCAAAGAATACCAGCCGGAATACGTCGGCTTCCCTTACCCTCCGCCCGCTTACGAGAATATCTACGAGCGCTATTTCAATTGCAAAATTAAATTCAACACAGATCATACCGAGTTTGTAGTATCCAAAAAACTGGCACAAAAAGAACTATTATTAGCTAACCAGGGGATTGCTCGCATGGCAGAAGAAGACTTCCTTAAATCTATCCCGCCGATCAACCTGAACTATCTACCAAAGAAACTGCGGTTAGTATTGATTCAGAGTGTCGGCGCTTTTCCATCGTTGGAATGTGCAGCCCGCAAGTTAGGCATGAGCGGCCGTACTTTACGAAGACAGCTCAACAGCATGGGCACCAATTTTCAAAACGAATTGGACTTGTTGCGACGAGAATTTGCCATCAGCTATCTGACTAAAAGCGATAAATGCATAACCGAAATTGCATTAATGCTGGGCTTTTGCGATTCATCTGCGTTCAGCAAAGCCTTTAAAAAGTGGACCGGTGAATCTCCTAGAGAATTTAAAAAACAATACGGTCAACAGTACAAAGCGCAATACGATGCAATTATACCCTCTGAATTAAAGTTCCTTGAATCTTTCTGACATTATTAAATCCTGACAATAAAAAAGGCCTGAGTAATATCAGGCCTTTTTTATTACGGGCAAACTTTCAGCCGAGTGAGTTCATCGCCAATTGCGCATAGCCAGCTCAGTGAACTCCGACGTTCGCAACCCGGTGTTCATTTTCAATTCCAGCGATACCATTTTGGTGCTGTTGCCACTTTGATGATTTGCCATTGTTACGGTTTCCGGATTCCAGAACTTTTCATTAAACAATCGATAATTGTCTGTTTCCATGGTCTTTAGCAACTTACCATCCTGATCGAAAAAGTCTGCCTTTATGGGGCGATAATAAACGGTATCGATCCACATCTGGGTTTTGCTATAACCGGATTCACCGGACTTCGGAAAACGATCGACTACAAAGCAGGTCTGATCACCACAGGGTGCTTCTTTAACTAATTCGAAACGATAGTCCGCCACGTTCTGATCGGATAAATCTTCAAAGGTGAATTCGCTGCCCCGGAACGAAGAACCCTTGTTGGAACTGGTAATCCGCTTCACCCGACGTGTTGACGGAAGATAAAGGTACTGTTTATCGTCCCCGCCTTTCTCTGCGACGGTGAGTAACGAGATGCCGTTCTCTCGACGTGGCGCAGTAAAAATAGACATGCTATAGGCGTCCCCATTTGTGTCGGTCATGGCTTTCACCAACATTTCCCGCTCTGTGGTTTCGCCTTTATCGTCAATGAGGATCATTTTGACTTTATGGGTCATGTCCTCAAACCCCTTCCCATTTTGTTTGGCCTTTTCAACGATTTGTAATCCTGTCTGGGGTTCCGCGACAACCCAACTGGCGGTCATCGCGAATAAAACGGTTGCTAGTAATCGAAACATCTCGCACACACCTCTAGAAATGATAAAAAACATCGACCTGAATATAGGCGTCCCTTTCGATCAGGTTCATTTTTTGGGAGTTGTCTGAAATCCTTATCAGATCGAATAGCGTTTGGGGTACATTATCAAAATCGACATCCTCGGAATAACCGGTGGGATCAATCTGAATTCTATCGAACTCTTCCACCACACGATCAAATTGCTTTTTACCGATCGTAGTCCCTTCATACAGCGCCAACATGTCGTCTATGACCTGTTGCGGTATGGGTGTCGTGCCTGCTTCAATCTCATCGGTGAACGCTTGTATTTCTGAAGCGTACTCAGCCGGGTCCAGGCGCGGCTCGTTGGCCAGAAAATACTGGCCGGTAATGTTCAGTGTCCAGGAAGAACCAAAGGTATTAGTCCAGAAAAAATAACCGAAAGCTTCATCGTATTCGTAGTCAGCTACCACTCCCAACACCAGGTTACTGTCGCGTGCATCGTTTAATGCCAGGCGTCCGGCTATGCCGATATCATGATCAAATAAAGTGCCATCAATCTGATCCCGGCTGTCCCAAATGGCCTCCACATACCAGGTTAGATCCAGATTGGAATCAAATAAACCACCCTGGGTATACTCGAACCCGCCAACCACCGATTCAAATTGCTCAATCGACCCTGTTTGGTAAGTCGCTTCTGCTTTCAGCAGAACATCACCCCAGGGATACACCAGATCAATCGACGTTTGATTGACTTTTTCATAAACCGGAATCAGAAGAGGGTCAGCAAAGTCGTAATTGAAAATAAAATACGGGTCTCGAGTGACACCGTAAAAGTGTGAAAGGCTGATATCCATATCACCCCACCGGGTTTTCCACTTGGCAGCAAAATCGGTCTTACCGGTTTTTCCCCGGTCGTATTTCTGATTATCCGCGTCGATCAACAAAGGGTAACGTAAACGGCCATCTTCACCCGGATACCACGCTGGCCTGACATCGTACATTGCATATAGCTCGATGAGCTGCTCACCCCAGTAAAAGGAAAGCGAGGCCATCGGTTGACCCAATTTCTTCTGAAAAGGCAGTTCTGCCCTGTCCTTCTGATTAATCAGATCCGTGATTTTGAATATTTCATTAACGCCCCAGGAGACCTGGCCTACGCCAACACGGGTTTGAAAGTTCTCGCCGTGATGCAGCCATAAAAATTCCCGTGCATCCAGATAATTCCGTTCATCATCAACACTATCGCCACGAGCGAACAAAGTCGCGATGAACTGATCACTATCTCCCAGATCCTGGGAATAAGTCAGCTCAAAAGCGGCGGCAGGATAGGTTTGCTCTTCCACATATTCGCTGGTATCCGGATAAAAACGGGTTTGAGCATTCACCCAACCGGATACCGAGCCCCACTCTGCGAAAGCAGAAGATGTTATCGGCAACAAAGCTGAATACAGCAATGTACGCCCGATTTTACGTTGCCACTTCTTGGTTATCATAGTTTGTTTTTATTTTACTGAGTCCGATAATGTAGCTACTGCAAAAAAGTAAGACAACGATATAAACCGGCAACACTGTGAGCAGAAGATTGGGAGTAGCGGCGTACAGATGCGCTGTCAACATCAGGCTAAGGGAACAACTACTGACAATGAACACACAACTGATACGCCCGAAGATCGTGTCACCCATTTTGTTGAATAACCATTCCAATGCCGAACTGCCCACGGCCGTGGTGAAAAGGTTTACGCCGCCCTGATAAAAAGCTGAAACAATAGCCTGTTGAGGATCGTGCCGGTTCGCCCAATAAGCCCAGGCGAACCAAGTGATGGCAGAGCTGATTGCTGCAACAATAATCCTGAAACGAGGTATCGACAGATACTGCTTTGCCGATTTGATCAACGTGATCTCCGGCTAACCGCATTCGCGCGAACAACGGGCGTCGCCGCAGATTGATACCAGATAAGGATTAAGCCAAGTACGACCAGATTGACCCAGCTGAATGAGCCACCACTGCCCTCCGTGACCTGAATGTTACTGAGCCCGGTGTCGATGACATCAGTGATTTGGTCCACTGTATCATCAACAACATCACCACCGCCGCCCAGATCCGGCAAACCGTTAGTGACGCCATTTTTTACATCGTCTGATGCCAGTTGCTTGGCATTCGCACAAAGATCGGCGCTCAGTGAAAAAAGCTGACAGCGCCAGTCAATGGCATGGTGCAACGCGGCTTCGCTACCACGATTAAAGTGGGTCAGAAAATCGTCCAGCTCACCCGAATAAACCTGATCCAATAGATCATCAATAGACTGGGCATCGCCCACACCGATCAGGTTTGCCAGGTAGCCGGTGGTATCGCTACCACCGGGGATAGAAGAAAGATCGACACCAATTAAACCGGTCAGAATCGTATCGTCCAACTGACCGAACTTATTGTCCAAGTCCAGTTCTTTCAAAGACTCTAAAGATTGGTTTGCCAGCTCCAAGCCAAAGCCACTCTGCACTATTCCGTATCCGTTTTCGAAATCGTCAGCTCCGGTTTCCCCGAAACGGAGATCCGGGACCGGCTCGATAACCTCTTTCAGCAATGGCAAGTCGACCAATTTCGCCGTGGCCAGGGAAGAATTGTTTGGGAAACTGCCGTCACCCAGCGAATAATGCATACCCAAGGGACGCTCAGACCGGCCATCGGGTGGATTGCGATAATACTGAGCGAAATTATTGCCATCCGCTATATCCAGATAATGTTGCATCATTCCAACCACGAACATCATCTCGGCACCATTCATGTTCAACGGAACGACATGACTGGTGAAACTGGGCCAGAATGTTGACTCGGTGAATGCCTGCATAAGACTGCCGGTTCCATTCACAAGATAAACCCCTTGCAGATCCGGTGCAGTTGCTCCTATCCCCATTCCTAACATGCCACCTAATGACATACCGTCAAACATCACTCTGTCGGAGTCTAATCTGGGCACGTTCGGATACTCAGGGTTGGACCAGCTCGCCAACAATTCCGGTAACCCGTGCTTGGTCGTATGAATCACCACATTTTGGTCCACTGTCGCTTGTACAAACATACCCAGCAACTGCATGATCGTGAGGGGTGTCGAAACCGCCATAGAAATATGTGGCTCTTTTAACACATCAAAAGTGGTAACCCGGGAGCCGTGATTAGGATGATCGATGGCAATCGTTGCCATTCCAAGGCGATCACCCATTATAAACCCGTCGTGGGTAAATTCTTTAAAGTTTCCCAGGCCGTGTCCAAACACGGCGACAGGCACAGGGCTATCCTGCTCCCACTTAGGCAGGCTCATAATAAATTCAACCCGGCGGCGGGATAGATCCTGAATGGGCGCATAGGGTGGGTATACGCCACCGTCTTCATCCCGAAAATTCACCATGGATAGCTGACCTTTCAGCGCGACCAACTCGTAATCCGGGTCGCCCATGGTCTTAGCCACTTCCAATTCGGTTGCGTAATTCGGGTATTCCAATGCAGTTGCAACCATGTCCTGCATCGGCTGGGTCACCTCATCTTCATCCTTCACTGTGAACCAGGTGAAGGAAAGAATATTGTCAAAGGGGATACCCAGTTCCCGCAAGCTATTAACCGGTGCGGTATAGGTGTAATTCAGGATCCAGCCGGCCTCACCGTTGAGTGCTTTGGTGACGCCCTCTGTTGGTTGAAACAAATCATTGCCGTTTAGTCCCACCACGTCGTTGAATCCCGACTGAAACAAGACTGCAATATAGCGTTCTCCGAATTCAAAGCGGGTGCGCGGCCAGGCACTCACAACCGGCCTGCCCCGGCCGGGGCTAAGCTTCGCCTGCGCGGCTTTATTCAGCGACACAATCATCGGCACCCTTTCACCGGTTTTCATATTGTAAACGTGTAAAACGCCTTCACCGTCCTCGGGAATGTCAGTGAACGGCCACTCATTGAGTTCAAATAACACCGGCCCTAACGCGGAAAAGCCAGTGCTTCGATTTAAAATTTCTGAAGGCATGAAACTGGAAGGAAACTGCAATCTTGCCGGCGCCAGTTGTCGCACTGAGCCCGTGGTACGGCGATCGAGAATGGTATTGCTATAGTTGTAACGTCCTACTGTGTTACGGAAAACATCACTGGGAAAAGGCAAAGCGCAAGTGTCCACAGCGATCGGGTTACACCTGCTGGCGGCGGAAAAACCCGCGGCTTCCAGCCCCCCTGGTGTGAAACACAGTAGCACCAACAACGTTAATACCGGAGGCAGAGAAAAACTGGATTTCCTTGCGGTAATGCGTCCCATTGGTCATCTCTCTTATTTATTGTAATTGCGTCTTTATCCAATCAATCACCGCGGCACTCTTAACGATGCCTTGGTGGTCTTCCTGGACTGACGTCCATTTTATAATATTATTTTCGTCATCCCACCCGAGGTCTGGCCGACCGTGGGTGTGCAACGATGCTTTTAGTAAACTGATATCGGCGTTTTGTATCAGCGTTTTTTCGGTCTTATAAGTAAGCAAACTGTGTAATCGACTTTCGTATGCGCTCCACCACTCTAGCAATATAAGCTCGTCAACTTCAATGCTAATTGTTTCTAGATATTGTTTCAGCCAGTGTATCTTTGTATCGGGATCCGGTTGCCGGTTAAATTCGGCAAAGTGTTCCATACCCAGTCCTAATTCAACTGCAAACATCAACAGTTGAAAATCATTATCGAATGTAATCTCGTGCAGGCCATCGGCAAAACCGCTATCCAGCATAACCAGCTTCGGTAACGTCTCTTCCGGAGCAGCCGCGCTGGAAAGCTGGCGCAACATTTCATAGCCCAACACGCCGGCCAGGGACCAGCCCACCAATGTGGTTTTGTTGTTATCGAGGCCGGCCTGCTTTAACAACGTTATAAACTCTGCCGCAGCCTGTTGCAGGCCTGCCCGATCTGCCCCGTTAAACGGCATACTGGCAACCACAGACTTACAACCCGATAAGGCACCGATCATCTGCCCATAGACACCGGGTACCCCGAGTGCGGTAGGCAAGAACACCAAAGTCTGGCCGGAGTTTACCTCGTTGTTCACCTCATCCAAGCGATAACGGTCTGCCCGTTGCAGGCATTCATTAAGGGTCAGAGACAACATATCTTTCATCGCACCCTGTGATACCACCGTCGCCAGTTCACGTATCGTCGGGTATTGAAATAGATGCGCAACGGTTACAGGCAAAGCCAATTTATTGTTGATCGACGCAATCACCTGGGTAGCGTTAATGGAGTGACCACCATATTCGAAAAAGGACCGCGTGACGTCGTTCACCGGTTGCCCCAAGATATCACTCCAGATAGCCGCAATGGCTCGTTCCGTTTCAGTCTCTGGTTGCTCCCCCTGGTCAGCTTGTTGTTGCCGCAACTGGCCCAACTGTCGAAGCCGCTCATAGGACAACGCCCCATCACTCTCTCTTGGGAACGCTTCGTTAATTGTGTGAAATTCGAGATCAAGACTCTGCACCTGCGGATAAGGCTGCACTATATGTTGCTGGATTAACTGGCGAATCGCATCCATATCTGAATGCCCGGCTGCATCTTCTGCGGACTCCAAATAAAAATCCCACTGCTGTTTGCTACGGCAGAATGGACTACTTTGCTGACGAATTTCCGCATGCTGTGAATCAAGACCGACAAAATAGTTTTGCGGTGGCATTTGCAATAGCTTTTCCAGCCAGACAGAGTCTCGGCTTTCAGAAAGGGGGATAAACCCCTTATTACGAGCCATCTGCAGTTCGACCTGACTAAAACCGGTGGCCATCCCCGTACCCTGCCAGACGCTCCAGTTCAAGCACCAGCTGCGAATCCGGGTACGACTGTTCAAGATATTAGTAAGCCGGCTTTGAACAGCATTGGCAAAACTATACGCAGCTGCATTCTGGCCACCGAAAAACCCGTTTATCGAACCATATTGAATAAAGATGCTGCGCGGCCAATGGGTGTTGAGGTAACTTGCCAGATTATAGGCTCCTTCCATTTTCGCCTGCACGGCTTGCTGCCAATGATTTTCCGTTAAGTCCTCAAGACTTTGCATAGAAAGCTGACCAGCCAGATGGAAGATACCATTCAGTTGTTTGGCCTCACATTTCTGCAAAGCGGAGGCGATTTGGTGTTGTAGCGTGCTCGGCTGCCAATCCGGCAACATCACATATTGCAATTTGCTCTCACCAAAGCGTGCCCTGAGTTGGTTGAGGCGAGCTTGCTTTTGTGGGTGAGCGGACAGCTCAGAACGCCCCGCCAGGATCACTTTCGCCTTACGCTGTTGTATCAGGTATTCGCACAACGGTTCGGCAAGACCGCCCAATCCGCCGCTAATCAGATAAACGCCATAGCGATCCACGGGCTCACCCGGGATGGCGGCAGGCGCAATACTCTTGAGCAACAACTGACGTTGTAAGTTGTCGTTTTGCCATACCACACTGCCTTTCCGCACAACACCACTGGATACCGGGTTACGTCGGATTGCGGGCACAGTTTGGGTGGGGGTAACGATCCAGGCTACTGCAGAGTTGCCGCTCTCCTGCTGCACAGTTTCCAACAACGGCTTCAATAACCAAAGCACATCCGCCGACCCGGTTTGAGACCAGAGGGTGAGGTTTTTTTGGTATCCGCTTTCTTTCAGCGCGCGCGTTATCCAGGATAGCTGTTTAGCCAACATAAACCCGTTATCGTTACGCGAGCCTACCGGGTTACTACTGGGGCCTTTCGTGTCAGCCTCGGACGAAGACGGAAAATCAATATCGTCAAAACGACCCAGGTCGACCACAAGGGCGCTAGAGTCCGATCCTTTCAGAACCGCTGCGAGCCGTTCTTGATCAGTCTGCTGCAACAGCGTTACCACCTCAGTATCGCCGTCACCTTCAACTGGCATTACCGACCAATCAACGGTATAGGCGGTATCGGCCACCGCCACTGGTGCGCTGTGGCGAGCCTCAAACGCTTCCTTGGCTGGCTGATAAAACCCAGACTCAAATTGCTTTTTAAACTGGCTGCGTTGAATTTTACCGCTGGTGGTCTTGTAGAATTCGTCTGCCTGAACTTCGATGGCATACCCGGCTACCACACCGAAGCTCTCACTCACTCGCGCAATTATTTTGCGCTCTAATTGCGCCGCATCCTGGGACCCGTCACTGACATAAAACAGCACTAACGCTTCGCTGCCGCCCTCATTTGCCGACGACACCCCTGTAGCAGCAACAAAAGTAGGCACCACACCCGGCAAATCAGTGACTGCCTGCTCCAGTTCGAAACAGTAATAGTTTGCCCCATTAACCACGATCATTTCTTTTTCGCGGCCGGTGAGAATTAAGCGCTTATTCCAGATCAGACCCAGGTCACCGGAGTTAAACCAACCCTCTCCGACAAAAGATTCGCTATTCGCATCGGGATTATTGAGGTAGCCGGGGGTAATGACCGGCCCCCGGATTTGCATTCGACCGATGACGCCTTCTTTCACCAGCTGATTGTGGGCGTCGGTAATACGCACTTCCACACCGGGTATCACGCCACCAAGATCAACGAAACCGTGAGTTGAGGCTTGTTGCGATACCACGTCCACTACGGTGGGGTCGTCTGTGGTACGGAAATACACGGCAATTTGCTGCGACGAGTTGTTGTTATAGGTCATACAGGTACAGGCTTCCGCCATGCCGAATGCCGGTTGCACTGCATCCGCGTGTAACCCGTAGGGTGATAATGCAGCGGTAAAGTTTTTAACCACCGGAGCAAGCACCTGCTCTCCAGCATTCATAATAATTTTTACTGCAGACAAATCCAGATCAGGTAAATCCGATGCCGACTTTAATGCATCAATGATGCGCTGAAACGCAAAATTAGGTGCCCAACTGAAGACCACTTTAAAACGCGACACTGTTTCTAACCAGAGCAACGGGTCTGCCAACACCCGCGCAGTCGGCAATTGTATTTGCTGAATACCCATCACCACATCTTTTAAATGGGTCGTAAGTATAGGCACCACGTGATCGAAAGGAAGCCAATTCAAACTGATGTCATCGGTGTGATAACCGTTGAATTTTGCCGATCCCGCCACATGATGGAGGACGCCTTTATGGGTTATCTGAATGGCTTTTGGCGTACCCGTGCTACCCGAGGTTAACTGTAAAAAGGCAACCGGATCCGGATGGTAACCGTTAAATTCGTAACCAGCGGAATCGGCGACCGGCTTCAGTAATTGGCCGGCATCAATCACTTTTTTGTTATCGCCCAACCACTCCGCCGTCTGCTCTACGCGATCGCTATCAGCAGCCACCACCAACTCCGCAAAATTGTGGGCTACGTTATAAAGCTTTTGCGCAACGCCGTTGCGCTTGCTGTACTGCTCCGGCGTCGCAACGACCAAAGGCCGGATTCCCGATAAGACAGCACCCCACCACACCGCAAAGAAGGGTTGATCGAAACGCATCTGCAACAACACGATTTCACCAGCCTGAATGCCCGCTCGCTTGAAACCGGAGGCTGCGATGTACGCATCTTCCAGCAGCTGTGAATAGCGATACAGAATCTGTTCTGAATCGTTCGGTAAAAACAGAAGACCTTTCTCGGGATAACGGGTTGCCGTATTGCGTAATGCTTCGAATAAATGCGAGGGTTGATCCCCTGCCAAGGGTTCACCAACCATCCATGCATCGTCACGATCTGCCAACAGGTTTGCTGCTATCGCCGCGGTTTCAGTTTTTGCTTGCTTCGCGGCGGCTTCAGATCGCAGCGTCTGCTGCACTTCATCGGCGGTAAAGGTAGGTAGCAGTACGCTGTCCCGCATCAACACCAGCTGTTTGTGACTCAAGCCTTGTGCTTGCAGTTTATCGGCCAACGCAGCCCGGTCAAAAATAGGTAATCTGAGCAACTGAAATTGATCCACTTCACCCAGGCTGTTTCGCGGTAGGCGTGGTAAGGGGTAGACATCATCGAAGGCAGAAAAATCAATGTCGTTGAGTTGCGCCTGGTCTGCCGCGATGAATAAGCGATTCACCACCTGCCCCGTTTCCAGGGTTTGCCGAACGATATAGTGATCCAGCTTTTCGAGCCCGCTTTCCGGCTCGCGATCCAGATCGTACCGGATCAAGGCAGCGTCACTGATCTGAGAAGGCGTGTGCTTTGAATCAGAGTCCGCAGCATCCGAACTGAACACCCGCTGCACAATACAGTTCAGGGTATCACCGGTCTCAGTGGTATCGGCGGCCACCATCCGAGTGAACAATAACTGTAATTGCCGGTTATAGTTCTCGATAGTAGCCGGAGTGTACATGCTGGTCTGATAGGTCCAGTTAAGTTCAAACTGATCACCCAGATCACTGATCGCCAGCATTACGTCGTAAGGTGCACCTCGGGGGCCCGACATTGGTAAAACATCGGCGATAAACCCGTCTTTGGGCAGCATCTCCGCATTCCCTTGGTGCCAGACCAGCATCAATTGGAATAAAGGTGTGCGGCTACTGTCCCGGGGTGGATTGCAATCCTGAACCACAATGGGGAACGGGCACTCCTGATATTCCATCGCCGCCAGCAAGGTTTGCTTCACTTTCCTGAAATGCGATTTTAAGGACCCGCTCAAATCCGGTTGTGCCCGCAATACGACCGGATTGGCAAAATCCCCCACCACCTGATCCATGCCTTTTCCGGAGCGTCCCATAGTGGGTGTACCCAGCAGAAAGTCATTGGCACGAGTATGGTGCTGTACCATTATTTGAAAGGCTGTCTGCACAAATACAAACGCCGTGATGCTGTTATTTTTACAAAACGCTTTGATGGAATGATACGTTTCAGGCCCGACTACCTGCTTAAAAACTTGAGTTTGCAATTGCAAAACGGGGGGGCGTTGAAAATCGGACGGCAAACTCACGGTGATGGGTGCGCCCTGCAACTGGCGCTGCCAAAAACGCCGTTGGCGTTTGCCCTCTTCACTGTCCATAAAGGATTGTTGCCATTCGACATGCTGGCGATAGGTTGCCGCCACCGGTTGCACTGAAACCGCATCACCCCGAGCGGCAGTTTCGTAGAAGGTCTTAATATCCTGAGCAACGATCAATAAAGCCCATAGATCGGCACCAACATGCTGAATGGTGGCAATCAGAATATCTCCCTTCACGGAATTACGGACAATTTTGACCCTTAAGCAGGGCTCATGGCTAAGATCGAACGGCGCATCCGCTTCTTTATCCAGGTAATCCTGTAAAGCCGGCTCATCCCATCCGCTGCCATCAACGATTTGCAAAGGCATCGGCATGTGACTCCACACTTGCTGACGCGGTCCCAACTCAGTATCAGTAAAGGTGGTGCGCAATACCGGATGGCGAATCAACAAAGCATGAAACGCCTGCCTTACGGCATCTTCGTTTACCTGCGAAGCCAGTACGCAAGCAAAAGTGGTGTTATAAGCCGGGCTGTTGGGTGCGAACCTGTAGAGCATCCAGATCGCGCCCTGGGTGTAGGCCAGAGGATATTCGTCTATCAGTTCCGCTGAGCTTTGAACTTCGCTTTCTGTCTCTGTTTGCAACCAGGCAAGAATATCTGCTTTATTGGCTTTCAGCAGACTCATAAGGGGTTTGGTCAACAGTTCTTTGGGCGCTTTGAAGCGCAGCGCACCACTTTCAAGCCACAGCTCCAGCCCCTGTTCGAAATAGGGCTCCAGCTGCGCTTTCAGCGTGTCATTCTTCATACCTGCTGCTTTGACGCCTTCTGCAGCACTCATAAAACACCTTCAATCAGAGCGTCGTCTTCATCTTCCTCGGAAAGCGGCTGCCCACAAGCGGTTTTATTTTCCAACTGTTCCTGATAGCCGTCCGCCATCCATTGCGCTACATCACGCAAATTAGCACCACCCAGCATTCGCACGACCGGCAGTTCGACTTCGGTTACTTTGGTGACGCGGTTTTTGAATTCCACCGCCATTAACGAATCAATACCCATGTCGATAAGCGGCTGGGTTACATCCACTTCGTCCGGCATCAATTGCAGCGCATTCGCTAGCTGCTGTTTCAGATAACCGAGCAAACGTTCGGCCCGCTCCTCCTGCGCACACTCCGCCAACTCTTGCTTAAACAGTAAATCTTCCTGGTTCAGCTCTACCTCAACATTCAGCAAATCCTCAACCGAATCCACATCCTGGACTGAGCGGAACAAGCTGCCCATCGCCGTAATATCCATGATCGGTTTAAAACGATGCCAGAGCATATCCGCGACGATTAACTGGTTTTGATCGCTCGCTAATAACCTGCCGAAAGTTTGCGTTCCGGTGGCCTGACTGATTTGCAACAGGCCGCGTTTTTCAGCCTGATCTGCCGATTCATGGGAAACCATTCCGGACTCTGCCCAGGGCCCCCAGTTGAGTGCAACGGCGGTCTTGCCCTGTTGGTGGCGACGCTGAATCACGGCATCCACCACTTGGTTAGCGGCACAATAATGGAAATTCCCAGCGGAGCCCCATACTGAGGCGATAGAAGAATAGCCAGCGAAAAACTGTAGATCGTCGTGACTGGTGAGTTCGTCCAACCATTGCATTCCCAGCACTTTATTCGCCATCAAGCGACTACAGCGCTGCGTATCCAACTCCTGAATCGGGCTCAACTCAAATTGCCCGGCGGCGTGCACGACTCCGGCCAGAACACGGTCCTGTCGTAAGGAGTCAAGTATACTCTCTAACGCGGCACGATCTGCCAGATCCACCGTAGGGACGACAATTTGGGCACCGAGCTTACGCAGCGCATCGACCCGTTCGGCCGCCTCGTCACCCACGCCACTACGACTTAACAAGGCAATGTGTTGAGCGCCCTGCCGCACCATCCATTCAGCAATTGCCAAGCCCAGGGAACCAGTACCCCCGGCGATGACATAGAACCCGGTTTCGCTCAATTTCAGATTGCGCTTGGCCAAACTTTCGGGCTGCACGCGGGTAATCGCCGGAGCCAGCAATCGTTGCTCCCGAAGCGCTATCCATGGTTCGCTGACACCATTGCTCATAATCTGCGAACATTGTTTGGCGACTACCGCATTCCATTGATCCACGTCCAGAACCGCACGTACTTTGCCTGCCAATTCCAGCACCAGGTTTTTCGCAAAGCCCAGTATCATCGCCTGCTCGGGTTGCACTTCCTGCTGCTGATCCGCAATGGCATAAGCGGATTCAGTAATAAACCACAACTCCACATTAGCCGCTTGCTGCACGGTTTTGGCAATGCTCAACATCAAGCCGGTGAGCGCATCGTATTGCGCAGCGTTGTTCAGCTGCCCAAGTTGAGCGGTCGAGATCACAATCTTCAGCGGTAAGCGTTCGCCCTCTGTTTGCGGGTCGACAGGCAAATTGGCTGTTGCTTTTTCAATAACGCGAGCCAGTAACGGACTGGCCTGCCCTTGAGCCGGAACGGCTTCCCGCTCCTGACTGACTTCCAGCACCGCACCCTCATCACTGAGTTCATAGCACCCGGTAGTAACCCCGGATGCATTTGCCCCCACTTGTGAGGCAAACGCGTCGGCAATGGAATACGTTGGGAACAACAGCAACCAGGCTCCCTGACCGATGGGCAGATCGTTCAGGGTCTGAGTTACATCCCAACGTAACTGATACAGCCAGTTTTTGGCTTTCTCTGGCAATTCCTGACGCTCAAGATGGGCGCGCAAGGTGTCGTTCCAATAACTTTTTCGCTGAAAGGCATAGGTCGGCAAGATCACCGGAGAGACTTCTTTTGCCGGCATGATATTGGCCCAGTTCAGGTCGATTCCGGCCACATAAATTTGAGCCAGACTGTGGGTCAACGTATCCAGCCCGCATCGGTTTTTTTGCTGGCTCGCGACCGTAACCAGTTCATCTGCTGCAGTCACTGCTGCATGGGTATCCTGCAGCATAGAAAGCAGGGCCGCGCCGGGTCCGATTTCCAGCGCCAGGTCTACGCCGGCCTCAATGATACTGTTGGCGCAAGCCAGAAAGTTCACCGGCTGACGGATTTGCTGTACCCAATAATCCGCACAAGCCATTTGCTTGCCCAGGTGCTGACCGTTCAAATTGGACAGCACTCGTATGCGCGGTGTCGTGTATTGCAGTTGCTCGATACGACTGTGGAACTGGTCCAGAATCGGCTCCATTGCCTGGGTATGGAACGCATGCTGAACCGGCAACAGCCGGCAATCTACCTGTTGTTGCTTTAGCTCGGTTTGCAGCGCTTCGATGTGCTCAGGCTTACCACCGACCACTGTATTGAGCGGCCCGTTTACAGCACAAACCGATACATCATCGTGATTCCGGATTAAACTCTCCGTATCCGACTCGTTGGCAAAAACCACGAGCATACTGCCCCGCTCTGTTTCACCCATCAAGCGGGCACGGTCAGCTATCAGTTTGCAGGCATCCTCAAGTGT